>JAYVXF010000270.1:0-3897 GCA_043793345.1 Betaproteobacteria bacterium | reverse complement strand
TCTACCAGCTGAGCTAAGCACCCGAAAGTCCGCTAGTTTAACGCATCCTTGAGCGCTTTTCCAGCACGGAATTTCGGGACTTTTGCAGCCTTGATCTTGATCGCTGCACCAGTGCGCGGATTTCGACCGGCACGCGCTGCGCGCTTGCCTACGTAAAAAGTGCCGAAGCCGACCAGCGTGACCATGTGGCCACGCTTGAGAGAAAGCTTGACAGCGTGAACCATGCTGTCCAGCGAGCGCTGGGCAGCGGCCTTGGAGATGTCGGCTGATTTTGCGATTGCGTCGATCAATTCTGATTTATTCACGGGGCGTTTCCTTCCTTGGAATGTTTCTTATGCAGCCCCAGGCTTCAGGGCGGACGATTAGATGAAAAATGCTCTGACTCAAATATAGCAGCCTGATAACTTAAGCACTCGTCAAACAGAATTTTACATGCTGAAATGCATTTTAGTTTTATATCAAGTTGCGAAAGCAGGTGTCAAGCAAAGTTACGCATTTCGGTGACAAATTATCTATCGGCGCGCGCATAAGCCACACTGCCTCGCTTTACTTCAATGCTTCGTGACCACCGGTACGACTTCTTTCACGGCATTGGCGACTACCGGCAAGTCGACCGCTTCTGACAACGGCACAGGTATCCGTTCAAGCGCCAGCTCAAGCACTTTGTCTATCCATCGTACCGGAATAATTTTCAGATTTTTGGTGATCTCATCCGGAATTTCGACCAGATCTTTTTCGTTTTCCTCTGGGATCAACACCGTCTTGATGCCACCGCGCGCGGCGGCCAGTAATTTTTCCTTCAATCCGCCAATCGGCAATACCTCACCGCGCAGGGTGATTTCCCCCGTCATGGCGACGTCACAGCGCACCGGAATCCCGCTCAATACCGAGACCAGCGCGGTGGTAATGGCGATACCCGCGCTCGGGCCGTCCTTTGGCGTGGCGCCTTCCGGCAGGTGAATGTGGAGATCATTCTTCTCGTAAAAATCTTCGGCAATGCCGAGCATTTTCGCGCGCGAACGCACCACTGAAATGGCAGCCTTGATCGATTCCTGCATCACCTCGCCAAGCTTGCCGGTGGTGTCAACCTTGCCTTTACCCGGCAGGCGCGCAGCCTCGACCGTAAGCAATTCACCGCCCACTTCCGTCCATGCCAAGCCCGTCACCTGACCGACCTGATTGGTCTTTTCAGCGATGCCGTATGAATAGCGGCGTACGCCCAGATACTTGTCAAGATTTTTTGCAAGCACTTGCGCCTTGCCGTCTTTTTTCTTGGTCATTTGCGCTTTAACCACCTTGCGACAAATACGCGCAATCTCACGATCCATGCCGCGAACGCCAGCTTCCCTCGTGTAGTAGCGCGCGATGTCACGCAGCGCGGGATCGGCGACATGCAGCTCTTCGTCTTTTACGCCATTGGCTTTCATTTGCTTGGGCAGCAAATATTGCCGCGCGATATGGACTTTCTCGTCCTCGGTATAGCCGGCGAGCCGAATGACTTCCATCCGATCCAGCAGCGCTGGCGGAATGTTGAAGGAGTTGGATGTCGCCACGAACATCACATCGGACAAATCAAAATCCACTTCGACGTAATGATCCTGAAATGTGTGGTTCTGTTCAGGATCCAACACTTCGAGCAACGCGCTGGCCGGGTCGCCACGAAAATCCATGCCCATCTTGTCGACTTCATCGAGCAGGAACAGCGGATTTCTCACGCCCACCTTGGTCATGTTTTGCAGGATCTTGCCCGGCATCGAGCCGATGTAGGTACGACGATGCCCACGGATCTCGGATTCATCGCGCACGCCGCCGAGTGACATGCGAATGAATTTGCGATTGGTGGCTTTGGCGATCGACTGACCTAGCGAGGTTTTGCCGACGCCGGGTGGCCCGACAAGGCACAAAATCGGCGCTTTGAGCTTGTCGACGCGGCTTTGTACGGCCAGATACTCAACGATGCGCTCCTTGACCTTTTCGAGGCCGTAGTGATCGGCATCGAGTACTTTTTCAGCGTTAAGCAGATCGGAGCTCACCTTGGTTTTCTTTTTCCACGGCAGACCGACCAGCGTATCAATATAGTTCCTGACCACGGTCGCTTCGGCCGACATCGGTGGCATCAGCTTCAATTTTTTCAGTTCGGACTCGGCCTTGGTGCGCCCTTCCTTGGACATGTGGGCGGCTTTGATCTTTTTTTCCAGCTCATCAATGTCGGCACCTTCTTCGGTTTCACCGAGCTCTTTCTGGATCGCTTTTACTTGCTCGTTCAGGTAATACTCGCGTTGGCTTTTTTCCATTTGTCGCTTGACGCGACCACGGATGCGCTTTTCCACCTGAAGGATGTCGATTTCAGTTTCAAGCAAGCCGAGCAGTTGTTCGAGGCGCGCAGGCACATCGAAATTTTCGAGAATTTGCTGCTTTTGCTCAAGCTTTAACGGCAGGTGCGCCGCAATCGTATCGGACAGGCGACTCGCACTTTCGATACCGGAAAGTGAAGTCAATACTTCTGGCGGAATTTTCTTGTTGAGTTTGACGTATTGATCAAACTGCGCAAAAAGGCTGCGACGCATCGCTTCTACCTCATTGTTGTCGCCTTCTTCCTGCGGAATCGGCGAAACGTCGGCCTCGTAATTTTCTTTCACGTTCAACACGTGGTTGATGCGTGCGCGATGAACGCCTTCGACCAGCACTTTTACCGTGCCGTCCGGGAGTTTCAACATCTGCAAAATGCTCGCAACTGTGCCCACGTCATACAGGTCTTCTGGCGTCGGTTCGTCGTTTGCGGCAGATTTTTGTGCCACCAGCACGACGTTTTTTCCCTCCTCCATCGCGGCTTCCAGGGCTTTGATGGATTTCGGGCGGCCCACGAAAAGCGGGATCACCATATGTGGAAAAACCACCACATCGCGCAGCGGCAGCAGCGGCAGGATTGTGGAGTCGGTGTCGTTCGGAATTTGGCTCATGGTCCCATCCTTGGAAATGCGCGAGAAAAAGGTGTACGAATTCTAACTGGGGGCATCAAAAATATTGTCAAGCGATCAAAGGCCACATGCTTCGGAGCAAAAAATGCCCGGTACGCGAATTGATCGATGAAGTTGCTATTTTTGCGCGCCCGCCACCTTCGGCTGATCGGAATAAATGAGGAGGGGCTTTTGTTCGCTGATGATAGTGCCTTCGTCGACCACCGCTTTTTCAACGTTGCTGAGCGAAGGCAATTCGAACATGATGTCGAGCAATGCATGCTCGATAATGGAACGCAAACCACGTGCGCCGGTTTTTCTTTCCAGCGCCCGTTTCGCAATCGCCGCAAGCGCCGTGTCGCGAAACTCAAGCGCAACACCTTCCATCGCGAACAGTTTTTCGTACTGCTTGGTCAGGGCATTTTTCGGCTCCGTGAGGATGCGCATCAATGCTTTCACATCGAGCTCTTCGAGCGTGGCAACCACCGGCAGACGACCGACGAATTCCGGAATGAGGCCGTATTTGATCAGGTCTTCCGGCTCGCAATCACGCAGCAACTGGTTGCTGGCTTCGCGGTCATTGCCTGAGCGCACATCCGCGCCAAAACCAATGCCGACGCGATCAGTGCGATGCTGGATCACTTTCTCCAGGCCACTGAACGCGCCACCACAAATGAACAAAATATTGGTGGTGTCTATTTGCACAAACTCTTGATTCGGATGTTTGCGGCCACCTTGTGGAGGCACCGACGCAATCGTGCCCTCAATCAATTTCAGGAGCGCCTGCTGCACGCCTTCACCGCTCACGTCGCGGGTGATCGACGGGTTATCTGATTTGCGTGAAATCTTGTCGATTTCGTCGATATAAACGATGCCGCGCTGCGCTTTTTCGACATCGTAGTCGCACTTTTGCAGAAGCTTTTGAATGATGTTTTCGACA
>JAYVXF010000269.1:0-12440 GCA_043793345.1 Betaproteobacteria bacterium | reverse complement strand
TAAGGTTAGCCTCCCCTCACAAGACTCTGTCGGCGGTATGCGAGCCGGAAAAGACCTTAACGGTGCGAGGGTGTGGATTTGCCCGGCTCAAAAAACTTGAACCAAAACAGTCCGTTAGTATAGCTTAAAAAGCCGTTAAAAATCAAATGTCGTATATATTGGCTACCGTAGGATCGCGGTATCCCGCTGCCTGACCGCGTCAAGCTCCAGCGAGTTTGTTATGAGCAAGGGGGGGGTTGCGGAAACCACGAAATTGCGGCGTCACACTAGCGACGTGCCTGTCCGAAATGGCTCTCAACGACGATCCCGATCGACTGCAATAACTTGGTCGGGAGCTCGCCGCCCGCACACACGATAGCAACATCATTGGCAATGGTGGTTTCGGCGTCTCCGATGGCGAGGATCGCTTCGTTCTGGGTGACACACCTGACTTGCGACGAAAGCATTACCGTCAACGCGTTAACGGCGACGGCATGATCGAGCCGGATGCGGTTTTTCGTTTTGATGCGACTGAACGCTGCGCTGCGGTATGAGAGCGTGACCTTGGTGTCTGGCATCTCGGCAAGTGCCAAACCCGCTTCGACGGCACTGTCGCCACCGCCGACCACCAAAATACTCTGGCCACGGTATTGCTCCGGCTCGAGCAGACGATAAACCACTTTGGACAGGTCTTCACCATCGACGCCCAACTTGCGCGGCGTACCCCTTCGGCCAATGGCAAGCAACACGGTCGCAGCCTGATAAACTGCCTTGCCAGTGGTCACTTCGAATCCGCCGTCGATTGGTTTGACACCCGTCATCCGCTCCCCGTAGCGCACATTGAGTTGATGTGTTGCCACGATACTATTCCAAAAATCAAGGAGCTTTTCCTTAGAAATCTCGGTCCACTTAACCTTGCCGACCAACGGCAAAGTGACCGGAGCGGTCATTGCAATCTTGGCTCGTGGGTAGTGTAGAACCGCTCCGCCCAAGGTGTCCTCCTGCTCTAGAGTCACATAGTTGAGCTTCGCGGCAGTGGCCGCCAGCGCAGCGCCGAGACCTGCCGGACCCGCACCGACGATCACCACATCGAATTCGAATCCAGCAGGCTTTTTGTCCCTGAGGCGCGCCTGAATAGACGCAATCGCCTGACTGCCCTGCTCAGCGGCTTTGCGTATCAGCCCCATTCCGCCTAACTCTCCAGCGATGTACAGGCCGAGAACATTGCTTTGAAAGTCCGGGGTTACGACCGGAATTTCCACGCCGCGCTTTTCGGTGCCGAACACAAGCTGGATCGCTGACACCGGACACGCAACTTCGCAAGCGCCATGTCCGATACAAACGGCTGGGTTGATCAGCACGGCTTTGCCGTTAACGATACCTAGCGCTTCTTCTGGGCACGCCCTGACACAGGCACCGGATCCGCAGCACAAGACGTTATCGATTATCGGATGCAACGACGGCGGCTCGGTCAAACCGGCCGCAATCGACTCACCTCTCACAGCCTCGCTTTTTGTCGATGCGCGCGACCGCGTGCGTGCGGTCCACCACAAAATCAGCGCGAGTGGCACGAGATAAAAAGTGTAGGAAATAAAGTCAACCATGCCTGATTGGAACGAGAGTAAATATTTTCATTGTTGTGAGCATACCCTAACTGTGTCAAACTTTTACACATATCAACTTTGCGGCCAACAATCCCAATCATGCTTTTTCATTCAATAAAGAAAGTCGGCAACGGCGTTGCGGGCTTCAGTCTTCTTGCACTTCTGGTTGCAAGCGCTATCCTCGTGCGCAGCAACGACTGGTACACGCCAGGATCAGATTTTGGCTATTGCCTCGGCATGGTGGGTGGAATCCTCATGCTGCTGCTGCTCGTGTACCCGCTAAAAAAACGTGTGAAGGCGTTTCAGCGAATAGGCTCGACCAAGCCGTGGTTCATTTTCCACATGATTTGCGGCGTGGTTGGACCCCTCGCGATCATTTTTCACTCCACATTTCGCATCGCTTCGCAAAACGCACTGGTGGCGATGGTCTCGATGCTGCTGGTTGCCGCCAGCGGCATCGTCGGCCGCTTTATTTACGTACGAATTCACGCCGGTCTGTCCGACCATGAATTAAAACTCGATGAACTTGAAGGTGACGAAACAAGCGAATCCCTCAATCTGAATCGCGACATGCAATGGGCACCGGATGTGGTCAAGGCATTGATGGATTTCCGCGTTTGGGCAAACGAGCCTCTGCCTAGCCGCAGTGCCGCCGCACTACAATTTTTCAAACTGCCGTTTGTGGAATGGCGCGTACGGCGACAGTGTCACGACCGGCTCACTGTTCACCTCGATAGTCGCGCAGCAAGCCGCGCCTGGAACACCAAAAAACGTGCAATGCGCGGATGGCAATTTGATTCTCTGGTGGCGCACTACACTGAAGTGGTAACGCGTCGCGCGCAATTTGAAATGTACAAGCGCCTGTTCGCGTGGTGGCATATCCTGCACTTGCCGTTTGTCTACCTACTGGCTGCCAGCGCCACTTACCATGTTGTCGCAGTCCACATGTATTGAAATGTGCTCGATTTTTTATTGGTCGCCGCGAGCAGTATCAGCTTGCCGTTTCTGGAAGGCGCTGACAACGCTCGTGTTTTTACTCTGCATGGCATCGTCAACGACCAACCTTGCGCAGACGTTTGACTCGCTCGCCATGCCCGGGAAGGTCGTCGAAGCCCACGCCAAACTCGAGAAAGAATGTAAGCAGTGCCACATCGCGTTCAAGAAAACCGAGCAAAGTCGCCTCTGCCTTGATTGCCACAAACCCGTCGCCATCGATGTGGCCGCGAAACGCGGGTTTCACGGACTGTCACCGAGCACGCAGACGAAGGAATGCAAAAGCTGTCACACCGATCACAAGGGACGTGACGCCAAAATTGCAGGTTTTGACGAAAAAGCTTTCAACCACGCGCACACCAATTTTGCTTTAAGAAATGCACATGAGCCACTCGTCTGCAAAGCCTGCCATCGCGAGAAAGCGAAGTTCCGCGACGCGCCGTCTACATGCCTCGCTTGCCACCGCAAAGAGGACAAACACAAAGGGAGTTTGGGCGAAAAATGCGATAGCTGCCACAACGACAAGACGTGGAAGGATGTCAAGTTCGACCATGACAAAACGCGGTTCTCCCTGTTGGGGAAACATGCAGACGCGAAATGCGACGCTTGCCACGCAAATAACCGCTACAAGGACACGCCACGCGCGTGCTTTTCCTGCCATCGCAAAGACGACACCCACAAGGGGCGTTTCGGTGAAAAGTGCGAATCGTGCCACCGCGCTGACGATTGGAAATCGCAGTTTAACCACGCCAAACAAGCCCGTTATCCGCTATTGGGCAAACATGCCACCGCAAAATGCGAATCCTGCCACCGCGCTCCGCTCTACGCCGAAAAATTGCCAACCCGTTGTAACTCGTGTCACGTGAAGGACGACATCCACAAGGGTACGCTGGGCGACAAATGCGAGAGTTGCCATAAGGAAAACGGCTGGACCAACACTAACTTCGATCACAACCGCGACACTAAATTTCCCCTGTTCAACAAGCATAAGGTTGCCGTGTGCGGCGAGTGTCACAAAAAGGGACTCAAAGAAAAACTTCCGACGGTATGCGTCGATTGCCATCGCAAAGACGACAATGATAGCCACCATGGCCAGTTCGGCAAGGCATGCGAGACGTGCCACAGTGACAAGGGGTGGAAACCATCCATTTTCGATCACACCCAATCGACCCGATATCCCCTCCTGCATGCACACGCCGTCACCAAATGTTCCGCATGCCATTCCGGCACGCTCTATATCAAAGATGGAGCCAAGGCCCTGCCGATGGATTGTCTGGCCTGTCATCGCAAGGATGACGCGCACAAAGGGCAGCTAGGCGATAAATGTGAAGCCTGCCACAGCGAGAAGAAATGGACAGGTGTACTTTATGACCACAACAAATCGAAATTCAAGCTTAGCGGAACGCACGCGCGCACTCAATGCAAGGCATGCCATCGCACACCCGCCTACAAGGACGCGCCCGCCGTTTGTGCCAAGTGCCACGATGGCGACGACGTTCACAAACGCACACTTGGCGGGAAATGCGAAACCTGCCACAACACACGAAGCTGGAAGACTTGGGATTTCGATCATTTCAGGCAAACCGACTATCCACTTGACGGCGCGCATCTGAAGGTCGCATGTACCGGTTGCCACAAACGCGCGGCTACCGAAATCGCGGCAGCGATGCCGCTTCCTCCCCGTTCGTGTTTCGGATGCCATTCCGGCGACGATACCCATTCGGGCGGGTTTGGCTCGGTATGCGAAAGATGCCATGTAAGCCGCGACTGGCGAACCCTCAAACCGGGCATCGTCCGGGGAAACGCAAAGACACCCGCACTTAAATAGCCAGAGGATCAGTAGCTGTCGCCATTTGACGACAAAATACTTATTGCATTTAAGTAAATTCCGGGGGAAACTTGGTGTGTAATTATTTTACACACTAAGTCCGGGAGCCCTCTGGATCCATCCAGCATATTGACCCCTAGCCGCCCATTGCGCCCAAAGCTGCATTGGCTGGTTTTGTTTACCCTGCAAATTGTCGCGCTGTTCACTTCGGCACTTTTGATCGCCGATCTGGCAAACGCGCAAGTGCCCACCGGCGGCGCGCAAGTCGATCATAGTCTTACCGGCTTTCCGCTAACAGGCGCGCACACTGTAGCGCGCTGCGAGAGTTGCCATCAGCGAGGCGTATTTCAAGGAACCCCCAAAGATTGCAATACGTGTCATCAACCGGGCAGCCGTTTTTCAAGTTCGACCAAGTACAGCAACCATATTCCGACCTTGCAGCAGTGCGATTCGTGTCATCAAAACAAGGCATGGACACCTGCGACGTTTACCCACAGCGGCTTGCAACCCGGTACTTGTGCGACGTGCCATAACGCCACCAGCGGAAAGGGCAAATCCATCAACCACCTTGCCACAACCGCAGCCTGTGATAGCTGTCACCGCACTTCCGCGTGGAAGCCCGCGACGTTCACGCATGCCGGTGTCACACCAGGCACTTGCGCGACTTGCCACAACGGGACAACCGCCACCGGCAAAACCAGCGGCCATATTCCAACCACGCAAGCCTGCGATAGCTGTCACCGCACGTCAGCGTGGAAGCCAGCGACTTTCAGTCACACCGGCGTGGTGCCTGGCAGTTGCGCAACTTGCCACAACGGCACGACTGCCACTGGCAAGACGACCAATCATCTGCCGACCACACAAGCCTGCGATAGTTGCCACCGCACCACCGCCTGGAAGCCCGCAACGTTCAACCATACCGGCGTAATTCCGGGCACCTGCGCTACCTGCCACAACGGGACAACTGCCACCGGCAAGACAACCAATCATCTGCCGACCACGCAAGCCTGCGATAGCTGTCACCGCACCACCGCCTGGAAGCCCGCAACATTTAGCCACACCGGTGTCGTACCCGGCACATGCGCTACCTGCCACAACGGGACAACCGCCACCGGCAAGACGACCAATCATCTGCCGACCACGCTGGCGTGCGACTCCTGCCATCGCACCACCGCGTGGAAACCAGCGACTTTTAGTCACACAGGCGTGGTGCCAGGCAGTTGCGCAACTTGCCACAACGGCATCACTGCCACCGGGAAGACCGCAACCCACGTACCCACCACACAGGCCTGCGACGTTTGTCACCGCACCACGGCGTGGAAACCGGCGACATTCAGCCACACCGGCGTAACGCCCGGTACATGCAACACGTGCCACAACGGCATCACCGCTACGGGGAAGACCGCCACCCATTTCATCACGTCCCGATCCTGCGACGCGTGTCACCGCACCACCGCGTGGATACCCGTCACAGCCTACACCCACATATCGCCGGGATACAGGACGCACAACAGCGGCGTTACCTGCGCGAGCTGTCACACCACTAATAACGAGACCATCGTTTGGAGAGCAGCGGCCTACAAGCCGGATTGCGCGGGCTGTCACGCCACCAAGTTCAAACCCGACTCACACAAGAAAGTTGATACACCGACGGTGCTCTACACGGTCACCGAATTGAAAGACTGTTCGGGAGCCTGTCACCTTTATAAAAACACCACGTTCACCACCATTTCGCAAACACGCACAGGGAAACACCGGTCTACCGACGGCGGATTCTGAGCTCGCAGCAATTCAACTAACAGAAAGGCCGTCAACGATGACGCTAGGTGAACCACGTCCACTGCCCGTAGCAAACGCCATCCGGTACCGCACACGAGGAATCCGGGCGTTCCTGTTTTTTTGCGGGATGCTGGCGACGGTTGCAAACGCAGAACTGCTCGAACAAATCGACGTAGCGTCTGACAACGGTGAGACCGAAATTGCAATTCGATTCAGCACGACCGTGCAATACGAGCGCCATTCACCACCTTCATCGGGCACGCTGGTCAAGATCGAATTTAAGGTAACCGGCACGCTCGAACGCGCGGACGGTCGACTCCTGACCGAATCACGTCGCCATCCCGGCAACAAGAAAGTACCGGCGTTCGACGTGACATACGACAGCCGCAGCGGATTTCTCTCAGTGAAATTTTCGCGCGCCACCGCATTTCGAGTTGGCCCAGGTTCGGATCCGCGCAGCATCCGAATTGTCATACCTGACAACGTGTTGTCTATGAAAATAGGTTCCCCTAACGGCACAAAAGTTTCGCCAAAGGCCGACGCAAAATCGCCCGTCTTAACGACTTCGGCGCCAGCCAACGCTGCACCTGACCCTCTTGCACCAGGCGCAACGGCGTTCAGTTCGCCTGCCGAGACGGAAACGTTAGCCAATGACACATTGACCGAAGCGAAGAAAGCGTTGAACGAAAAGCAAATCATCGCGGCGATTGACCTGTTAAACCGTATCCTAAATTTGCCCCCAACCAAGGCGGCGCAAGACGCGCAGGAATTGATCGGAGAAGCGCGCGAGGCAAACGGCGAGATCGCCAAAGCCCGCGCAGAATATGCGCTGTATCTCAAGTTGTACCCATCGACACCGGGTGCAGAGCGGGTCGCCAAACGCATGGCGACGCTCGCCAGCGCAACGGCAAATCGAGCCGCATCGCCCGCCGCGCCGGTCAAGCCTGAATATTCTTTTTACGGCAGCGTATCGAGTTACTACTACAGCGGTTCAACCAAATACGACGCGACACTTGCCCCACCCCAGCCCGGGCTGAACTTCGACCAAATCTCGCTCACCAGCACCGACCAGTCCGCGCTCGTGACCAATATCGATCTCAATGGGCGCTACCGCGGCGGCGCATGGGACAACAAAGTGGTGGTTCGCGACACCAGCACCAAGAGTTTCCTGACCACCCAGAAAAGCTACAACCGCCTCAACAGCGCGTATGTGGAAACGCTCAACAAAGGACTGGATTTTTTTGCGCGCGCTGGCCGCCAAAGTTCACCGGGTTATGGCGTACTGGGCAGGTTTGACGGCGCGTGGTTACGCTATGGCTTTAACGCAAGTGCCAAATTCAATCTGATCGGCGGTGAGCCGGTTGAATTTTATCCCTCCCCAAAGAAAACATTCATTGGTGGCGCGTTCGATCTGGGCCCTTTTGCTGATCGTTGGAGCGGCAACGTTTTTGCCATCGAACAGCGAGTCGATGGCGTCAGTGACCGTCGCGCGGTTGGCTCCGAAGTCCGTTACCTCGACCCGCAAAAAAACGGCTTCGCGTTGATTGACTACGATCCAAGCTACAAGAAGCTCAACGTCGCCCTGGTTCAGGGGAACTGGCAAATTCGTGAGGGAACGAGTTTCAACTTTCTATACGACACGCGTCGCTCACCAAATTTGCAACTGACCAACGGCCTGAGCGCACTGCCATTCAGATCTGTCCGCGAAAACCTTGATTCGGGTGTGACCATCGACGATCTGCGCAATGTCTCCACTGCGGTCTCACCGATATCGACTTTATTTTCGGTCGGCCTTACGCAACAATTTTCGCCGACATGGCAGTTCGGCGGGGACATCAAATATTCTGAAGTGTCCGGCACCGGTGCCACAGCCTCGCAACTGGCGCAGATGGGCACCGGCAAAGTGTTCGTCTACGGACTGCAAGTGATTCGCACCGGCGCCTTGACGGTCAATGACATTATCGTTGCCACGACCAACATCATTCGCGGCAGGACTTATGACGGCGAGTTGTTTCAACTCAGCCATGTGTTGCTGTTCGCCGACAAGTGGCGCGTTGAAACGACGTTGAAGTACTACCACCAGGTGGATGCGCTGGATAACACTCTCGCCCGATTTTCGCCGAGTTCACGCGTCTCATATCGCTGGACGGAACGATTCAGCCTGGAGGGCGAAGCCGGTGTCGAGCGAAGCACCAACCGGGGTCCTTCCCAGAGCGAAAAAACCCTCCGCCGCTACTACAACCTCGGTATGCGTTACGATTTTTTTTAGGCTCAACACATGAATTCCACGCTCATACTCGTATCGGTCTTTTTAACCATCATTGTCGTCTCCTGTCTGGCCATTTACATCGCAAGCGATGCTGTAATTTTGATGATTCAAAATTTTGGCGTAACCCGAACGAAACTGGTTGCGGGCTTACTCGCGGTCACCATGATCGGTGCGGCACTGTATGCGACATGGTGGTACATGTCGCGCGCTCGTGAACAAGCGCAAAGCATCATAGTTGAGCCCACAGCTGCGGCGGCGGTGCAGTCGCCCGGAGCCAGCGCGCAGGCTGGCGATCTTAATCAGCTAGTCGAAAAACTTGAGGCACGGCTAAAACTCGAACCGCAGGACGTGCAGGGTCTGGCGCTATTCGCGCGCACGCTGTTGGAATTGAAACGCTATCCTGCCGCCGCAAGTGCCTATGAAAAAGTGGTGGCCGTGTTCCCCGATGATGTTGCGTTTCAAGTTGAGCGAGCGACCGCCGAATACATGGCGCATGAGCAAAAATGGACGCCTGTAGCAATCGCTGCGCTCGCACGCGGCCTCAAACTCGTCCCCGAATATCCTGAAGCGCTCTGGCTGGCTGGCAAAGAACGCTTTGAGAATAAGGACTATGCAAAAGCGGTTCGTCACTGGGAAGTGCTGGAACGGGTGGTGGCTGCTGACGCGGATCAAGTCAAAAACGTAAAGATATCTCTTGTGGAAGCTCGCGCCTTGCGCGACGGCAAGAATCCTGCCGCCGCACTTGCCAGCGCTGGCATATCGGCTGCGCCCCTGCTGACGGCGTCCGCGCCGCCTGCAATCAATATTTCAAAGGACGCGCTGGCAGCAGAGCTAAAGGCGACGCTGATGGCAATGGATAACCAGGCGGCACAGAACCCGGCTGGCTCACCGCGCGCTGGTATCTCCGGTACTGTTTCCATCGATGCAAGCCTTAAGGCACGTGCAGCACCGGAGGACAACGTATTTATCTTTGCGCGCAACGCCGATTCCGCGCAAGCAGGAATGCCACTCGCGGTACTCCGTCACCGTGTGGCAGACCTGCCGTTGAGATTCGATTTGAGCGACAATAATGCCATGTCTCCCGAAGCCAGGCTTTCTACTGCCGCAAAAGTGATCGTCACCGCACGCATCTCAAAATCCGGCGATGCGCGACCACAACCGGGCGATCTGGAAGGTGCCAGCCCGCCGATCCCGCTGGGCACCGAAAAACTTGGCATTGTCATCAGTCGCGCCCGCTAGGAATATTCAGGTAGACGTGATCCAAGAAAAACCAAACTCCAAGGCGCAAAAAACGAGCTCAATATTGATTCGTTCAATCCGCCACGTCATGCGACCGGTGATTCGCCTGATGATGCGTCACGGTGTCGTCCTGCAGACGTTTAATGAGTTGCTGAAATCCGTCTATACCGAAGAGGCTGAAAAGGAGATCGTCGCTGGCGGCGGCACTGCAACAGATTTGCAGATTTCGCTAATGACCGGCATCCATCGCAAGGAGGTGAAGCGATTTCGCGACGAGGGCTACGATGCGTTCATTCTTTCGCAAACCCTTTGCACCGGTGCTGATGTCGTCACAGCGTGGCTTACGGATCGGCGCTTTCTTTCTGGGCGGCGCGAACCAAAACCTTTAACAACGCGCCGCGGTGAATCTGTCGATAGCTTTTCGACGCTGGTTCGCGCTGTTGATCCCGAACTTCGCCCCAATGCCGTTTTGGCCGAAATGGTAAGATTGGGTGTCGTGAAGGTGGACGCTGAATGGGTGCAACTGATTGTCGATGCGTTCGTGCCCCAAAAGGGTTTTGATGACAAGGTGCAATATCTGGCTGAAAACGGCCACGATTTCCTTGCAACCGTTGTGCACAATATCGCGCAGCCCAAGAAGCCGCTGCTCGAACAATCCTTGTCCGCAAACGCGCTATCTGCTGCATCAGCCGACGAACTTGAGAGAACGGCACGCAATCTCTGGAAACTGGTGATGCAACAGGTCATGGAACGCGCGATAGAACTCGAAGCGCGTGACAAGGCTGAGGGTCAGGTCGATACACGAATCAATTTCGGCGTTTACTTTTACAATGAATCCCACACTAAGCCGGTCGGGATCACCGCACCAAAGCGCACGCGCGGCCAGAAATCGGCCAAACGTTAACTTTTATCAGAGGTCATTATGAATAAAAAAACAGGTTTCAACTGTTCGGAGCGCTGGTTTGGCGCTTCGCGTGCGAGGTTCAGTCTCGTCACCGCGATCACGCTGTTGTTGTCTGCGCTCACCGCGACCACGCTCGATGCTTATGTACGAACCGGTGGCTCAGGGCGCGCGACGGCATTTGGCGAGATTGAGGACTTTGGCAGCATCGTCGTCAACGGTATTCATTACGATGAAACCGCCGCTAACATTATCGTTGACGGTAGCCCCGGACAGGCGCGTGCCGCCTTGAAACTTGGGATGATCGCGCAAATTGATGGTGTCCGTAATTACGCCCTCAATACCGGTGTCGCCAACGTGGTGCGGGTCAATCGGGTGCTATACGGTCAGGTTGAGGAGATCAATAATGCGACTGCAGTGCTCACCATCCTGGCACAACGAGTTGCCGTTAGCGTAACAACGCGATTCGATGGCGCACTTGGGTTGGGTGAATTGTCCGCAGGCGACTGGATTGCCGTGCATGGACTCGATGATCCTGGTCGCAAGTCCGTGGTGGCCACCTTGATCGAACGTGTCAGTTTCCCTGACGCTGCTGGATCGAGCATTCGCGGCACCGTGCAAAAAGTGCAAGCTGGAAGGCTACGTATCGGCAAACTCGATATTCTTGTCTTCAATAGCGACGCAAAAGACGGCGACTTTGTATCGGCAAAAGGCGACTACCTGGGCGGCGTGTTCGTCTCAACCGATGTGGTTGTGACGCGCGAGGTAGAAACAGTCGAAAACGTGGAGACACAACTTCAAGGCTACGTATCGGAGTTTCGCGGTGTCGATAACTTCACCATCGCTGGCGTCGTGATCGATGCAAGTCGCGCGCGATTAAATGGCGGCACTGCAAGCGATCTGCGCCAGAACATCCGCGTCACCGTCGAAGGAGTGATTCGAAACGGCGTGTTGATTGCCGAAGAAGTCAGCTTCCCGGGCGCCGCATCATCGGCGGCGAATGCAGAACTGGAAGGCGTCATCACAGTGTTCACCTCAATGTCTGATTTTGTCGTGAAAGGCCAACGGATAGACGCGAGCGCTGCCACTTTGAAATCAAACAAAATGCCGAAGGTCGGCTGGAAAGCGCACGTCAAAGGTACTGCCGCTGCTGACGGCGTCCTCAAAGCCACCAATGCGGAATTTGAACGGCCTTGATCCCATGGTTGATCGGCTGGCTCTCGACGGCGGAAAATAGCGGTGCATATTTTTCTGCAAATGTAGCCCCAGTGTTGGCGCGCATCTTCAGGGCTTTTCGGCCTGGAAGGCGCGCCAGCTCTGGAGTTTCGATGATCGTTTGGCGTCTTAAGGATTCTTCTGCAAGATTTTTGCAACCAACGCTGCCCAGATTTCTTTTCGCACTCGCGTCGTTAGCCATCGCAGACAGCACGTTGGCGAGTGCGCCAGGCGAGGTCATGATCGGTGGGCAACTTCGCGAGGCGCGGATGTTTTCAGTGAGCGGTTCGCCCCGCATGCTGTCGTCGTTTCGCGGAAAACCGCTCATCATCAACGTTTGGGCGAGTTGGTGCGCACCTTGTCGCCAAGAGATGGGGTCGCTACAGCGCCTGTCGAAAATCGATTTGCGAAAGCAGTTCAATGTCATCGGCATATCAATTGATGACGATGCGATCGCCGCGACCGAATTTGTAATCAAAGCGGAACTGACCTTCGACAATTTCGTGGATCACAAGCTGGTGCTCGAAACCATGCTCGGCGCAAACACCGTACCACTGACACTCTTGGTGGACGCCAACGGTCGCGTGCTGGCTAGGATTCGCGGGTCGCACAACTGGACAAGCCCGGCGTCGA
>JAYVXF010000268.1:0-12449 GCA_043793345.1 Betaproteobacteria bacterium | reverse complement strand
GCGATGAAACTCTCCGTCATCACCGAAACCGAACTGGCGCTTTGGAAACGCGCTCGCGTATTGCAACGCGAAATTATTATGGTCGATGATTTCGACAAACACTTTGGCAAACTCGCGAGCAGCGCGCCGCCGGTCTGGCAGCAGGCCGAGGCAGCCGAATGAGTGGAAAAGTTTATGTCGTCGACGGCGCACGCACGCCGTTTCTGAAAGCCAAAAACAAACCCGGATTTTTCTCAGGTGCGGATTTGGCAGTCGGCTGCGGGCGACCTTTGCTCGCGCGACAAAAATTTGCACCCAGCGCATTCGATGAAGTAATCGTCGGTGCCGCGATGCCATCAGCCGACGAAGCCAATATCGGTCGCGTGGTTGCGTTGCGCCTGGGCTGCGGCGATAAAGTGCCGGCCTGGACGGTGATGCGAAATTGCGCGTCGGGCATGCAGGCGCTTGATTCGGCGTGCATGAATATTCTCGCCGGTCGTGCAAATCTGGTGTTGGCCGGTGGCACGGATGCGATGAGTCACGCGCCGTTGTTGTTTGGGCCGGCGATGGTGAATTGGCTTAGCGATTGGACTGCCGCGAAATCGTTTGGCCAGCGCGCCGGTGTGGCGGTGAAATTTCGACCTGCCTATCTCGCACCGGTCATCGCCATTCTCAAAGGGCTCACCGACCCCATCGTCAAACTATCGATGGGGCAGACTGCCGAAATCGTCGCGAAACGTTTCGGCATTACCCGCTTGATGATGGATGCATTCGCCGCCGAATCGCACACCAAAGTATTGGCGGCACGTGCTGGAGGGCATTACGGCGAGATCGAAGCGCTGATCGACGGCAAGGGTAATGTCTATGCTGACGATGACGGCGTGCGTACTGATTCCACACCGGAGCGCCTGGCAAAGCTGCGACCGGTATTCGACAAGACTTACGGCAGCGTGACGGCCGGCAATTCCTCGCAGGTGACCGATGGCGCGGCGATGCTGATTCTCGCCTCAGAGGCCGCCGTCATCAAACATGATTTGAAACCGCTGGGCGCAATCGTCGATTCACAATGGAGTGCGCTCGACCCAAGCGAGATGGGTCTCGGCCCCGTGCATGCGATCACGCCGATGCTGCAACGACACGGTTTGGGATTGAACGATCTGGACGCACTTGAAATCAATGAGGCTTTCGCCGCACAGGCGCTAGGTTGTTTGGCCGCGTGGGAATCGGACGCGTACTGCCGGGAAAAACTCGGGCTCGACAACGCTTTCGGCAAGATGGATCGCGCGAAATTCAACATCGACGGCGGTGCAATCGCCATCGGTCATCCGATTGGCGCGTCCGGTGCGCGTGTGGTATTGCATGCGTTGAAAACATTGGAGCGCACCGGCGGCAAACGCGCCGCCGCCTCGCTTTGTATCGGCGGCGGGCAGGGTGGCGCGATGTTGCTTGAACGCGCGTAATGTCCCCGGCGGCCGGCAGAAAAAACAACATCGTCCGCAGGGTAAACACTAGCACTGGAGCGGATCACAAGGCATAAAAGGCCTGAAATCCGCGCCAGTGCTAGTGTTTAGCATATTTATGTCACAACGATTAGATCCCGTCGACCTCAAAACTGCACTCACACTCACCAACCGACACAACCGCACTCTGGAGCCAAGCGCATGAGCAACTGGAAACACTGGCGTCTCGACATCGATAGCGACAATCTCGCGTGGCTCACTTTTGACCGCGCTGAAGCGAGCACCAATACTTTTTCAAGCGAAGCGCTACGCGAACTCGCCGATGTCTGCACGCATTTGCGAACCAATCTGCCAAAAGGTCTCGCCATACTCTCCGCGAAAGAAAACGGTTTCGCGGCGGGTGCTGACATCGACGAATTCACCACGCTCAAAACAGCGGAAGAAGCGTTCGCGTTCACCACCCTTGGCAACGTTGTATTCGATCAGGTCGACGCGTTGCCGTTCCCGACCGTCGCGCTGATTCACGGTTTTTGCATGGGCGGTGGCACCGAGCTGGCGCTGGCCTGCAAGTACCGCATTATTGACGACGGCGCAAAAACAAAAATGGCCCTGCCCGAAGTGATGATCGGCATCGTGCCGGGCTGGGGCGGCGCCAGACGCATGCCAAAGCTGATTGGCGCAGGACAGGCACTGGACTTGATGCTTACGGGTCGCGCCGTCGATGGCAGGAGCGCAAAAAAAATGGGCCTGGTCGATGTGCTCACGCCGCGTCGGCATTTCATCAACGCAGCGACGATGCTGTTGAATAAGCCGCCGCCTCTGCATCATCCAGCGCTCAAAGATGCCATCACCAATTGGCCGATGGTGCGCGGCATTGTCGCCAACATGTCGCGTAAAAAAGTGGCGAGCAAAGCGCGCAAGGATCACTATCCCGCGCCTTACGCGATCATCGATTTGTGGCAACACTTCGGCGGCGACCCGCGTAACGTGCCCGTCGATCATCCGTCATCAATGACGAGTCTGTTCAAGCATCCGACGGCTGCAAATCTGGTGCGCATTTTTAAATTGCAGGATCGCCTGAAAGCGTTCGGTGCAGGTGAGAGCGGGATCAAGCACGTGCATGTGATCGGTGCCGGTGTGATGGGTGGCGACATCGCTGCGTGGTGCGCGTTGAAAGGTTTTAAGGTGACATTGCAGGATCTCGATCACGCGCGCATTGCGCCCGCAATCAAGCGCGCGGCGGAGCTCTACAAGCGCCGCTTAAAGCAAGCGCATTTGGTGCAAGCGGCGATGGATCGATTGTTGCCGGACGTGAAAGGTGACGGCGTCACGCACTGCGATCTGGTCATTGAAGCGATTGTCGAGAATGCCGAAATCAAGAAAAAACTTTACGCGCAGATTGAGCCGCGATTGAAAGTCTCGGCGATTCTTGCCACCAATACCTCATCAATTCCGCTGCAGGAATTGTCGCCCGGCTTGGCGCGACCGGAACGTCTCGTCGGCATGCATTTTTTCAATCCGGTTGCGCAGATGATGCTGGTGGAAATTGTCGAAGGCTCTGACACCTCGGCCGAGGTCATGAAAGCCGCGCAGGCGTTCGTCAAAAAAATCGACAAGCTGCCGCTGCCGGTGAAATCAGCGCCCGGTTTTCTCGTTAACCGCATACTCACGCCCTACATGACCGAGGCGCAGGTAATGCTGGAGGAAGGCATGCCGATGGAAGTCATCGATGCAGCGGCGAAAGAATTCGGCATGCCGATGGGGCCGATTGAGCTCGCTGATACGGTCGGCCTCGATGTCGGTCTTGCCGTCGGTAAAGAGCTTGCCAAACCCGGGGGACCCGCGCCACATAAAATTCAGGAGTTGGTTGCCGCCAAAAAACTCGGCAAGAAAACCGGCGAAGGATTTTATAAATGGGTCGATGGCAAACCACAAAAAGCCAACGGCTCAGGCTCCGTGGATTTAGCGCCGCTATGGATGCGCATGACCTTGCCCGCCGTGAATGAAGCGGTGGCGTGCGTGCGCGAAGGCATCGTTGCTGACGCCGACCTGTGCGATGCGGGTGTGATTTTCGGCACCGGCTTCGCACCGCATCGTGGCGGGCCGATCCATTATTTGCGCGCAGCGGGAAAAGAAAATTTATTGGCCGAGATGAAAGCGCTGGAAGCCAGGTACGGCGCGCGCTTCGCGGCGGATGCAGGCTGGCAGTCTATCTGAAGGCAAGCTGTGCACGAAATTCGCGTTGTCATCTATCGGCCACCGAAAACCAATACACTTCGCCTGCGGCATTCACCGCGAAAAAAAATCAGGGACAATTTATGCAGGATCTTTCTTTGGAGGGCGGTGACGCAGGCGCGAGTAACCCCTACGTTGTGCCGCCTTTGATCCGGCTGACCACGACGGCTTCGACATCTGCGCCCGAATCGCACCCATTCAGTTTTACCGGCACGGCAGGTGGTTTCTTCGGCATCTGGATCGTTAATTTATTTTTGACCATCATCACGCTGGGTATCTACTCGGCCTGGGCGAAAGTGAGAAAAAAACGTTATTTCTACGGCCACACCTGGGTCGGCGATGCGAACTTTGAATATCACGGCAACCCGATTGCGATCCTGAAAGGGCGGCTCATCGCGGTCGCCGTGTTTGCCCTGTATTCGGGTGTCGGCCATTTCATGCCGAAAGTAGCGGCTGTGCTTGCATTGGTGTTGTTCGTCGCCGCACCGTGGTTTATCGTCCGCTCGATGGCATTCAATGCCTACAATTCAAGCTATCGCAATATCCGTTTTCGGTTTCACGCAACTTACATCGACGTGTTGAAAGCGATCTGGCCGATCGCACTGGTGTTGATTTTTCCGTTGCTAATGCCCGAGATTGATCGAACCGGCAAAGTGCCGCCGCCGACGATATTTTGGGTGGTCATCGTGATGCAGATGCTGGCCATTTTTGCAGTCTATCCGTTCGCGATTGGAAGGCTGAAAATATTGCACGTTAACCATTCGCAATATGGCGCTGCACTGTTCGAGACCGATCTCGGTGTCGGTCCGTTTTACAAGATTTATTTACTGGCGATTTTGCTGGCGTTCGGTGCGGTGGTTTTAATCGGCATCGTCGTTGGCCTGATTGCCGCCGCGGCCATTGCGGCAGGCGCCGGCAGAAGTGTAGGTTTCTTTGCGCCCATCGTACTGAGCCTGGTGTTTATGATTGTGTACTTTGGCATGGGCTCGTTGATGTTGGCCTATACCAAATCGCGCATCGGCAATCTGGTGTTCAACAATACCCGTCTCGGTGGTGAGGTGTCTTTTACCAGCACGCTTATGTTGCGCCGGCTCTGGCTGATTTATTTCAGCAACATGCTGGCGATTCTATTTTCCCTGGGTCTCGCAATACCCTGGGCGGTGGTGCGAATGATGCGCTACCGTGCTGAATGTTTGTCGCTGCAATCGACATCGTCACTCGACGCGTTTGTCGGCGGCGTGAGCGCACAGGTCGGAGCTACTGGCGAAGAGCTGGGTGAATTTTTCAGCATCGATTTATCACTTTGACAATCACCGCATGAACGAAATCAACGCCGACTATTACGACGGCAAAACAGCCAAACGCATCGTCGCCACGATTCGCGTGGTGGGCGATGTGGTGGTGGTCGCGCGCGACGGCGCGTCGTCGGAATATGCGGTGTCATCAATACACGTGCAGCCGCAGCTCAGCGGCACGCCACGGCGCATCGAATTCCCGGATGGCTCTGTCGCGATTGCGGCTGACCACGCCGCCGTCGAGGCGGCGCTCGGCGTTCGATCCGCGCAAACATTGGCGCATCGACTGGAGTCGCATCTCGGCTTTGTTTTTGCCGCGATCATCGGCGTGGTGGTCGCGGTGGGGCTGGGCTATTTTTACGGCGTGCCGTGGGCGGCTCGCGAAATCGCGCAGCGCCTGCCGATCAATATTGAATCGCAGATCGCCGATGCCGGCATCAAATCGCTCGACCAGCTCGTTTTCAAACCAACCGAACTCGACGCGGCGACACGCGCAAAAATTTCAGCAGCTTTCGCTGAGATACGCACCGCCACCGATTTGCCACCAACGGTGCGGCTCGAATTTCGCGAGGGCGGCTGGATCGGCGCCAATGCCTTCGCGCTGCCGGGCGGCCTCGTCGTGGTCACCGACCAGTTGGTCGAAATCATGCCTGGTGTGGATGAAACCACGGCGGTGCTCGCCCACGAATTGGGGCATGTGCAATATCGTCACAGCTTGCGGCAGCTGCTACAGGATTCGATTTCGGCGCTCGCCGCTGCGGCAATTTACGGCGATGTCGCCTCACTCACCGGCTTGGCCGTGACCGCGCCGACGGTGCTCGCGCATAACGGTTATTCACGCGATTTCGAACGTGAGGCCGATGGCTTCGCATTCGCATTACTGAAAAAAACCGGGCGCTCACCGAGAGCATTTGCGAGCGCCATGCGCGAACTGCAGAAGTCGCATGCGGGCAGCTCCAGGAAAAGATCGTGGCGTAAAACGTTGGGGTTTCCGGAGCCAACGCCAACCGATGCGCCCAACACCGCCGATGCACCAGACAAGTCAAACGCACCCGACACCGCGAAAACCAGCAACTTCGGCTACCTCTCCACGCATCCTGCCACGGAGGAGCGCATTCTCGCCGCCGAGGCCGCTGCCGTGACAAAATGAAATTTGCCAACGCCAGCGGCCGAAAGCAATTAACGTTACGTAACGACATGGATGCAACAGCGATCATCATGCATGCCGCGTCTGTTTGCGCTGTGCGAAACTTGTTGGAGCCAAAACACGGGGAGACCTAGTTGGCAGAATCGTCGATCCTGCAAAACCGGCGCGGCACGCGCTACCTGATGTTCGACGACGGCGCGACCATTGCGGACGTTTTCGCATTGCGTTGCCGCTCCTCGCCGAACGCACCCGCCTATCGCCAATTCGACAGCGCCAGCAAAGAATGGAAAGGCGTTGACTGGCGCGAAGTTGGTGATCGCGTGGCGCGCATGCGCGAGGGTTTGCGCCGTGAAGGACTGCAGCCGGGCGAGCGGATCGCGGTCATGCTTAAGAACAGCATCAACTGGGTGGTGGCCGATCAGGGTGCGTTCGCGCATGGCTTGGTCACCGTGCCGCTATTCGTCGATGATCGCCCCGACAACGTCGCCTTTATTTTGAATGACGCCAACGTCAAGCTACTCGTGATCGATGGTGAGGAGCACTGGAAGCGCTTGAAAACTGTGCGTGAACAATTGCTCACGGTTCAACGCATCGTGACGATGAAGCCGGTGCTTGACCCCGCCGAGCCGCGCTTGATCTCACTTGCCGATTGGTTGCCCGCAGCCGCAGGCTCGTACCAGCGCGCGCCGGTGACGGGGGGTGATCTTGCCACCATCGTCTACACCAGCGGCACTACGGGTAAACCGAAAGGCGTGATGCTGTCGCACCGCAATATCCTCGCCAATGTGCAATCGGGGCTGGCGGTGTATGACGTTTATCCGGAAGATATTTTTCTCTCGTTTCTGCCGCTCTCACATATGTTTGAGCGCACCTGCGACTATTATTTGAACGTGGTGTCGGGTGCCTCGGTGGTATTTTCGCGTTCAATTCCGCAGCTGGCGGAGGATTTTCGTGTCGTTCAGCCGACCATTATTTTCTCGGTGCCGCGCATCTACGAGAAATTTTTGGCGGCCATCAATGCGCAATTGAAAAGTGCCTCGCCCGCTAAGCGCAAACTGTTCGACTTCGCCGTTGATGTCGGCTGGAGCCGCTTTGAACATGTGAACGGACGCGGTCCGTGGAAGGCCTCGTTTCTGCTGTGGCCGATATTAAAAAAACTGGTCGCCGAAAAATTGCTCGCGCGACTGGGCGGCAAATTGCGCTTCGCCATTGCCGGTGGTGCCGCGCTGTCCCCTGCGGTGTCGAAAGTTTTCGTTGGTCTCGGCTTGCAGATTTGCCAGGGCTACGGCTTGACGGAAGCGGCACCGTTGCTCAGCGTAAATCTGCTGGAAAAAAATGATCCCGGTTCGGTCGGCGTGGCGGTGCCGGGTGTTCAATTAAAGACCGGCGAAAACAGTGTGCTGCTCGCCAAGGGCCCCAACATCATGATGGGCTACTGGAATAACCCCGAGGCGACGCGCGCGGTGTTGTCGGAGGACGGCTGGCTCAATACGGGTGACCAGGGGAAGATCGATGAGAAAGGCTTCATCCACATCACCGGTCGCTTAAAAGAAATCATCGTCATGGGCAACGGCGAGAAAATCGGGCCGGTGGATATGGAGTTGGCGATCCAGCTTGATCCCTTGTTCGAGCAGGTATTGGTGTATGGTGAAGCCAGGCCGTACCTGTCGGCCATCGTGGTGCTGAACGACGACGAATGGGCACGCGTTGCAGTGGATGCGAAGCTTGATCCGAAACTGGATGGTGAGGGAAAAGAAAAGTCGGAAAAATTTCTGGTGGCGCGCATCGGTAAACAAATAAAAAGTTTTCCCGGTTACGCGCTGGTGCGCAAGGTCGCGGTGGCGCGCGAAAAATGGACCATCGACAATGGTCTGATGACACCGACGTTAAAGCTGAAACGAAATCTTATTTTTCAGAAATACGCGCCGGCCATCGACGACATGTATAAAGGACACGGACTGTGACTGACGACACCAATGATGCGTTCTGCGAAGTGATCCATCTGCCGCTTGATCGGCAGCCGGTCATTCGTGTGATTCCGATGCCCGCCGACACCAACGCACACGGCACGATTTTCGGCGGCTGGGTAATGGCGCAGGTTGATCTCGCGGGCAGCGTGCCCGCGACAGTGCGCGCGCGTGGCAAGGTCGTGACTGTTGCCGTGAATTCGTTTCAGTTCAAAGAGCCAGTATACGTAGGCGACCTCGTGAGCTTTTACGCCGATGTGGTGAGGGTCGGCCACACCTCGCTCACGGTGGATGTCGAGGTCTACGCGCAGCGTCAGCGGTTTGGCTCGGAGGTCGTGAAGGTGACCGAGGCGCAGCTCACGTACGTCGCGGTGGACGATGAAAGGAAGCCGCGTTTGGTGCCGAGTCTCTAAGGATTTTACCTGGCATAAATGAATGAAACACTAGCATTGGCGGGTGTCGCAGGTCATTTAAGGCCTGCAAGCCGCACCAGTGCTAGTGTTTGCCAATAAGATTAACTGTAAACGCAGGAGTTTGAAATGAGCAATTTCCATATCAAAAAAGTTGCCGTCCTCGGCGCTGGCGTGATGGGCGCGCAGATCGCGGCGCACTTGACCAACGCCAACGTCAAATGCATTTTGTTTGACTTGCCCGCGAAAGAGGGACCGAAAAACGGCATCGTCCTGACAGCTATTGCCGGCATGGCAAAGCTGCAACCGGCGCCGTTCGCAAGTGTCGCGCGCGCATCGCAAATCACGCCGGCGAACTACGACGACAATCTTCAATGGCTGAAAGATTGCGATCTGGTGATCGAAGCAATCTCCGAGCGCATGGACTGGAAAAAATCGTTGTACGAAAAAATCGCGCCGTTCATGCGCGCTGATGCGATTTTTGCGTCCAACACTTCGGGCTTGTCGATCACTGAATTATCAAAAGTTTTTCCGGAAGCGTTGCGCCATCGTTTTTGCGGCGTGCATTTTTTCAATCCGCCGCGCTACATGAAGCTGGTTGAGTTAATTTCCACGCCCGATACCGAGCCGTTGATCCTCGATCAGCTTGAAACTTTCCTCGTCACCACCGTCGGCAAAGGCGTGATCCGTGCCAACGACACGCCGAACTTTGTTGCCAACCGCATTGGCGTGTTTTCGATTGCCGCGACCATGCACCACACGCTGCAATTCAAGCTGGGCTTTGACGAAGTCGATGCACTCACCGGGCCAGCGATTGGCCGCGCCAAGAGCGCCACGTATCGGACGGCCGACGTGGTCGGTCTCGACACGCTGGCGCATACCTTCAAGACGATGGATGATAATTTACCGAACGATCCGTGGCACAAATATTACGCCGTGCCGGCATTCCTGAAAGCGTTGATCGACAAGGGTGCGCTGGGACAAAAAACCAAGGCGGGTTTTTTCACCAAGCCAGCCAAAGATATTTTAGTGATCGATCTGGCCAAGCAGGATTACCGCCTATCAGACGCGAAGATTGCCGATGAAGTCGCCGCGATATTGAAAAACCGAAATCCGGCCGAACAGTTCGCCGCGTTGCGTGCGAGCGCGCATCCACAAGCGCAATTCCTCTGGGCGATTTTCCGCGACGTGTTTCATTATATTGCCGTACATCTCGGCGATGTCGCCAGCTCCGCACGCGATATTGATTTCGCGATTCGCTGGGGCTTCGGCTGGAAAATGGGGCCGTTTGAAACCTGGCAGGCGGCGGGTTGGGAGCAGATCGCCAAATGGATCAATGAGGACATCGCAGCAGGCAAAACCATGGCGAATGCGCCGCTGCCTGCGTGGGTCACCGACGGCAGAAAGGGTGTTCACGCCAACGACAGCTCGCTCTCCGGCAAAACCGGCAAGATGGTTGCGCGCTCGACCTTGCCGGTGTATCAGCGCCAGCTTTATCCGGAACTGTTGCTTGGTGAAAAATCCGAAAAAGGCACGACGATTTTCGAGTCCGACGCGGTGCGCATGTGGACCACCAAAGGTCACGATGATGTCGCCATTGTTTCATTCAAAACCAAAATGCATTCCATCGGTAGCGACGTGCTCGAAGGCCTGAACAAAGCCATCGACGAGGCGGAAGCAAATTTCAAAGCGCTCGTCATCTGGCAGACCGAGCCGCCGTACGCGGCGGGTGCCAATCTGGTGAAGGCATTGGAAGCGTTGAAGCTCGGCCAGTTCGATGCATTCGAAGCGATGGTGGCAAGATTTCAGTCGACCTCGCAACGCATCAAGTACAGCATGATTCCGGTCGTCTCGGCCGTCGACGGCATGGCGCTGGGCGGCGGTTGCGAGTTCCAAATGCATTCGGATCGCGTCGTCGCCACGCTTGAGAGCTACATTGGCCTGGTCGAAGTCGGTGTCGGTCTATTGCCTGCGGGTGGCGGTTTGAAGGAAATGGCTTTGCGCGCAGCACTCTCCGCCAATGGCGGCGATCTGTTGCCCGCGATCCAGAAAAGTTTCAAGCTTGCGGCGATGGGCGAAGTTTCCAAGAGCGCGCAGGAGGCCAAAGAAATGGGCCACATGCGCTGGCGCGACACGATCATTTTCAATCGCGATGAATTGTTATACGTTGCGCTCGAAACCGCGCGCGCAATGGCGAATGCAAGCTATCGTCCACCGTTGGCACCGACAGCTTTTCCCGTTGCGGGCAACACCGGCATTGCAACACTAAAGATGATGCTCATCAACATGAAAGAAGGCGGCTTCATTTCCGATCACGACTACGATATTAGTTCGCGCATTGCGGCGTGTTTATGCGGTGGCGAAGTGGAGCCAGGCTCGATGGTGAATGAGGAATGGATGCTGGCATTGGAGCGGAAGCATTTTTGTGAATTGGCCAAGACTGAGAAAACGCAGGCGAGGATTGAGTTCATGTTGAAAAACGGTAAACCACTGCGCAATTAAGCGCGGACGATTGGAGAATCAAAATGACCAAACAAATTCAGGAAGCCTACATCGTCGCCGCCGTCCGCACCCCCGTCGGCAAAGCCCCACGCGGCATGTTCAAAAATATTCGCCCCGACGACATGTTGGCTCATGTGCTGCGTGGCGTGATCGCGCACGTGCCGGGGCTTGATCCGCACGACATCGGCGACGTGGTGGTTGGCTGCGCGATGCCGGAGGGTGAACAGGGCATGAATGTCGCGCGCATCGGCGTGTTGCTGGCGGGATTGCCGGACAGCGTGCCGGCTGTGACCATCAATCGATTCTGCTCGTCGGGCTTGCAGGCGATCCGCATGGCGGCGGATCGCATTCGCAGCGGCGACGATGATGTCATGATCGCAGCGGGCACCGAGAGCATGTCGATGGTGCCGATGATGGGTAACAAGGTCGCGATGAATCAGTCGGTGTTCACCAGTAACGAACACGTCGCCATTGCCTACGGCATGGGCATCACCGCCGAGAATGTTGCCAAGCAGTGGAAGGTGACGCGTGAGGAGCAGGATGCGTTTGCCGTGGCGTCGCATCAAAAAGCGGTCAAGGCAATTGCCGCCGGTGGTTTCAAGGATGAAATTCTTGCCTATGAAATTGATGCGTCGCTGCCGGATCTTGCGAGCGGCGCGATCAAACACAAAAAGAGCACGGCCGATACCGACGAAGGGCCGCGCGCAGATTCCACACTCGAATCGCTCGCGAAACTGCGCACCGTGTTTGCGGCCAAAGGCAGCGTGACTGCTGGCAATTCCTCGCAAATGTCGGATGGCGCGGGGGCGGTATTGTTGATGAGCGAAAAGGCGTTGAAGAAATATAACGTGCAACCCATCGCGCGTTTTGTCTCCTTCGCCGTTGCCGGTGTGCCGCCGGAAATCATGGGCATCGGCCCGATCAAGGCGATCCCGAAAGTCCTCACGCAAGCCGGCATCAAGGCCGACGATCTCGACTGGATCGAGTTGAACGAAGCGTTTGCGGCGCAGGCTCTGGCGGTGATCAAGGATCTTGGTTTGAACGCCGACAAGATCAATCCACAGGGCGGTGCCATCGCGCTCGGCCACCCGCTGGGCGCGACCGGCGCGATCCGCGCGGCCACGCTGCTGCATGGCATGCGACGTAACAAGCAAAAATGGGGAATGGTGTCGATGTGCATCGGCACCGGCATGGGTGCGGCGGGATTATTTGAGGCGCTATGAGCATTTGCGTTGCATAAAAACAACGCCGCGTTGACCCACGAATAGCCACCCATGCACGATACCATAGGCACTTTCCGCTGGTAGGCGAGAGCCGCGACGATGAAATTGCCTCATTGCTGACTTCATCGTCATTTTTTACGCTGCACTGCACAAGCCGTAATTTGCCTACCTATAAACGATTTCCTGTACAGTAATTAAAACACGGTGAACTTTACTTAAATGGCAGTAATG
>JAYVXF010000267.1:0-12472 GCA_043793345.1 Betaproteobacteria bacterium | reverse complement strand
TCACGCCCTGACGGCGCACTTCCTGCGGCAATTTGGCTTCGACCTGCTTCACGCGGTTGTTGACGTTGAGCGCGGCCTGGTCGGCGTTGGTGCCGATTTCAAACGTGATGGTGATGGTGGTCGTGCCGTTCGACGTCGAGGTGGAGGCCATGTACTGCATGCCCTCCACACCGGTCAAGGCATTTTCAATCGGTGCGGCAACGGTCTGCTCGATCACTTCGGCCGACGCGCCGGGATAAACGGCGATGACCTGCACGGTGGGTGGGGAAATTTCCGGATACTGTGCGATCGGCAGTATGCGCATCGAGGCTAAACCCGCGATCACGATAAAAATCGAAATCACAAACGCGAATATCGGTCGATCAATGAAGAAGCGTGAAAACATGTTGGTGCGCTCCGTCGCTTAATGTTTTGCACCAGGCGCGGTGGTGGCCGCCGGGGGTGTCTGCGCGGCTGCCTTGGCCGCTTCATCTGCCGTCATCGGTACTATCGGCTGTCCCGGTGCAAAAATATGCGCAGTGCCATCGATGATGACCTTGTCACCGGCGCGCAGGCCTTCGCGAATGACCCAACCGTTGCGTGCAGCGGGATCTTTCGCGTCCAGCATCACCCATTCGCCTGGCACCACTGGCCGTTGCTCGGCGGCGGGCTTGTCGTCCTTGCCGTCCTTGCCGTCCTTGCCTTTACCAACCACGTAGACAAATTTTCCCATCGGCCCGTCGAGCACTGCACGTTGCGGCAGGGTAATTGCGTTCGGACGAGTCGCGCCGGTCAACACCACCCGCACGAATTGGCCGGGTGACAGCGTGTTATCCGCATTGGCGAATTCGGCACGTGCGGCGTAGGCACCGGTATTGGCATCGGCCTTGTAATCGCGGAAATTCATTTTGCCGACTGGTTTGAGCCATTGGCCATCGGCCGCTTTCAGCTTCACCGCGTAACCGCTCTTGGGCAGCACCAGCGTGCCCGCGGACAGCTCGGATTGAAGTGTATTGCGGTCGCGTTCAGCGATGGAAAAATTAACGTACAGCGGATCGGTTTGAGCCATGGTTGCAAGCAGACTGTCGCTGGCGGCATTCGCGAGTGCGCCTTCCACTTTCAGCGCACGTCCGATGACTCCGGTGATCGGCGCGGATACAGCGGTGTAGCCAAGATCGACCCTGGCGCTGCTCGACTGGGCTTGGGCTTGTTTATATTGCGCCTTGGCAACATCGAGCGCGGAGGCCGCAGTATCCCATTCTTTCTGGCTGATGGCGCGGGCCTCGAGTAGCGGTTTTAAGCGGTTGAACTCACGCTCAGCCTGTTTAAGGTTGGCCTCTGCCGTCCCGACTGCCGCGTCGGCTTGGGCTGCGGCGGCTCTGTAGAGGCCAGCATCGAGCCTGAATAACGGTTGGCCTTTTCTGACGACCGCGCCTTCTTCAAACAGGCGTTTTTCAACAATGCCATTTACCCGTGCGCGAATTTCGATTTCACGCGAGCCCGCCGTTTGGCCGACATATTCCTGGTCGACGGCAACTTCATGCGCGGCAACAACTTCATAGATTACGTTGGGTGGCGGAAATCCGCCGTGCGCGCCCGGCGCGCCACCCGGACTGCAAGCGGCCAGCGTGAGCAACGAAAGCGATATGGCAAAACTGCCGATCGGCGCAAGGTGAAGGAAAGTAGCGCGTTTGCGGGATACGGAAACGGCTTTGTCTGGCGAGGGGAAAAGTGGCTGTCGGGTGTCAGGCTGCATGCAAATTCCTTTCGGGTGTCGCCGTGTTGTTCGGCGACACATTGAGTAGACTTTTGATGAGTATATTGGTGCTTGGGGAATAGCTGCGGATCAAATTGCGTGGATGTCGACTCAATAATTGATTGCTATCCGCTGCGGCTGCGCGCGACGCTGGCGGTGTTGAACCTCACGCCCCAAGCCCAAACGCATCGCCAAATAGCGTTACTTGGCGAACAGGTAAAGTGACAGCCCCAGCGCGATGATGGCGAGCGCCACCACCACGGCGATGTGGATCATGGTGTTGTTGGCGGCGCGATTTTCCATCGCTTGCAGCCTCATCGTTGGCGCCTCCGACTGGATCATGCTCGGTCGCGAAAGTGCCGGGGCGATGTAGGGTAGCTCGTTTGACCACGGCGAAGGACGCGGGGTAGCGGCGCGCGGCGCGGACGGTTGGGTTCCGTTCGCCGGTGTCGCAAGCGGCCCGGTGATGACGCCTTGGTAGGCGCGCATTTTCCGGGTGTCAGAAATGTATTGGTCAAATTCGGCAGTTTGATTGGTCATCACGGCGAGTTTGAGCGTGGCATCAAATGAGTCAAACGTTTTGGCGATTTTCAGTGGCTCTGCGTCGTCTGTGGCTTCGTCATTTTTCTGATAACGACCAACGCTTAGCGCGTTGATCGAAATATTGCCGTTCGCGGTAGCGGAGTTGGCAGCGGGCAGCGTGTCTTCAGACTGCCGGGCGAACAGTAGCCGTTTTACATCGTTCAAATCGTTCGCAAACTCGCGCATCGATTGATAGCGCTCATCGACCGTTTTGGCCAGCGCTTTGTTGATGATCAGGTCGAGCATCGCCGGTACTTGCCGATTGGTGAGGGATGGCGCGGGCGGCTGGCTGTTGACGGTCGCATACATGATGGCGTTAACGTTATCGCCATCGAACGGCGGCGTGCCGGTGAGCGCCTCATGTAGCACCACACCGAGTGAAAAAATATCGGTGCGGTAGTCGAGATTTTTGCCGATGACCTGCTCGGGCGACATGTAGCGCGGGCTGCCCAGAATCAGGCCGGTCATGGTCTTGACGGCTGAAGTCGGCATGCGCGCAATGCCAAAATCAGTGATCTTGGCCAGACCGCCACGCACGATCATGATGTTGGAGGGCTTTACGTCGCGATGAACGATGTCGTTTTCGTGGGCGAATTCGAGGCCCATGGCGATTTGCGCAATCCAGTCAACGGTCGATGCAACCGGTGGCACTTCCTGGCCATCGGCAAGAATGTCTTTCAGCTCTTTGCCATCGAGGTATTCCATGGCCATGTAGGCCATGTTTTCGTTACGGCCAACGTCATATATGGTGACGATATTCGGGTGATTGAGGCGACCGGCCGCTTTGATTTCTTGCCGAAAGCGTGCTTCAAATTCTTCGATTTCATCGCGAGTCAAATTGAGATTGACGGTTTTGATCGCGACTGTGCGATCAATCATCGGATCAATTGCTCTATAGACGACACCCATCGCGCCCTGGCCGATGATGCTTAAAATCTTATAGCGACCGAGCGTTTCAATCATTATTTTTTGGTCGCTGCAGCTTGTTGTTTGGCCTTCGCGGTGCGAAACGATGGCCCCCACGATGGGTGTCCGGCTTCAGCGGGTGTCAGGCTGAAATTGGCATCAAGCTCGAAAATGGCTTCGAACGCGCCTCGGCAGAGTTTTGGGTGCTTGGTCAGGCAATGGCTGAACGCGACCAACTTATACGCGGCGATCCGCTCGGCCGTGGTCAACGGCTCCTTGAGCGCATCCTGAAAAAATTTGATGCTCTTGTTGTAGTCGGCGTCGTCGTAAGCACTCATTCCCTGGAGCACTAATTTTTCGCCGACCGACGTTGCCTTGGTCGTCTGCGCCGGCACGGAGCGCCCGGATCGGCGCAGCTCGATTTCGCTTCGTGCCTGGCGATAGATCGGTCCCCACGCGGGATGTCCGGCTTCGGCGACCGACAACTCGAACTTCGGGTCGAGCGCGATGAGTTTTTCGAACTCCTCTTTACCGCTGGCGCCACGACCATTCAAGCAATGAATAAACGCCATATTTTTGCGGGCGGTCAATTGCTCCGCAAGGCTTAACTGCCGACTGTCGAGCGCCAGCAGAAATTTTTGCATAGCCTCGTCATAATTGCCACTGTCGTATTTTTTCAGGCCGTCGGCAAGATTCGTCTGGGCGCGTTCCGCGCGTTGCAGATTGGCGGTTTCCTCGACGCCAGGCCCGACCGGTTTTGCCGGCGGCGCGACACAGCCGCTGATGAACAATATCAGGAAGCTGGACGCGGCAAGGCCAATCCAGTGCTTCACATACTGGCGACGGTTTGGCGGTGATGGGCGGCGGATCATCCATTGACCTCGATTTTGTTTCGCGGGCGCGGTGGATTGCAGGAGGCTACTGAAACTTGTATTTCACGTCGATGTCCTCTTTTGCCTTGACCTCGATGTTGGTCACGAACGGCGTGAACGTCCCGTTTTTTACTTCAATCTTGTATTTGCCTGCTGCCAATTTAATCTGTTTCAACGGTGGTGAATTACCGATGGCGCGATTGTTCACAGACACCGCGCCCCACGGATCAATTCGTAACCGGACGGTGCCCTGATCAGCCAGCTTGAGCGCAGCCGCTTTTGCGGCCTCGACTGCCGCCTCCTTTTGCGCGACGGTCTTTTGAACCTTGCCGTTATCACCGGCAGCTTTCGTCTGCTCGATCAGCAGGTCGGGCGCAGGCGTGGATGCCGCACCGACTGATTTTCCAGCGTCTGCTGCGGCGAGCGTGGTCGCGGCGGGCAACACGAGTTGTGGCACCGCTGACACTGGCGGTGCATCAATTTTTTCGGGCACTGCCGTTTTTTTCATCCACGCGGCAACGATCAACGCCAATACCAATGCCGCCAACAAGCTGCCGACAATGGTGAGCTTCTCGCGATCTTTGAGGAACGGCAATTCCGCGCCGCCAGTGGATTCGCTGTCGAGCGGAATTAGCGGTTGTGTACCACTCATCACTTCGCTGCGTTCATGGCGATTTCGGCGTGGCCACCGGGCCTGCGGATTGGTCGAGGCAGCGCGGTCAGCGAGCCCCGCTCTGGCTTGGTTAAACGCCGCAACAGACTCGCCAACGACGTAAATTTCATGCTCGCGTACGTGCTTGTCGGTGCGCGATCCTTCGTACTTGAACAGCTTCGCGTACTCATCCGAGATGACCGAGACGACATCGAAATATGAACGCGACACGACAATTTGTCCGGGGCGTGCAAAGGTCATGATGCGTTGCGCGACATTGATGCCGTCGCCGACGATATTCGGGTGGCCGTTGATGTCGCGTAACAACTTCACCGGGCCCAAGTTGATGCCAATGCGCACCGACAGCGCGCCTTGCGGCCCGATGTCGATATCTTCCTGCGCGGAATTTTCCGGCAGGGAAAGAGTCGCGTAAGCACGCTGCAAAAAATCACGCATGTGCATGGTGACGAAAAGGGCATCTTCCGGATCGCCCAAAAAGCTCATCGCCGCACCATCACCGGTGTCAAGAATGATGCGTTGCTCCAGCGCAATGTCTTTTAACGACTCGGCGAGCAATGACGTGAAACGGTCTTTGAGCACAATCTGCTCGGAGACCGATTTTTTTGAATAGCCGACGATATCGGCAAATACAACGCTGCCGATGAACGTGCGATTTCCCTGATCGAGCATGTTACTCACGGTATTGGGCTGGATCCTGTAGGTGCGATTGAGCGGGACGCAAATTATGTGTTGTTTCCGTATGTTACCGAAATCCCAACGCGATTCGAAACATATCGCCATGTAATAGCTGGTGCGCTCAAGGTATTTGCTGCGAATTTTTGCCGCAATCGAGCATCGTGCCGGAAAGTGGCGCGCTATCGCTACCGGCTAAAAAAAGAAAATATCGCGTCAGCGATTCCACAGTCGGCAACTGGGATGCAAGTTCCCCTGGGTGGCTTTTGCTGCGCATCGGGCTTGCGACCGGGCCTGGCAAACAAAGGTTGAAGCGCACCTTGGTTTGGTCTTCCATTTCGTTTGCCCAGATTGCGATGAGGTTGGCTAACGCGCTTTTGGAAACCGAAAACGCACCCCAAAACGCTTTGGCCTCGACCGCGTGTGTTTCGGTGAGGAAAATCACCGATGCGTCCGCCGCGCGCTTTAACATTGGCATGCAGGCTTTGGTCAGTGCGGCTGGCACGGCGAGATTCACCCGCGTATGTTGCTGCCACGACGCAAGATCTTGCAGCGTCAGCGGCATGCACGAAACAAAGTGACTGGCACCATGAAACATCACGTCAAGTCGGCCGAAGGTTACGTGGATCGACTGGGCGAATGCATCCAGTTCCACTTGCTTCACTTTCAAATAATCCATCGGCATGATGGCTGGCTGCGGGAGGCCAGCGGTGACGATTTCATCATAGACCGCTTCCAGTTTTGGCACGTTGCGTCCGTGGAGGATGACTGTTGCACCATATTGCGCGAAGGCCAGCGCGGCGACTTTGCCCAGGCCCTGACCCGCGCCGGTAACGAGCGCGACGCGATCTTTGAGTAGATCGATTCGAGGTTGATAATCGGTGGGTAGCGTTGAAATGGCGAGATTCATTGGTGGAGTTGAGTGGATGAAAAATGCAAATATTTCTTGGTCTGATCTGCAGCAGCGATGCCGTTTCGAACAGCGCCTTCGAGAGTAGCGGGATAATCGCCTGCCACATAGTCCCCAGCAAGAAACACGCCGGGATAGCAAGTTGCCACCGTTGGACGATGCGCGTTTGGCGTACACGCGAAGGTGGCGAATTTTTCGGTGACGACTTTGCGCCAAACAGGAGGCGGCAGATTCGGGATGTGCTGCGCCAATTCGACCAACACGCGGTCGGCTAGATCGTCCTGAGAGAGCGGATCGTGCGGGCCGGAGGCTGAAATCACGGCTGCAATTAAGCCGCTTTTAGGCGCTCGCGAACTGTCTTGATCACTATCGGTATTTAACGCCTGCCGATCAAAAAACCACTGCGCGAGACCACGCGTTTGCCCCAGCATCGCTTCGGGCAATCGTACTGGCTGGTCAAACTTGAAATACACAGTAACGATGGGCTCATAGCTAATCGCAGGCGGCTCGACATTGATCATCAGACCCGCCAACTGGTGCGGCCCGACTGCAAAAATTACGCAGTCCGCGTGTAGCGTGTGCGCGCCGGAAATAACATCGTAGCCGCCACCGACAGTGGCGATGCGATCCACGCGCATGCCAATGCGCACCTCGCCACCGTGCATGCCTAGCCACGTCGCTGCGGGGTCGGGAAATAAGGCCGTGAGGTCGACGCAGGGCAGCAACAAATCGCTGGCCTCGGGTGTAGAGCCAAGCGAGTCACGCAGCACGTTGGCAAAAATCTGCGCTGAGGCGCTCGCAATCGGCGTGTTCAGCGCGGAAATTGTCAGTGGCTGCCACAGATGGTCAATCAGGTTTTGCGGCTGCCTGTGTGCGGCAAGCAAAGTGGCGACCGACATCGACGCGTCGACTTGGAATTTGGCGCGCTTTAATACCTGCATAAAGCGCACTGCGGCGACTTTATCGGCGACGGTCAGCCCTTTCGCGGTCAGCAATGCCCACGCCATTTGCAACGATTGCGGAATCAGTCTTGATCGCGATGTGCAAAGCAGAAAATCCGGCGCGATGGAGAGTCTTAGTGGAACCCGCCGCAGCGCCGCAGCGGCCACGCCCACCAGGCGCATCAGCCGCAACAGCTCGGTGTACGCGCCCGCCAGAATATGCTGACCGTTGTCGAGCAGCTCACCGCGATATTCAATGCGCCGTGCCCTGCCACCAAGCGTTTTTCCTGCTTCGAAGACGACGCACTTGAACCCGGCGTCGGCGAGTGTCACGGCCGCTGCCATGCCTGCATAGCCGCCGCCGACGATGGCAACGAGCGGTTGTCGACCAGCCATTAACCGGCCACCCAGGTGCGCCATGCGATCCATAATTTGCGCATCGGGGTGAGCGAAATTCGTTGCGTTAAAACATTGAATCCATCGCGCTCGATTTCGTCCAGCAAGGTGCGATAAATCGCCGACATAATAAGTCCAGGCCGCTGTGGACGCCGATCTTCAGGCGAAAGTGCCTCGAAAGCCGCGCCGTATAAGGACTTTGCTCTTTCAGTTTGGTATGACATCAATTGCTGGAACGCGGGTGTTTGTCGCGCGGCCAGAATGTCTGCGATGGTGACGCCAAACTTCAACAACTCATCTTGCGGCAGGTAAATCCGGTCGCGCCGTGCGTCTTCGCCGACATCGCGAATGATATTGGTCAACTGGAACGCGAGGCCAAGATGCTCGGCGTAGTCGAGCGTTTTTGGATTGGTGTAGCCAAAAATCCCTGCCGACAATTGACCCACGACACCGGCAACGCGATGGCAGTAACGCTTCAGTGATTCAAAATCCTGGTAACGATGGTGGGTGAGATCCATTTCCATGCCATCAATGATTTCGTTCAAACGAGCCTCATCAACGCCGAACGACTTTGTCGCGGCCGCTAACGCCTTGGAGACCGGATGTTGTGGATGCCCCTGAAATAAATTGGCCAACTCCGCGCGCCACCAGCCGAGCTTGGCGCGGGCGATGTTTACGTCCGAGACCTCGTCGGCGACGTCATCAACCTCGCGGCAAAAGGCGTACAAAGCCGTGATTGCGCGACGGCGATCAGGCGGCAAGAAGCGGAAGCTGTAGTAAAAACTGGAGCCGCTTTGCGCCGCTTTGTTTTGGCAGTATTCGTCGGGTGTCATGAGATTGGGGGTGCGCCAAAACAAAGCACGCATGCGCAGCAGGCGCGGCTTTGTGTATTTTCGTTTGCTTGGCAGTATTCGTCGGGTGTCATGGGAAAAGAGGTGCGCCAAAACAAAGCGTGCGCGCGAAGCGAGCGCGGCTTTGCGCATTTTCGTTTGCGAGGCAGTATTCGTCGGGTGTCATAGCGGTATCAGAGCGCGCGGACCGATCTTGAGCCAGTCCCACTTGCTTAATTTGGGGCGATGGCGAAACACGTCGCCATCGACCGCGTCAATTTTATCGAGAATGGACAGTCCACCAGCAATGATGACGCGAAGTTCAGCCCCCATGCGGCCAGACAGCGCGCGGCCGAGCGGGGCACCGAATTGCATCATTTTTCTTGCGCGATCACACTGGAACGCCATCATTTTGCGCCATGCATCGGTGTCGCTTTGATTGGCAATATCCTGTTCACTCAAGCCGAAACGGGCGAGATCATTGAGGGGAAGATAAACACGACCGCCGTTATTCTTCCGCCAGTCGACCGCCACATCCTGCCAGTGATTGATGAGCTGCAGGGCAGAACAAATCGCGTCGCTCCACGTTAAATATTGGGGAGAGGTCTTGCCGTTAAGATGCAGCACCAGCCGACCAATGGGATTCGCCGAGCGGCGGCAGTAGTCCATGACTTCATCAAAATTGGCGTAACGCGTTTTTGTGACGTCCTGCCGGAACGCGGAAAGCAAATCGCGAAACAGTTGCAGCGGCAAATTGTGTGCGGCAATGGTTGCGGCCAAATCGATAAACAGTGGTGTCGCAAACGTTACCGGCGTGCCCGCTTCGATGCAGTCGAGCTCACGTTCATAGTCGTCCAGCAATGCAATGCGCTCGTCATCGGCCATGCTACCTTCGTCGGCGAAATCATCGGCTGATCGCGCAAATGCGTAAATTACTTCAATGGGTTTTTGCAGCTTGCGTGGCAGCAACCATGATGCAACCGGGAAATTTTCGTAGTGGTCGACAGGCAAAAGAGTTTACCGAATTGACGAGATAGCGGCAACTGCCGCGAAGGCAAAATTATATTTGTAAAAACAAGCGCTTTCGTGTGTGCATCGTCAATAAAAAGCAGTGTCGTCCGCGCGAAGCGATTGGGATTACTGTAAAATCTTACCCGCAGAACCTAGGGCGAGAGTGGCGGAATTGGTAGACGCACTGGATTTAGGTTCCAGCGCCTCACGGCGTGGGGGTTCGAGTCCCTTCTTTCGCACCAAACAACCTTGTCGGCTTCGCGGCCAAATGCACCACGTATAAAGCGCAGATTTCGCATCTTGATTTTTCGGATGCAAATATTTTGCCTTGAAACGTCGATAGCGTTTTTCGTGGGCCGCAACGCACAAGTACACAGCCCAGCAACCCAAGAAACCCAAGACAGTCAGGACTTAAATTATGCAAGCTCAAACCCAACCTCAATCCACACCCGTCCCCGTGAGCAGCCTTGAGCGCAGTTTGCTTGTGTCGTTACCGGCCGTGGATGTGGAATCGCAAATTACCTCGCGCTTGAAGCAGATCGCCCGTACCGCAAAGATGTCTGGTTTCCGGCCGGGCAAAGTGCCGTTCAACATCGTCGCCAATCAATATGGCTTCCAGGTGCGCCAGGAAGTCATGTCCGACGCGGTGCAAAAATCTTTCGCAGCCGCCGTGCGAGATCAGCAGCTATTGGTCGCAGGCTACCCGCGCTTTGCCCCGGCCAACACCGGCGAATCAGCGGATAAATTTGAATTCACCGCAACCTTTGAAGTGTATCCCGTGGTGACGCTCGGCTCGCTTAACGGCTTGAAGCTTGAGCGCCTCACGGCAGACGTGGCCGATGCGGATGTCGACAACACGCTCGAAACGCTCCGCAAACAGCGCGCGGCTTACGACAAGACCGATCGTGCGGCAGCGTCCAGCGATTTTATGGTGATCGATTTTGTCGGTACGCTTGATGGCGCGCCATTCAAAGGAGGCAACGCTGAGAATTTCGGCGTCGTGCTCGGTGAAGGACGCATGTTGCCCGACTTCGAGGCGGCATTGATCGGCATGAAAAGCGCTGAGGTGAAAACATTCGATCTCACTTTCCCCGCCGACTATCAGCCTGAGCTCGCAGGTAAACAAGTTCAGTTCACAGTGACGGCCAAAGTGGTGAACGCACCCAAGCTGCCACCGGTCGATGCCGAGTTTGCCAAGACGCTCGGTGTGCTCGACGGTGATGTCACCAAGATGCGCGCCGAAATCAAGGCAAATCTGGAACGCGAGTTGAAAAAACGCATTCAGGCCAAAACTAAGGATCAGGTGATGGATGCGTTGTTGTCGGTATCCACGCTGGATTTGCCGCGCTCACTTGTCGACATGGAAATATCACGGCTGCAGGATCAAGCGGTAAAAGATCTTGAGTCGCGCGGCATGACGACGAAGGATTTGCAATTGCCGACCGAATTATTTGTCGAACGTGCCGAGAAACGCGTGAAGCTTGGGTTGGTGCTATCGGAGGTCATCAAGCAAAACGACTTGCGCGCGAAGCCCGAGCAGGTACGCGCGGTGGTGGAAGAGCATGCGGAAAGTTTCGAGGATCCGAAGCAGATGGTTCGCTGGTATTACAGCGAGCAATCGCGATTGGGCGACGTCGAAAGCATGGTGCTCGAAGATAACGTTGTGGAATGGGCGGCGAAATCGCTTGATGTCTCGACCGTCACCAAATCGTTCGACGAAATTATGGAGATCAAAAGATCATGAAAAGTTTCACCGACTACCAGTCACACGCCTATGACCTGACCGGCATGGCGCCGGGCGACCGCGATTATTATCAGACCAGGGGCCTTGGCTATATTCCGATGGTGATCGAGCAGTCGGGACGCGGCGAACGCGCGTTCGATATCTACTCGCGCTTGTTAAAAGAACGCGTGGTGTTTCTGGTTGGCGAAGTGAATGACGCGACGGCGAACGTGATCGTCGCGCAAATGCTGTTTCTCGAAAGCGAAAATGCCGACAAGGATATTTCGCTCTACATCAATTCGCCGGGCGGCTCGGTCACGGCGGGTCTTGCCGTGTACGACACGATGCAATTCATCAAGCCCGATGTATCGACGCTTTGTACCGGTTTCGCGGCCAGCATGGGTGCCTTTTTGCTCGCAGCTGGTACCAAGGGCAAGCGTTTGTGCCTGCCCAATTCGCGCGTCATGATTCATCAGGTTTCCGGGGGCTTTCGCGGTCAGGCATCCGACATCGCGATTCACGCCAAAGAGACGCTGTTCCTGAAGCAACGCCTGAACGAGATCATGGCAAAGCACACGGGCCAGACCATCGAAGTTATCGAGCGCGATACGGATCGCGACAATTTCCTGTCTGCGGAGGACTCATTGAAATACGGTATTATCGATAAAGTGCTGGAAAGCAGACACCAGCCATAAAAGAGGAGGACGTTTGAGCACATTTTTTGCTTGGATGTCGTATTGGTTTAACGAGGCACAGCAATGACTGACAAAGTAGGCGAAAAACTGCTCTATTGTTCCTTTTGCGGCAAGAGCCAGCATGAGGTGCGCAAATTATTCGCCGGTCCGTCGGTATTTATTTGCGACGAGTGCATCGACCTCTGCAACGACATCATTCGTGAAGAAGCGCAAAGCGATCCGAAGGCAAAGTCCGCCAAGAATGATCTGCCGACGCCGCAGGAAATATGCGACATCCTAGATCAATATGTGATCGATCAGGTTCAGGCCAAAAAGATTCTCTCCGTCGCGGTCTACAACCATTACAAGCGCTTGAAAAATAGCTCGAAGGATGGTGAAGTCGAACTCGCAAAATCAAATATCCTGCTGATCGGGCCAACCGGTTCGGGCAAGACCTTGCTTGCGCAGACGCTGGCACGCTTGCTTAACGTGCCATTTGTGATTGCGGACGCGACCACCCTCACTGAAGCGGGTTACGTCGGCGAAG
>JAYVXF010000266.1:0-3930 GCA_043793345.1 Betaproteobacteria bacterium | reverse complement strand
CCCGACGCGCCGAGCACCAGCATGGTCTCACCCGCCTGCAAGGCGGCGCGGTCGCGCACGGCGTGCCAGGAGGTGCCGTAGGCGAGCGAAAAAATGGCCGCGAGTGGATAGGGCACACCGGGTGGCATCGGCATTGTCATGGCGGCAGGCGCGATGACCTCTTCGGCAAATCCGCCGAAGCCGCAAAAACTGACCACCTTGTCGCCGGGCTTTAAATGCGTGACGCCGGCGCCGACGCTGATGACATCGCCCGCCACTTCAGCACCCGGCGAAAACGGCAGCGTTGGCTGTATCTGATATTTTTTCTGGATGATGAGGACATCGGGGAAATTGACGCCCGCCGCGCGCACGCGGATGCGGACTTCACCGGCGGCCGGTTCGCGCGTAGCGACATCCTCGATCACCAATGTTTCCGGGCCGCCCCAGGCTTTGCAGAGAATTGCTTTCATGTGCTGCGCCTTGATTATTTGCATAGGCGAAACCTTAGCACAGTCACCCGCAACATCGGCCCTTACTGCACACCTTCATCGAGAAAGATGCCGTGCGGCAACGAAACGGTGTCGATGCCTTCTTCGCTCAAGGCCATCGCCTCATCCCTCGAAACCCGCCCGCGAATGTTGCGATGGCTTTCTTCGCCGTAGTGCATGCGTCGCGCGGTCTCGGCGAATTGCTTGCCGACGTTGTCGGTATTGGCGCGAACGAATGCCTTGAACTGTTGCAGCATGTGCTCCTGCAGGCTCGGCATCAGCGAAGCAGGCATGACTTCCTGCGGGCCGCTCACCTGTGGCGCGGCGGGTGCCACATTGCTGGCACCCATGTTGAGTCGCGGCGCGGAAAGACGCTTGGTGATGCGCGTGTCGCCGCAATGTGGGCACTCGACCATGGCGATTTGTGCCTGGCGTTCGAAATCCTCGGCTGAGCGAAACCAGCCGTCAAATTCATGGCCGTGGGTGCAGGAAAGATTAAATACGATCATCGACTTGTTAAATCCGTTAAGCAAACAGGTAGTGAAATAATTGGGGTTGAAGCAGCATTTTCAAGCTCCGCTGCATTGGCCGCAATGAACTAACGCACAAACTGCAAATCAGTCTACTTGAACGTTTCTGCATAGCGTTTGCGCAACTCATTTTTTTGCACCTTGCCCATCGCGTTGCGCGGTAAATCCTCAACAATGAAAACGCGCTTGGGCATTTTGAATGCCGCGAGTTTACCTTTAATTGCCGCCATCACATCCGACTCCGCAAGCGACGCGTCGGGCTTTTTCACAATCACCGCCACCACCGCTTCGCCGAAATCCGCGTGCGGCAAACCGATTACCGCGCTCTCGGCGACACCGACAATTTCATCGAGCAGCAATTCGATTTCTTTCGGATACACATTGTAGCCGCCGGAGATCACCAAATCCTTGGAGCGACCGACAATGGTCACGTAACCATCGGCATCAATCTTGCCGACGTCACCGGTTTTGAAATAGCCGTCAGCGGTGAATTCTTCTTTGTTCTTTTCCGGCATTTGCCAGTAGCCCGCCAACACGTTGTCACCCTTCACCTGCAAGCCACCGATTTCGCCGCGTTTACAGCCAATGCCCGCGTCGTCCTGCACCCGCAGCGCAATGCCCGGCAACGGCAAACCCACCGTGCCGCCACGGCGTTCACCGAGCAGCGGATTGGAGGTAATCATGCCGGTCTCGGTCATGCCGTAGCGCTCAAGTATGGTGCGGCCGCAGCGCTCGCGAAAAGCGTGGAAAGTCTCGGCCAACAGCGGCGCGGAGCCGGAGACGAACAAGCGAATATTGCTGGCGACTTTGCGGGTGAACGTTGGCTCCGCGAGCAGCCGCACATACATGGTCGGCACGCCCATGAACACATTTGCGCGCGGCAGTGCATTGATCGTCGCCAGCGCATCGAACTTCGCATGAAAAATCATCTTGCTGCCATTGAGTAACGCGGTGTGGCACGCCACAAATAATCCATGCACGTGAAATATCGGCAAGGCATGCAACAAAATATCGCCGGGTTTGAAGCCCCAATAAGCGTGCAAGGTCAGCGCGTTCGACGACAGATTTTTGTGCGTGATCATCGCACCCTTGCTGCGGCCGGTGGTTCCTGACGTGTAAAGAATGGCGGCCAGATCATCAACATCCCGATGGACAACCTCTAGCATGGGTGCGGCTTTCAGAGCATTTTCGTGCCACGAGCCGCGTATTTGCTGGACTTTATCACTGTTGTCGTCGGTGAGAGTGAAGCGATGGGCAATATTGTGCCTGGCGCACAGCCCACTCATCCACGCTTCACTTTTCGGCTGGTGCACCACCACTTTCGGCGTCGCATCGCCGAGAAAATAATCAACTTCACCTTCCTGATAGGCGCTGTTGAGCGGCAAATAAACCGCTCCCGATTGCAGGCAGGCGAGATACAGGAATAATGCCTCCGGCGACTTCTCGACCTGCACGCAGACCCTGTCCCCCGGCAAGACACCGAGCGCGCGAATGAAGCCCGCGTAACGCGCCGTGGTGACTTCAAGTTGCGCGTATGACCAGGTGTCGCCGGTCGCAGTCTCCAGCGCAATTTGCGCGCGATCCTGCGGGAAGCGCGACTGCAGTAGCGCGTAAAGATTTGCGTTCATGTTTTTATACGATCCCCAGTTTCAATTCCTGATCTGCAACCCGTGCAGCCTTGTATTCTGTGAATTCAGCTTTCTGCGATCTGGTCTCACCCAGAATGCTGGCGAGCGCCCTGCCCGGCAACACTTGAATTTCTGCGCCGTACAATAAATTCACCTGCGCGACCGGTGCGCACAATGCAACGTATACGCCACCGCCCAATTTGCCGAGCACGGTGGTCTCGATACGCGTGCCCGCCTGCGCCAACGCGTGCAACGCGCAGGCGAGATCGGCGAGGTAGGCCGAGAGCATGATGCGCTCATCGTCGAGCGTGGTCGCGTGCGAGTCGCAATCGAGGAGCAGATGCAACGTTTGCGGCAGAGCCGAGCGTGCATCGGGCGCGAGCATGCTCCAAAAAATATCCGCCTGCGCCCATGCGCGCGCCGCGCCGAGCACTTTACCGCCGATGAAACCGGCGAGCGCCACCGCTTGACCATCACGCGACGCTTTGCCAGACAACACGCCGTTGGACTCTGCCAGTCGGTAACCACCTGGGTAGAGCTTCGCCAAATCCTTGCGCTCCACTGTCGCGACGTTGGCGGAGCGGGCTGCATTATTGAGCGCCGCCAATCGCGTGCCGAGCAGACGGTGCCGCTCGACCAGTGCATTGACATCCGGCAGAGGCAAGCTTGTCGATAAAGGATTGGCGGCCATCGCCTCATTGGCACCGAGCTTGATGCGTGCGTCAGCGTTGATCGCGGCCATCGACATCGCCATGAAAATATCGTCAAGCGCTGAAATGCCAGCCGCCTGTGCGAGGATCGATGGGCCCGACATCGCGAAACGGGTGTTGGCCGAATACAAGCGCGACCCGCCAAGTGCAGCGAGCATCGACGCACCACCGAAACAATTTGCGCCGCAGACCACCGCGAACGGCGCACCCGCGGCTGCCACACCCAGCGCAGCGCGATACATGTACCGGAACGCACCCAACGCGGCCAGCCCTTCGGACACGCGCGCACCTGCTGAATCGAGGTAGAGCACCAGGCCACACTGTTGCGCGCCAACGACCTTGAACAGGCTGGCTAATTTGTCGCACTCCTTGACACCGAGCGAGCCGCTGGCGATTTTGTTTTCAACGATGGCGACAAATATCGGCACCGGTGGCTTGCCGATACCTGCGTATGCGCGTCCGCGACCGATCGTGAGATTGCCGCTGGGCTCGCCCATCGGCGAAAATTCAAAGCGCGATTTGACGGCGGCAAGGCACTCGGTGGAAAACATATTTTTGTTTAGCGCGACCCAAGTTTCATGACCGCAATGATCGA
>JAYVXF010000265.1:0-3934 GCA_043793345.1 Betaproteobacteria bacterium | reverse complement strand
ACGGCTACAAGCTGGGAACGCTCTGCGTCATGGACAAGGCGCCACGCGACGTCAACGAGAGTGAGGCAAAAGTACTGCAGGATTTGGCCTCAGTGGTGATCGATCAGCTCGAGCTGCGGCTGGTGGCGCGCGAACTGGCTCGGCTCAAGGAGGAGCTTCACGAGCGGACGCTCGAGCAAAAAGCGCAGGCCGAGCAGCGCTTCCAGCAAGCCTTCGACAACGCACCCATCGGCATGGCCATGATCAGCGTCGATCTCTTGCTGGTCGAAGTGAACGCGGCGTTTTGCAGCTTGTTTGGCCACCGCGAAGCCGATCTCCTCCTGAAGCCAATCGCGGAACTCATGCATCCCGATGATGTAGGGTTGTGCCTGCGGGATTTTTCAAATCTGGCCTCGGGCGCAGTACGCACCCACAAGACGCAAATGCGTTGCCTAACTGCCAGTGGGCCTGTCATCACGGCACGCGTGACGCTGGGCAGCATCGTCGAAGGAAGTGATAAACACCCCACCCGTTTTATCGCACAGGTAGAAAACATCAGCCGAAATAGCGGCGAAGCGTCTGCAGCATAAAATGGTAAAACGCTAGCACTGGCGCGCCTTTCAGCGCATAAATGGCCTGGAATGCGCGCCAGTGCTAGCGTTTTTCCATTGGCAAATGCTGAAGTTTGCACGAGGCAATCACAGCAAAAACGCGTGGTTTAGATCTTCACTCCATTGGTTCGCGCCACCCGGACGTTGGAATTTGCGGCGGTTGTCGTTATAATATCGGGCTTGCAATAATAAATGCTTCCGCAAAGCGTCGTGTAGCTTGTGGCGCCCGCAAAATTACGGCCTGGTAGCTCAGTCGGTAGAGCAGAGGACTGAAAATCCTTGTGTCGGTGGTTCGATTCCGCCTCAGGCCACCAAATTAAAAATGCCCCCTCGTGGGGCATTTTTAATTTGATTGTGCGCGGTGGAATCGAGGCATTTCGTGTCGCCGCCAAAACGCTTCGCCGCGAATCGCTTGACGGGGAATACAATGACGAATCATTTCGCTCATTTCCAATCCTCGTCAGCGACCAAACCCACTCGTATGCCTGGCATGCCCAACGAAAATATAGAAGCCGCCAATAGCGCCTTCCCGTTCAAACTGACGCCGCAGGATCGTGCGCTCATCGAGTATCCGATTTACGCGGAACAGACTCGGCTGTTGTATCGCTTTTCCGTGGTTGGCTATTTGATCGAGCTGATGGTTACATTTTTGCTCGGCGCCATCTTGTGGGAGGAAATGTCCAGGCCGATGCTGTTCGCGTGGTTCATCACGGCTTTCCTGGTGATGCTCGGCCGATACGGGCTCTACAAAGTGTTCATCCGCAAAAACCCGGCGGTCGAAGATTTTGCCGTCTGGGAGTGGCGCTTTATCGCCGGTAGCATCATTATTGCTTTGCTGTGGGCGGCGATGGGAACGGCGTTGCTCCCCGAGGCGCAGACGGCACAGATGCCGGTAATTATGCTGATCGCATTGATGACCACGGGATCGGTGGCTTACTTCGCGCCACACCGTACGCTGTGCGGTTTCACCACGATGATTGCGCTATTGCCAATGAGCGTGATGCTGGTCCGCTCGGGCGTTCGCACCACCGTACTGATCGGCGGCGCGCTGTTGGTGCTGACGTTGTTGCTGGTGCTGGTTCACACCAAAGTGCATCGCGCGCTGCTGAACGCACTTTCGGCGCGTTTTGACAACGTTCGCATGGCCGTAAAGCTGGAAGAAGAAAAGAGCCGCGCCGAGACTGACGCGTTGGTGGTGATTGGTGAAATGGCGTTGTCGGTTGCCCACAGTATCCGCAATCCGCTGGCCAACATCCGTAGCAGCGCAGAGCTTATTTTTGACGAAATTCATCCGCAGTCGAAATCACACGTACAAAATATCATCGATCAAGCGGATCGCTTGAGTTACTGGGTGCGCGATTTGCTGGTGTTCTCGCGCCTGCCCGATGCGGGCGCGGAAAACGTCGATATGGTGCAAGTTCTTCGCGAATCGATCGGCAATTTTGCCGCTCGATTTTCTCAAGCCGGTATTGCGGTCGACTGGATCGGTGCCGAGGTCGGAGTGCCGCCGGTGGTGGGCAACCGCTCGCTTTTGTTACAGGCGTTTAATAGCATCATTGCCAACGCCGTCGAGGTCATGCCTAACGGCGGCAAGCTTACCGTGCAACACCAATTGGAAACGCCGCAGGGGCGCGTGAGACTGAGCATTGCCGATACGGGTCATGGCATGTCGGCAGCCCAGCTGGAACTGGCCTTCAAGCCATTCCACACCACCAAGCCGCGCGGGCTCGGCATTGGCTTGACGCTGGTGAAGCGCACGCTGGAGCGCTATCGTGGAAGCGTGCAAATCACCAGCCGCGAAAGCGCCGGCACACGGGTCGAGCTTACCTTCGTTCTGGCCGGATAAAGCCATGTCGAAAAGTGTGCTGATCGTCGAAGACGACGAAATACTGGCCAATAATATTCGCGTCTATCTGGATCGCGATGGCTGGGAAGTTTCTGTTGCCGCTTCGGTCGAAACAGCATTGACGATACTGGAGACGTTGCGACCTGACGTGGTCGTCACCGACTATATGTTGCCGGGCAAAAATGGTCTGGATCTGCTGCGGGAAGTGATTGCCATGGATCCTTACATCAAAGTGGTGATGGTGACGGGCGAAGGCAGCATTCAGGTGGCGGTCGATGCGATACGCATGGGCGCACACGACTACGTGGGTAAGCCGGTGGTGCTGGCGGAGTTAAAGCTGCTGCTTGATCGCGCGCTCGACGCGGTGCGGCAGGAAAAAACGTTGTCGTTTTACCGCAGCAACCAGGCGCGCGGCAGTGGCGTCGAAGCGCTGCTTGGCGAATCGCAGCCGATCCGCCGACTGAAAGACACGATCTATCAAATCATTGAAACCGAGTCGCGGATTGCCGACGGCGAGCTACCGACGGTGCTGATTACTGGTGAAACCGGCACCGGCAAGGAACTGGTGGCGCGCGCCTTGCATTTTGACGGGCTACGACGCGAGGGGCCGTTCGTCGAGGTGAACTGCGCTTCGATTCCGTACACGCTGATGGAAACGGAGCTATTTGGGCACGAGCGTGGCGCCTTCAGTGATGCCAAAGAGCGCAAGATGGGATTGGTCGAGGCTGCGGAAGGCGGCACGCTGTTTCTGGACGAGATCGGTGAAGTGGATTTTTCGATGCAAGCCAAACTGCTCAAGCTGCTTGAAGAGCGGATGGTGCGACGCATCGGTAGCGTGCGCGAACGCAAAGTGAATGTGCGCATCGTCGCCGCCACCAACCAGGATTTGGAAAAAATGGTGCGTGAGGGCCGCTTTCGCGCCGATTTATATTTCCGCCTCCGCATCATCACGCTGCACATGCCGCCATTGCGCGAACGTGACCGCGATGTGCTGTTGCTCGCGCGATATTTTCTCGCCTTTCACGGTCGCCGATACGGCAAGCAGGATTTGGAATTTGGCCGCGAAGCAGAAGCGATGTTGCTTAAACACACCTGGCCGGGAAACGTACGCGAGTTGCGCAACACGCTCGACCAGACCGCTTTGCTTGCACGCGAGCGGGTGATCGTTGCCGAAAGCCTCGCGATTTATGTCGCACCGCAAAATCAGGAAAGGAGGGCTTCAGACGCGACCGGCGGTTTCGCCGCGATGGCACCGCAAATTCAAGGCGCCAAGCTCACCGACGTCGAGCGTGAAATGGTCATGCAAACCCTGGAGAAGACGGATTGGAATGTATCGAAGGCGGCGCGCATGCTGGGCCTTAGCCGCGATATGTTGCGTACCCGCATGGAAAAATACAGTCTCACACGAGAAGAAAAATAATACCGAAGGCGGCAAGATTGGATGCCTTCCGCGAGACAATCGTTGGGGATAAATCCCCATAATTGTGGGGATTTATCC
>JAYVXF010000264.1:0-3944 GCA_043793345.1 Betaproteobacteria bacterium | reverse complement strand
CTTCACGATTTTTTTCGGCGCGCGTCAGCTCGATGTGACCGAACGGCACGAAGGAATGGTCGCGGCCATCGCGTTTGAATCTTTGGTGAAGTTGCTCGCGTTTATTGCAGTCGGGCTGTTCGTCACCTACGGCCTTTACGACGGATTTTCTGATTTATTCAATCGCGCGCGGCAATCGTCTGAGCTGCGCAGCTTGACCACGCTCGGCAGCAGCATGTCATATGGCAGCTGGGCCTCGCTTACGTTCCTGTCGATGCTATCGATCATGTTGCTGCCGCGCCAATTCCAGATTGCGGTGGTCGAGAATGTCAACGAGTCCCATCTGCGCAAGGCGACGTGGCTGTTCCCGCTTTATCTGTTGGCCATCAATATATTTGTGCTGCCGATCGCGGTCGGCGGCATGTTGCAATTTCCGGCTGGCAATGTCGATGCCGATTCGTTCGTGTTGACCATGCCGATGGCGCATCAACAGCAGGCGCTGGCGTTGTTTGTATTCATCGGTGGCTTGTCGGCCGCGACCGGCATGGTGATCGTCGAGACCATTGCGCTCTCCACGATGGTTTGCAATGACCTGGTCATGCCGCTGCTGCTGCGCATCAGGCGGCTGCGGCTGGCGGAGCGCAGCGATTTAAGTTTTTGGATACTCTCAATCCGGCGCGCGGCGATTATTTTTGTGATGCTGCTCGGTTACGCCTACTTCCGGCTTGCCGGTGAGGCATATGCGCTGGTCTCGATCGGCTTGATTTCGTTTGCGGCGGTGGCGCAGTTTGCACCGGTTCTGCTCGGCGGCATTTTTTGGAAAGAGGGCACGCGTGTCGGCGCCATTACCGGGCTTTCGGCCGGTTTCGCCATTTGGGTTTACACGCTGTTGTTGCCGTCGTTCGCAAAATCGGGATGGCTCGCGGTTGGATTTCTCGACAACGGCCTTTGGGGTCTCGCGTTGCTGAAGCCGCAAGAGTTGTTCGGGCTGCGCGGGCTCGACGAAATTTCGCATTGCATGTTCTGGAGCATGCTGTTCAATGTAGGTCTCTACATCGGTATCTCTTTGGCAGTGCGCCAGAGCGCGGCGGAACATCGGCAGGCGACACTTTTTGTCGACGTATTCAAGACTGCCGTCGACACGCCGGGCTCGCGTTTCTGGCGTGGCAGCGCGTCGCTGCCAGAATTGTTTTCGCTGGCTCAGCGCTTTCTCGGCCCAATGCGTGCCGAGCGCGCTTTCGCTGCGTACGCGAGGAAACGCGGCGTGAAGAATCATCACGAATTGAAAGCTGACGCCGCCCTCGTCAGCCACGTCGAGATAATGCTGGCCGGCGCGATTGGTGCCGCGTCGGCACGGGTGGTGGTGTCGTCGGCGGTGAAAGAGGAGCCGCTGGTGCTTCAGGAAGTAATGAGCATCGTCGAGGAAAGCTCGCAGGCGATTGCCTATGGACGCAAGCTCGAGCAAAAATCGCATGAGCTCGAAACCGCGACCGCCAACCTCACCGCCGCCAACGAGCGCCTGAAGGAACTTGATCGACTCAAGGACGATTTTATTTCCACCGTGACGCATGAATTGCGCACGCCGCTCACTTCTATTCGCGCGTTTTCAGAAATATTGCGCGACAACCCGACGCTGGACGCGGCCGAGCGGACGCGTTTTTTGCGGATCGTGGTCAAGGAAAGCGAGCGGCTTACACGCTTGATCAATCAAGTGCTCGATGCGGCAAAAATTGAATCTGGCAATGCGGAATGGACATCGGTGCAAGTCGATTTGGTCGAGCTCATTGAAGAGGCGATTTCAGCGACGGCGCAGGTGTTCAAGGAAAGAAATGTGCAGGTAACTGCCGAGCTACCAGCAACCATGCCGCCCGTCGCCGCAGATCGTGACCGGCTGATGCAAGTGATGCTCAATCTGCTTTCCAATGCGGGTAAATTTTGCGGCTCCGATCATGGCGAAGTGAAAATTTTTGTGAACGTTGAGTCGAGCCGGATTTGCATTGGCGTCCGCGACAACGGCATCGGCATTAGTGCGGCGGATCAAAAAGTGATCTTCGAAAAATTTCGCCAGGCGGGCGACACGCTAACCGAAAAGCCGCAGGGCACGGGTCTGGGATTATCCATTTGCCGCCAGATTATCGGCCACTTTAATGGTCAGCTCTGGGTGGAAAGTGCGCTGGGGCAGGGCGCGGTTTTCTACTTCTCTTTGCCCCTTGCGACTACCGCGAACGTATCGCCGACGATCGTCGCCCGTAATGGGCGCAAGGCATGACAAAAAAAGTGCTTATCGCGGAAGACGAGGAAAGCATTCTTGTCTCGCTCGAATTTTTAATGCGCCGCGATGGCTACGCGGTGCGGGTCGCCCCCCGTGGGGACGAGGTGCTGGCGTGCATCGGGGATTTTCTGCCTGACCTGATTTTGCTCGATGTCATGCTGCCGCGCCGCAACGGTTTCGAATTGTGCATGGATATTCGCGCCAACGCGGCATGGTCTGCCATGAAGATCATCATGATTTCGGCCAAAGGCGGCGAGGCTGAAGTGCAGCGCGGTCTGGACGCGGGTGCCGACGCGTATGTCACCAAGCCGTTTTCGACCAATGACTTGTGCGCGCAGGTGCGGCAGCTTATGGATGACGGGCGCGACTGACGATGGCTCGATGCAGCGAAATATTACCCGGCTGATTCTTTGTCGAGCACGTAGCCCTGACCATACGCGGTGCGTATCGTTACGCCACCGCCTTCAATTTTTTTGCGCAGCCGATGGACATACACTTCAATCGCGTTTTGACTCACGTCGTGGTCGTAGTTGTAGAGATGCTCAATTAACTGCTCCTTGCTCACCACCCGGCCGGCGCGGTGCAGCAACACTTCCAGCACGCCCAGCTCCGGCAGCGGCAACGACAACGGTACGCCAGCGAGCATCAAGGTTCGCTTGACAGTATCGAACTGCAGCCGGCCCTGCGCGATTTGTGGCGGCGCGCCACCGCTGCTACGGCGCAACAGCGCACGCACCCGGGCATGCAATTCATCGAGACTGAACGGTTTGGCGAGGTAATCATCAGCACCCAAATCAAGCCCCAACACTTTTTCACGTGGATCCTCGCGACCGGAGAGGATCAGCACGAATAGCTGGGAATTGCGTTTGCGCAAGCGCCGCAACACCTCGAAGCCATCGATTTTCGGCAGTCCCAGATCGAGAATCAGCAAGTCGAAAACGTCCGCTCCCAATGCGTGATCGGCGACCATCCCGTTGTTGATCCAGTCGACCGCGTAACCTGCCTGCCGCAGCGAAAATTGCAGCGCCTCGGCGAGCGCAGCGTCGTCTTCAGCAATCAGGATTCGCAAGCTCTGTTCCTCCCCTCCAAGGGCATTCAGCATTGGCTGAACCTGCGTCAATGGCCAAACTGCCGCATCGTTGTGCGGTCATCTATGGCGCAGTCAGGTTCTGGTAAGAATTATGCACTAGCCTGCGAAGCGGAGCAGCACAGTTCGTAAAAACAATAGTAGCGAAATATATCGCTCCATAACCAAAAAATTAGGAGGAGTTACCCATGGCATCGACCCCAATGCGCACGCACGAACCGGACGTCAAGGAGGAAAAGAAGGTCATTTTCGCCTCGTCGCTCGGCACTGTTTTTGAGTGGTACGACTTTTATCTTTACGCCACACTGGCGCCGTTCTTCGCGACGCTGTTTTTCCCCAAGGGGAATGACACCGCTGCGCTGCTGTCGGCCTTTGCAACCTACGCAGCCGGTTTTCTGGTGCGACCGTTCGGCGCATTGTTGTTCGGCCGGATCGGCGATCTGGTGGGGCGGAAATATACCTTCCTCGTGACGATTTTGGTGATGGGTTTCGCGACCGCTGCGGTGGGTTTCCTGCCGACGTTCGAGAGCATCGGCTGGCTTGCGCCGGTTTTGCTCGTTAGCCTGCGTCTGCTGCAAGGTCTGGCGTTGGGCGGCGAGTACGGTG
>JAYVXF010000263.1:0-3947 GCA_043793345.1 Betaproteobacteria bacterium | reverse complement strand
TTGCCATAGGCCATGCTATGTCGCCTCCTCGCGCCTTGCCATGCAAAAAAATCCATCCGTTTCATTATGTATCGCTATTTCTGGGTCGAGACACTAGCGCAGCGTGGACCCTGATCGCGCTTTCACGGCCGAGATATCGGACGAATTAATCGCCCCGCTGGCGTTGACATCGAACTTGAAATTGGTCGCATCCGCCGTTTGCCCCGAACGCGCTTTCACGCCGCTGATGTCGCTTGAATTCACCGAGCGCGAATTGTTGACGTCGCCAACGAGGAAGCCGATCGAGGCAGATGCGTTCACTGCGGTGTTGACGCCACTGAGCGAAATCGTCGCGCGGCTGTTGTCCGAAATCCCGGATACGGTCACGGTGACTTCATTGGCCGTCGGCGACGTGGCGACCGCGCCGATCAAAAAGCCGCCACCGTTGATTGCACTCGCGTTCCCCGCCACAGAAATCGGCCCGTCGAATTGGAAGACAATGTCGTGAACCGCATCGATCATCCGCGGCTCGACCGTGACCGCGCCGATGATTGGCGGGGTCTTGTCGATGAGCAGATCGAATGTCCCCACCGTGCCATGGGTCTTGCGCGATTGCACGGCGAGCAGCGAGACCGGCGGCACCAACAGCACATCGACCGGCGTGAGGCGCTGGATGGTGGTGTTGTCGCCCAAGCGGCCCGCGCCGTTGTAGCCCCAGCATTTCACACCGCCGCTGGTGGTGAGCGCGCAGGCGTGCGCCGCACCCGCCGCGACCGCCGTCACCGGCGTCCCGAGCCCGACAACGTCAACGGGCACGTTGCTGAACACGATGCTGTTGTTCCCCAATTCGCCGTATTGATTGTCACCCCAGCATTTGACGCCGCTCGCGAACACTACGCAGGAATGCAGATTACCCGCCGCGAGAGCGCTCACGTCGGCACCCAAACCGATGACGTCGACCGGTGTTTCCATCGTGACAAGCATTCCGTTGCCCAGCAAGCCGGCAAATCCCCAGCACTTGACCGCGCCGCCGCTGAGGAGGCCGCAGGTGTGAGATTGGGCGGGTGCTACCGCGACCGCGCCCGACAACGGCGGCAACATCGGTCCTGCGATGACGTCCACGGGCACAGTACGATCCGTAGGAGTACCGTCGCCCAACATGCCCGCGAAATTTTCCCCCCAGCATTTGAGGCCGCCTGTGTTGGTGACGGCACAGGTGTGCGAAAAGCCGGCCACCACGGCGATCACGCCGCTGGCGAGGCCGACAACATCGACCGGCACATTGCTTTGCGTCTTCGAGCCGTCGCCAAGTTGCCCGTAAAAGTTGAATCCCCAGCACTTGACGCCGCCGCCGGTTGTCAGCGCACAGGTGTGATTTCCGCCGGCTGAAATCGCGCTAACACCCGACGCGAGGCCGACGACGTCGGTCGGCGCGAGGCGAAAAGCATTGGTGTTGTCGCCCAACTGACCGAAGCCATTGTTGCCCCAGCATTTCACGCCACCGCCGCTGGTGAGCGCGCAGGTCTGCGAGGTGCCCGCGCTGACGGCGATGACGCCGGTGCCAAGACCGACGACGTCAACCGGTGTGAAGCGCGAAAAGCTGGTGTTGTCGCCCAGGGCGCCACCTTCCCCCCAGCATTTGACGCCGCCGCCCACACTAAGCGCGCAGTTGTGGTTGCCACCAACGGTGATTTGGACGATGCCGCTAAGCGGCACTTGGGCGACGCAATTTGCGCTCGCCAGCCACAGCGCGATTGACGCCGATACCGCCGCTACACGATTGAAATTGGACAGTGCCGCTTCGCTTCGCATTTTGTCGATCCTTTCGCATGGATTTTGCGGCGGTGCAATTGCCGCTCCCGGCCATCAACCAGCGATGACCCTACCTTGACATACGAGACTGGAACGCGAAACCGGCCAAGCGACCGACTAGCCGGTATTCAATCTACTTCGCCACCGACGCCGATTGCAGACCCATCACGCCAATAATAATTAACGTCAACGACACCATCTTGATCGCGGTCGCCGGCTCCTTGAAATAAAGGATGCCAATCGCGCCGGTGAGCGCGGTGCCCACGCCCGACCAAATCGCGTAGGCCACACTAAGCTCGATGGTCTTGACGGCGACCGTGTTGAGCCCGAACGCGCAGGCGTAGAAAACGAACATCATGAGGCTCGGCGTAATCTCGGTGAAGCCGCGGGAGAGCTTCATGCAGGTGGTGCCGGCTACTTCGAACAGTATTGCGCCGCTTAGAAAATACCAGGCTGGGTTCATTTACAAATTGTCTCAAAAAAATATTTATTTATCGCGACCGCTTGCGGCGCACGTCCATTTCACGTTCAAGCCGACTGAGAATTTTTTCAGATTCCACTTCAGCCTCGCGATACAGCATCGGAAAAACGCCTTTCAGGCAGCTCCACTCGCGATGCAGAAAATGGCTGCGCGCCTGTTCGAGCATCTGCAGGTCGCGCTGTGCGCGCAGCTCAAGCATGTGGCCATCGAGAATTTCACGCATGCGCACTTCGGCGGCGAGCTGCAATTGATTGATGCCGCGAATTTCCGGCGCGCGCGTGCGCAGGTCGTCATCGAGCCGCACGTCGTTCAATTGCAGCACGTCTTTCATCCGCGCGACCTGGCGAATTTTGGTGGTGCGCAGGCGACATTCGGCTTCGATGTCGTGGATGCGTTCGTCAGCGGAGGGAATTGGAGCGGAAGACATTTGGCGACGAGCTGGCCGCGAGGATGGCAATCATTGTATTTTACGTGGCTTGCGGCAAATTTACGCCTGCGATGAAGCGCAAGTTGGGGGATTTCGCTGCAGTCATGCGCGTCGTAAAATGCCAGCATGCATTGTTTTTCCACTCAAGGATTCCGATGAATATCACCAGCTATTTTTCCACGCAGCTTTTCAAAGGCAAAACCGTTTTCATCACCGGCGGCAGTGGCATCAATCTGGGCATTGCGAAAAATTTTGCAGCCGGCGGCATCAACGGTAACGACTAAAAAATAATCACGCGGAGACTCCAATGACGACACCAGAATTCGCAACGCTGCAACTGTCCCTCGATAAACATATCGCGCACGTTCGCATCAATCGTCCCGATAAAGCCAACGCGATGAGTCGCGCGATGTGGGGCGAAATTCGCGCAGCCTTTGAGTGGATCGATGCGACCGCAGAAGCGCGCGTGGCGGTGATCAGCGGCAACGGCGCGCACTTCACGTCGGGTATTGATCTGGCGATGTTGGCGGGTGTCGCCGATGAAGTTGATGACGACTGCGAGGGTCGTAAGCGCGAGAAGTTGCGGCGCGGGATTATTGATTTGCAGGCATCGCTCACCAGTCTGGAGCGTTGCCGGAAGCCGGTGCTGGCAGCGATTCACGGCGCCTGCATCGGCGGCGGAATCGATCTCATTTGTTGTGCCGACATGCGCTATTGCTCGTCGGAGGCGTATTTCGCCATCAAGGAAATCGACATCGGGATGACGGCCGACGTGGGTACGCTGCAACGGTTACCGAAGCTGATCGGTGACGGCATGGTACGCGAGCTTGCCTATACTGGTCGCAAATTTTTTGCGGAAGAAGCGCGGACACTGGGGCTCATCAATCGCGTTTTTGATACGACTGACACGTTGCTGGAGGGTGTGATGATGATCGCGACCGAGATCGCCGCAAAATCTCCGCTGGCGATTCGTGGCAGCAAAGAAATGATTGTTTACGCGCGCGATCACTCGGTGGCCGACAGTCTCAACTACATTGCCACGTGGAACGCGGCGATGCTGATGTCGTCGGACTTGCAGGAGGCGATGATGGCGGGGATGCAGAAAAAGGCAGCGACGTTCAGGGATTGAATGGCACATCAAAGCCTGAATTTACTCATCAGTCAGAAATAATGGCGACAGTTTCAAATCAGGGTTCGTCATTCCCGCGAAGGCGGGAATCCAAGTTCACGCAGCCAAACTTGGATTCC
>JAYVXF010000262.1:0-12589 GCA_043793345.1 Betaproteobacteria bacterium | reverse complement strand
GACTCATACCAGTCGGACGTGTAGCTCCACGCCTTGCCGTCCCAGGTATGGATGCGCGCCTTGTGTGCGCCTTCGTGATCGGCGCATGAGGTTTTGATTGGCTGCAGCATGCCGTCGAAACCAATCGCTTTGATGCGCGCATTATCGATGTCCAGATTCTCCGCACCCCAACGCACCTGCTCACCGGTCACCGGTTTTTTGCCGTATTTGCTTTGCGCTTTGCGAACCGACTCAACCACCAACATTGCGCTGATCATGCCGCGGTTGTAAAGGACAGTTCCGACTTCCTCTGCCTTGCCGGTGCCTTTACTCTTGTCATACAGAAATTTGACCATATCCTTGTGTACCACGGCATTTTTTTCGCTGGAATGTTGCAGCGCCAGCCCGTTGTAACCCTTGGCGGCCAAGTCGGCAGGCATTACATCTGGTTCAGCCGCCGACCACCACACGCCGTACATTTGCAAACGCGGATAGGACACCGCAATCGCCTCTTTGATCGCCGTCGAATTCATGCCGCCCCAACCCCACAGGAAAACGTAGTCGGGCTTCTGCTGACGAATTTGCAGCCAGGTTGCTTTTTGTTCCAGCCCCGGGTGTGTAACAGGCAGCTTGACCAACTCAAACCCATGTTTCTTGGCGTGCGCTTCCAGTACCGGAATCGGCTCTTTGCCGAACGGCGAGTCGTGATATACCAAAGCGATCTTTTTGCCCTTGAGACTGCCTTTTTTGGCGACGTGTTGCACCAATATATCGGCAGCAGTCCAATAAGTGCCCATCAACGGAAAACTCCATGGGAATACGCTGCCGTCGACAGATTCTGAACGTCCATAACCGGTCGAAAAAACCACCACTTTATCGCCAGGGGCTTTGTCGGTAATCGCGAAGGTGATGCCGGTTGAGAGCGGATTAAATCCAGTCGCGCCCGTCGGGCCTTTAGCCTTCAGGCGTTCATAACATTCCACGCCGCGGTCGGTCGCATAGCCGGTCTCGCATTCTTCGTAGGTAATCTTGACACCGTTAATTCCACCGTCACGCTCGTTGATGAGCTTCAGATAATCGACGAAGCCGTTGGCCCATGGAACGCCATTCGGTGCGTAGGCACCGGTGCGAAATACCAGCACCGGCACGAACTGTTCGTTCGCCTGTGCAAAAACCGTACTCGCTGCCAATGCGCAAAACGCACCTGTCGCGATGGCTACTTTTCTCAACATCGTTTTCATCTCCGTCCTCCTAAGTAATGAAACATGATTCAAGCGTCTTCATCCCTGTGATTTTTATTCAGCAATCCTCAATTCAAACAACACTAACAAAATTTTCACTTTATTGTGCATCAATGCGGGAAGGGCCAGAGCCGCAATTTCTCCTTGGCAATTGCCCACAAGCGCGCCAGGCCGTGCGGCTCGACGATCAAAAAGAAAATAATCAGCGCGCCAAAGATCATCGCTTCAAAATGTGCCGCCGTCGCGGTCGAAATCGGCAGACCCAGCCAGTGCGGTACTTGATTGAGCAGCAGCGGCAAAATCACAATGAAGGCGGCACCAAGAAAAGAACCAAGAATGGAACCCAGGCCGCCGATAATGACCATGAACAGCATGCTGAACGAACGGTTCACGTCGAATGCCAGCGGCTCCCACGAGCCCAGATGGACGAAACCCCACAGCGCGCCCGCAACGCCGACGAAAAACGAGGACACGGCAAACGCCGAGAGCTTCGCGTAGACCGGGCGTATGCCGATGATCTCGGCGGCGACATCCATGTCGCGCGTCGCCATCCACGAACGACCGATGTGGGAGCGCACCAGATTTCTGGCGATCAAGGCGAACAACACGACAATGGATAACACGAAGAAATATTTTTCAAGCGGCGAATCCCAGCGAAAGCCGAACACCTCGACGGCCGGCGCACTCACTGAGCCCGATGGCGAATCATTGGTGAACCACTTCACGCGCGAAAACAGCCAATCCAGAAAAAATTGCGCGGCGAGTGTGGCGACGGCCAGATAAAGCCCCTTGATGCGCAAACTCGGAATCCCGAACAGCATCCCCACCACGGTGGTGATCAAGCCTGCCAGAATAAATACCACCAGCATATTCAAATCCGGGATGCGCACCGCGAGGTTGTAGGCGGCGTATGCGCCCACCATCATGAAACCGCCGGTGCCGAGCGAAATCTGCCCGCAATAGCCGACCAGAATATTTAGCCCGACTGCCGCAAGCGAAAGTATCAGGAACGGGATCAGAATCGCGCGAAACAAATATTCGTCAGCCACCAATGGGATGCCGACAAACGCGATCAGCAACAGCGAGACGATAAATACGCGATCCTGCGCAATCGGAAACAGCGCCTGATCGGCTGCGTAACTGGTTTTGAATTGACCGTTTTCTCTATAGAACATTTCTACACCCGATCAATGTGACGTTCGCCAAACAGACCTTCCGGTCTGAACAACAAAAACGCCAAGGCCAACACATAAGCGAACCAGTTTTCGATGCCGCCACCGATAATCGGGCCCAGATAAACCTCTGCAATTTTTTCGCCAACGCCAATGATTAAACCACCGACGATTGCCCCCGGCACCGAGGTGAAGCCACCCAAAATGACTACCGGAATTGCTTTCAACGCGATCAGCACCAGAGAAAACTGCACGCCCAGCTTTGAGCCCCAAATCATCCCGGCCACCAGCGCGACGAAGCCTGAGACGCTCCAGACAATCACCCAAATCCGGTTCAGCGGGATGCCGACCGATTGCGCCGCCTGATGGTCATCCGCCACCGCGCGCAAGGCTCTGCCGGTGGCGGTTTTCTGAAAAAATATCGCGAGGAACGTGACCAGCGTAGCCGCAATACCGGCCGCGATGAAATCCTCGAGGTTGATCAGAATACCGCCGTCGAACATGCTCTCCAGAATAATTTTCGGCTCTTTCGGCATGCCCAGATCGATGCGATAAATATTGTCGCCGAACAGCTGCGGGCCGAGCCCCTCAATGAAATAGGTAATGCCGAAGGTGGCCAAAAATAAAATGATTCCTTCCTGATTTACAAGATGCCGCAGAACCAATCGCTCTATCGCGAACGCGGCACCCACCATCAATAACGCCGCGAGTAGGAAAGCGACCGGCATCGGCATGACCTCGGAGAAGCGCGCAAATGCCAGCGCTGCGAGCAATACCATCGCACCTTGCGCAAAATTAAATACGCCGGATGCTTTGTATATCAGCACGAATCCCAATGCCACCAGCGAATACAACACGCCCGCCATCAGGCCGCCGAGGACAACTTCGATAAATGCGCCCATCAGTGCTGCACTCCAAGATAGGCGTCAATCACCGCCTGATTGTTGCGAATTTCATCCGGCGCGCCGTCACCAATTTTCTTGCCGTAATCGAGCACCACAACGCGATCCGAAATATCCATGACCACACCCATGTCGTGTTCGATCAGCACAATGGTGGTGCCGAATTCTTCGTTCACATCGAGCACGAAGCGACACATGTCCTGTTTCTCTTCGACGTTCATGCCGGCCATCGGCTCATCCAGCAGCAACATGGTCGGCTCTGCGGCCAGTGCGCGACCGAGCTCGACGCGCTTTTGCAAACCGTAGGGCAATCGACCCACCGGCGTTTTGCGGATCGACTGTATCTCAAGGAAATCGATAATCTCCTCGACGCGTGCGCGGTGCGCCAATTCTTCCCGCTGGGTGGCACCCCAGTAAAGCGCCTGTTGGAGGATGCCCGTTTTCATCATCAGATTGCGACCGGTCATCAGGTTGTCGAGCACGCTCATGCCTTTGAACAAGGCAATATTCTGGAACGTGCGCGCGACCCCTTGCGAAGCCACTTTGTGCGGGTTCATCTGGTGGCGCTTTTCACCTTTGAAAAAGATAGTGCCTTGTTGTGGATGATAGACGCCGTTGATGACATTCAACATCGAGCTTTTTCCTGCACCGTTCGGGCCAATAATGGCGCGAATCTCGTGTTCACGCACGTCAAAGCTAATGTCCGACAAGGCCTGCACGCCGCCGAAGGCTAATGAAATATTTTCCAGCGCGAGTATGACCTCACCAATCTTTCGTGACTGTGTGTTTGCACCAGCGTCGGCGATGGAGTCGACGGCAATCATCAGGCAGCTTTCCGGTTTGCGGTGGCAAGCTTCGCCGCAAACGTCTTGACATCACCGATTTTCAAATCGGCACGAACCACGCCGCTGCGGCCATCCTCAAACTTCATAGCCGCCTCAATCTCGCAGTGGTTCACATTGGAAAAAAGCGCATCGACGATCACGGCATATTTCTCGGCGATGATGTTGCGCCGCACTTTGCGGGTGCGCGTAAGCTCGCCGTCATCGGCATCGAGCTCCTTGTGGAGAATGACGAAACGGGTGAGCTGCGAGGTGGCGAGCTTCGGGTCGCTGGCAAGATCGACGTTGACTTTTTCGATGCACTCTTTGATCAGCGCATAGACTTGAGCCTTCGCAGCAAGATCGGCATAACCCGAGTAACCGAGATTGCGACGCTCCGCCCAATCGCCGAGTGCTGCAACGTCGATATTGATCATCACGGTGACCCGATCACGCTGGTCACCAAATGCGACGGCCTCTTTGATGTACGGAAAAAACTTGAGTTTATTTTCAATGTACTTGGGCGCAAACAAGCTGCCATCCGCCAAACGCCCGACATCTTTGGCGCGGTCAATGATGATGAGATGCCCATCGGGATCAAAAAATCCCGCGTCACCAGTCAGGAAAAATCCTTCGGCATCGACCACGCTCTTGCTTGCGTCCGGCAGCCCGTGGTATTCCTTCATCATGCCAGGTGAGCGCACCCGCACTTCGCCGTCATCGGCCACGCGTACTTCCACGCCCGGCATTGGCGCACCGACCGTGCCCAATTTCACGTCACCCGATTTTTGCATGCAGACCGTCACGCAGGTCTCGGTCATGCCGTAGAGCTGCTTCAAGTTGATGCCCATCGAGCGATAAAAATTAAATAAATCCGGCCCGATCGCCTCGCCGCCCGTGTATGCCACGCGAATCCGCGACAGACCGAGCACATTTTTCAGCGGCCCATAAACGATCAATTCGCCGATGCCGTAAAGCGCGCGATCCATCAAACTGATATCGGTTTTGCCATCCAGTACCTTGATACCAACGCGCCGCGCGACATCCATGAAATAGTGAAACATGCGCCGCTTCAACGGATTTGCATCTTCAATCCGGATCATCACTTGCGTTAGAATATTTTCGTAAACACGCGGCGGCGCGAAATAATACGTAGGCCCAATCTCGCACAGGCATTGCATGACGGTGTCGGTTGATTCCGGACAATTCAGGCACAAGCCCGTCACAAATGATTGGCCGTAGGAATACAGGAAATCGCCGACCCACGCCATCGGCAAATAACAAAGCAAATCATCGTGCTCGGTGATGCCATCAAATTCCACCAGCACATTCGCAGTGTGAATCAGCGCGGCATGGGTGTGCGATACGCCTTTGGGCTTGCCGGTGGTGCCGGATGTGTAGAGCATCACGGCGACATCGTCGGGCTGCCCCAGGGCAATCTGATCGCGAAAATAATTCGGGCTGTTGGTGTTGAACTCGCGACCCAGGGCGGTCAGTTTTTCGTAGTCCATGATTGCCGATTGCGCGTAGTTGCGCAGGCCGCGTGGATTGTCGTACACCACGTGCGTCAATGTTGCGCAGCGCGGCATGACGGCGAGTAGCTTGTCGACTTGTTCCTGATCCTCGACGACCGCAAAGCTAACATCGGCATCCTGGAGGACGTACACCATTTCCTCGGCAACCGCGTCCTGATACAGCGGCACCGGCACGCCTCCGAGGCATTGCGCAGCCATCATCGCCCAATACAGTCGCGGGCGGTTGTCGCCGATCACGGCGAGATGGTCGCCACGCTTGAAACCGAGTGCCGCCAAACCACCTGCAATCGCTGCGACCTCGTCATGCACTTCACGCCATGAGTAAGTTTGCCAAATGCCGAGATCTTTCTCACGCATGGCGGGCTTGTCGCCGCGCGTCGCCGCGTGCCTTTGCAGCAGGCGCGGAAAAGTCGTCGCTTCAGCGGGTGTGGCCGACACTGTCACTGCACTCCTCCTCAATTTTTGTCGGTGTCAATGTTGCCGCCATCGCGCCGGATTATGTGTGTTGAATTTCTGTTGTTCTGCGTATCGATGCCAGGCACGTTTGCAAAAGATGCCACGCATCGAATGGGTCGCAGTGTAGGTAGTATCGGCGTGTATAGTTGTCATCGCAATGACAATTCTTATATTGCAGCGCACCATGATCTCAATCCAACCAAAAATCGTCGACTTTCTCGCAACCTGCCGCTGGGCCGAATCTTTTTCGACCGAGGAACTGCAACGCGTATCGGGTGAAATTTTCGAGAAGCGAATCCTTGCTGGCGGCTATGTGTGTCGCAAAGGCGAAGCGGTGGCAAACTGGATCGGCGTGATCGACGGTCTGGTCAAAATGAGTACGCTGTCTTCCGAAGGCAAGCTCACCACGCTTACCGGTGTCGCGTCGGGCGGGTGGTTCGGCGAGGGCTCGCTGCTCAAAGATGAGCCGCGCCGCTACGACATTCTGGCTCTGCGCGAAAGCCGCGTTGCCTGCATGCCGCGCGCAACGTTCAATCGATTACTCAATACCAATCTCGGCTTCAACCGGTTTTTGTTGGTGCAGTTAAACGAGCGCCTCGGCATGTTTATTTCGCTGATGGAAAACGAACGGCTGCTCGAGCCCGATGCCCGCGTGGCGCGCTCGCTCGGTGCGCTGTTCAATCCTGTGCTCTACCCAGGCATCGGCAGGCAAATACAAATTTCGCAGGAGGAAATTGGCCTGCTCGCCGGGGTGTCGAGACAACGCGTCAATCAGGCACTACAGGTACTGGAAAAAGCCGGGTTATTGCGCGTCGACTACGGTGGCGTTCAGGTGGTCGATCTGCCCGGCTTACAGAAATTTGAGGCGTGACGCGAGAGTTATGCGTGCCGCGCGCCGACGATAAAATATTTCACCGCATCGAATGTTCATCGCCATGCAATTTAATTATCACCTCCATTTGGACTACCTGAAAGTTGTCGGTGAAGGCGAATTTGATCTCGCTGCTGCCAAAGCGTGCATCACTGAAATTTTTCGACTCTGCGACGAACACCGCTATGCCAAAGTGCTGGTCGATTCACGCGGCATCAATGAGGAGCTGTCGCTCGCATCACGATTCAACTTGGGCGAACATCTCGCTGCCGCGTATGCGCGACCAATCCGCATTGCCGTACTTTGCACCACTGCGCAGGTTACGCAAACGAAACTCCTCGAGAATACCGCCAACAATCGCGGCGCGCAGTTGATCACGACCGACAGCGAAACGGAAGCACGCACGTATCTCAGCATCGACTAAAACCAAAAATCTCAAGCCCGCATCGTCGCACGCATCACGCCGTCGGTGAGGTGAATCGCCCCCGCAGAAGTGAGCTCGCCCACGATGCGCGTCGCCAGATCGTCGAAGCTCAAGCCGAGGAATTGTGCATTCAGGTCACGATAAATGGGCACACTGGCCAGATAGTCCGGCAAATCGCTTTGCCGCATCTGGGCTTTATCGAGCAGCGCAAAGACGAACAGCGCCTTGACCACATGCCGCGTGTTTTTGTCGGGTGCCGCCACAAACGCATCCAGCCGTTTGCGCAGTCCGTCAATCGAGTACTGTACTTCGTCGAACGGCACGCCATGCCCCGGAATGACGATACGCGGATTCAGCCGTTCAATTTGTGCGAGCGTCTCAAGAGCCGCGTCGATATTGGCGTTCCGACCGGTTGCACTGTCAATATGTGGCCAAACCAGGCCCATGCCGCCGTGTTTGATATGCCACAGTGCATCGCCCGTGATCAAGATGCGCGTCTCGTCGCAATAAAACATCAGCGCATCCATGTCGTGTCCCGGTGCCGCGTGTGCGACCCAATCGAAGCCTGCCGCGCAGAACTGATCCCCCGGCGCGATGGTGTCGTCGAAATCGAACGCTTCGACATAGTGATCCATCATCTTCGCGCCGCAACTCTGCTCGCTCCACGGATACAGGTGTTTCACTTCGCCGGCCGGAATCGTGATGCGGCAATCGTAGTGCGCCTTCAACGCCGCATTTCCACCCATGTGATCGCTATGGCAATGCGTGTTGATCAGCCGGTCGATATTTTTATGCGAACCCGCCAAAGCCGAATCCACATGGCGCAATGTTGCCGCCGCATGCCGCCCGTAGCCACTGTCGATCAACACATTTTCGGTCGGCGTGCTCAACACAATCTGGTTACAGTTAAGCCAGCCGCGCTCGATCACGCAAATGCCCGGCAGTAGTTGATGCAGTGTTGCGGTCATATAATGCTTTCATGAATTCTGCCGCTGATATTAGCATTCCATTACCACTGACCGGCGTGCGGGTCGTGTCGATTGCCCTGAATTTACCGGGCCCTGCGTGCGCGCGACGACTGGCAGATTACGGTGCAACCGTCGTGAAAGTTGAGCCGCCCGATTCGCTTGGCAGCGACCCGATGCGACTCTATGCGCGAAGTTACTATGAAGCGCTGCATGAAGGGCTGGATGTGCGCACGCTGAATCTTAAAAGCGTGGCTGATCGCGCGGCGCTCGACAGCCTGCTGGCCACGGCCGACGTGCTGCTCACATCGCAACGCGAGGCCGCGCTGGCAAGACTGCAACTGTCCGGAGATGCCCTATCCGCGCGCTTCTCCAGCCTATGCCATATCGCGATTGTCGGCTCGGAAAACAGTGCTGACGCCGGTCACGACCTGACCTATCTGGTCGACGCCGGCCTGGCAACGCCACCACATTTGCCACCGACATTGTTCGTGGATTTAGCCGGTGCGGAACGCGCGGTCACGGCAACTTTTGCAGCGTTGCGACTCAAAGAAAAAACCGGACGTGGACAGCATATTGTCGTGTCGCTTCAACGCGCGGCGCACGCATTTGCAGGACCGATGACGCACGGACTCACGCGTCCCGGCGGCCTCTTGGCAGGCGCCCATCCCGGCTATAATTTTTATCAGGCAAGCAACGGCTGGATTGCACTCGCCGCGTTGGAGCCACATTTTATTGAACGGCTGCTCGCAGCTTCCGGTTCACAATTCACGCGCAACGCTTTGCAACAATTTTTCGCATCGAAGACCATCGCCGAGACAAAGGCATGGGCGATAACGCACGACATTCCACTCGCAATCATTTCTGATACAGCTGACAATTCTCTTTTAACGAAATAAAAAATCATGCAAATCCAACATTCCGTTTTTCTCATCACCGGTGGTGGTTCCGGTCTCGGTGCCGCAACCGCAAAAATGATCATCGACAACGGCGGCAGTGTGGTCATCGCCGACATCAACAAAGACGCGGGCATCGCCAAGCAGGCCGAGCTCGGCGCGCACGCCAAATTCATCGAGACCAATGTCAGCGACGAAGCCAGCGTGCAAGCCGCAGTCGACGTGTGTACCTCGGCGTTTGGCGGCATTCACGGCGTGGTCAATTGTGCTGGGGTTGCGCCCGGTGAACGCGTCGTCGGTCGCACCGGCCCGCATTCGCTGGCCAATTTTCGCCGCGCGGTCGAGATCAATTTGATCGGTACCTTCAACGTGATCAGACTCGCCGGACACGCGATGTCGACGCGAACACCCAACGCCTCGGGCGAGCGCGGCGTCATCATCAATACTTCGTCAGTCGCATCCTTTGAAGGGCAGATTGGTCAGGCCGCTTACGCTGCGTCCAAAGCTGGCGTGAACGGCATGACACTGCCCATTGCCCGTGAACTCGCCAAGCTCGGTATCCGCGTGATGACCATCGCGCCGGGGATTTTTGATACGCCGATGTTGCAGGGGATGTCGGATGAAATTCGTGCGTCGCTCGGAGCGCAGATTCCGTTTCCCTCGCGGCTGGGTCGACCGGATGAATATGCGGCTCTGGCAAAGCACATCATTGAGAATGAAGTGCTGAATGGGGAGGTGATTCGGCTGGATGGGGCGATACGGATGGGGGCGAAGTGAAAATGCACCCGAGTGCGGCATCAGCTTTCTCCATAAATTTTCAACTGAATCTCGCCACGAGATGCCAATGACCAGACTGCGTCTTCAACCAAGTGAGCTGGTGCCAGATGTCTGACTGGATTGATTCCGCTTTCTGGACCGTATGCCTCATTGCGGTCGTTGTCAACATGTTCGATAGCACCCGGCGAGTGGTTTTGTTTGGGCCGCAAAGGAAAGAAATCCTGATGCTTGCAAGCATGACGTTAGCCAGTATTGCTTTTGGTGCCGCCTACTACTGGATGCACACAATGAGCGATGAACTGGCTACTAGCTTGAAGGGAAAGCCCTTTGTCCAACTCCCTGCCAACTGGTCTTCTGAGCAGTCCGCAGAGTTACGGGAAAAGAACAGCAGAGCATATGCCTATGTCGCGTATTTGGGTGACGGCGTCCTCTTGAAACATATCGACTTGGGGGGACAGTGGATCGCTTTTCACCCATCGCAGGAACAAGTGAAGGAGCGCGAATCAGCCGTAGCCAACCAGGCAAAGCTCGAGAGTTTGTCTTGGCGCTTTGCGCAAATTGCATGGACATGGTGGCTCAGTTGCTTTTTTGCCGCAGCATTCGGCTGGCTGGCAGCACGTAGCGAGCGTAGGGTGGGCAAAGCGTAGCGTGCCCACGCGTAACGATTGACGTGGGCACGCTACGCTCTGCCCACCCTACAACCCGAATTGCACCCTCCACTTTCGCTTGACATGCAAGCTCTAACTACGCAACAAACCCCCGCCCCACCCAATCCCGATCCTCCCGAATCGCCGCCTTCACCCGATCACCCTCCGCCTGATCCAGAAAATCAGTCTCACGACACCGATATTCAAGCGTTGCCAGCGACAGAATTGATGCCCGCAGACCTTCGCGTATCCATCGGCGATCCCGCTCTTCGCTGCGCGCATATTTTGAAATCGCTGCGTCGTTCGGTTCAAGAAAACTTGCCTTCACGCCGCCCTGCAATTGAAGCGCGATGAGGCGATCCTGCCAACCTGCTGGCAGCGTTGGGAGGCTTGGTGAGACGGCATCGAAATAGTAGCCGTGCTCTCGCTCGAATGCGGAGCCTTGACCCCACACTTTTGTGAGCTCTCCCGCGCTACCGGGATCAAGGCGCGGATAGGCATCGAGGTCGTTTGACAGAATCATACCTTCCGGGATGTCGTGCCCCAGCATCATGCCGAGAACCGAAATGCTGCCCATGACGACAAAGTCGTCAATGCCGCTCTCTTTCTTGATGGCACCGAGTAAGCGTTCGACTTGGGCCAGGTTCATTGCGTTGCCTTCGCGTGATCCGCGCGATTGGTAGATAGCGCGCTGGAGAACGGCGTGTTCTGAAGCAAGGCATTGGACCAGCGTTCGTCGATCGCCCCAAGTGACTTACCGACCTCCCTGACCGAGCCGCTGAGCAATTTCTCCCAGGACTTTATATAAAATTCACTGCAAGATTTGTTTACCCGCCACAGGCGCACGGTTTTCTTCGCATCGTCGATCAGCGGTTTTCCCGCTACCGCATCCCCGAGCATCAATACGGCGAGACGAAGATGCGCTTCTTTGGCCAACTGGACTTTGGCGTCGTGCTCCAGCCGAGCCAAACGGCGAACGGCTTCTCCGGATTCCGGATCAACGAGAACGATATCCGCGCCCAGCGCATGCGCGATTGCCATAATTTTTGAAAGGCTGGCACCTTTTCCGGATTCGACGTGTAGCAGCGTCGAGCGACCGATCTTCGCAGCGGACGCGACTTCTTCCTGCGAGCGCTTGGCGGACTCGCGTGCTGCGCGCAGATTCTGTCCGAGGCGTTTTATTGCCCGCTTCATATTGTTTTGACTTTCATTCATGTATCAAATTATACACATTTGATGCTTAACGGCAAATAGCATCTGATTGCACGGGGTGCAATTCAAAGTGATGCGGCGTGACTCAGGCGTTCGCTGAACCGAATGGGTGCGCAGTTAATGCAAAGCCTTGCCAAGTACAAACTATGAGTTCGTCCAACACTACGCTTGGCCGGACTTGCGCGAAAACCGTGTAGACCGACGAATGCCAACGTTTGACCCAAGTCACACGCGCTATACTTTTACATCGCAAGGAGGTCATCTCATGAAAAAAGTCAGCTTCACTTATTGGCGTGACGGGAAGTATTACCTCGGTTTTCTGAATCAATATCCTGACTATCAGACCCAGGCTACGACTAAGAGCGAATTAACCGAGAATCTGACCGAGCTTCTGAAAGACATCGAGTCTCGCGAAGTGCCCTACATCCGCAAGGTGGAAGAACTCCTGGTCGCGTAAGTGAAGAGACGCGAGCTAATCAAGGCACTCGAAGAGATGGGCTGTAGCCTGATCCGCCATGGCGGTCGGCACGATTGGTATACAAATCCCAGCACAAAGCAGTCCCAGCCCGTGCCTCGACACAACGAAATCAACGAGTATTTAGCCAAATCCATCATCAAGAAGCTCGGTGGTGTCTGACCCTGCACACAGTGTCATTTCGACCGAAGGGAGAAATGACAGTGTTTTTCTGTG
>JAYVXF010000261.1:0-12636 GCA_043793345.1 Betaproteobacteria bacterium | reverse complement strand
TTTCCCGCCGATGTCGGTGGTCGCGCCTGCAGTTCCCTCATGCAGCTTGAAGAACGGATTGCCTATCCCCAAGCGGGCGGCACCATCATTCATGATTCGAATTTGTTGGTAGCCAGGGTGTAAATGAAACCGGTAATGCTGCTCGGGAATCTTGTCCGCCGCGCCGAACCCGCCGACCAGACTTAGCGGGGCGCTATCGGACTGCGCCGCATGACGAAGACGTCGTTCGAGCGCCTGCTGGATCAGCTTGTCCTTGAGCTGCGCGGTCAGGCCGGATATGGTTCTGGGCCGCATATTACTGAATCATGCGTCGTTGCCCAGCCGGATCTGCGGCCGCAATTTCGCTAACGAACTCCTGCACTGATTCATCGCTGACGCCGGCCGCGTGCTGCATCACGACCTGTTGTACCTGCTGAATTTGTGACGGAGGTGCAGTACCTGCTGTCACAGTCGTCCCATCAACTCCACGCAACTGCGCAATCATGCGTGCGGCCAGCTTCGCAATGGTTGGGCTTTCGCTAAGTGCCATCACCGGCAGGCGAACCCCAAAACGACCCTCCAACGCGATTGCCAATTCGACACCCATCAGCGAATCCAGACCCATTTCAAACATTGATTGGTGCGGATCGAGTTTGTCAACTGACGCGCGAAGTATTTCGCCGACTTCCACTTTGATCATGTCGATAAAGGTCGCCAGCAATGCTTCATCAGGCAGCTCGGCCAGCAGGCGCTCAATATCATCGGCGTTGGTTTCCTCGCCCGGCGCATCGCCACCCAGCCTCGCCAGATCACTGAAGCGCGGGCTCGCGGCCGTTGGCAAGAACCTCGCCAGCGCACGCCAATCCAGCTCCATCACGCCGAGCCCGGATTGCTTTGATAGCAGCATGCCTTCCAACTCTTCGAGCGCCGCCGTGGAATGCAATGCGCTGCCACCCATGCGGTTTTGCAATGCGTCTTTAAGCTTTTCGTTTCGCGCCAGAAATCCGACATCATCGATTGCGCCCCACCGCACACACGTCGCCGCTAAGCCCGCACCAAGGCGGGCGGTCGCGAGCGACTCGAGCGCCGCATTGGCCGCGACGTAGCTGCCCTGGCCGGGATTGCCAAACAGGGTCGTCGCGGAAGAAAACAGCACGAACAAATCGAGTGGCGTATCAAGTGTCAACGCATGCAAATACTGCGCACCCAGCACTTTCGGTGCGAGTACATTGTGCAATTGTTCAGGCGTGACATTGCGGATCAAGCTGTCTTCAATAACCGCTGCCGCATGGATGATGCCCTTCAGCGGCGGCATCGACACAGAAATTTTCGCGAGCAATTGCGTTAACGCGTTCTCATCACTCACGTCGCACGCGGCTGAGTACACCGATACACCGATGGCCTTGAGTTCATCAAGTGCTGAGCCTGCCTCTGTAGTCGCCGCACCACGACGGCCAATCAAGACGAGGTGTTTCGCGCCCTTTGCGGCAAGCCACTGAGCCGCTTTCAGCCCGAAGCCAGTCAGGCCACCGGTGACGAGATAGGTGGCGTCTGGCAACAATGCCAAACGCGGTATGGACAGAATATCCGCGCGCGTTGTATCTGGCGACTGGATCGCTTTCGCTGCGTGCGTAGGAACAATGTCGTGATGATAGGTGATAACGATTTTGCCAATTTGGCGTGCTTGTTGCATATAGCGGAAAGCATCAACAATGTCTTCGGCCTCGAACGCATGATAAGGCAACGGATGCAGCACACCATCGTCGAACAAGCGCATCATTTCCCCAAACAGTCGACGCGTGAGCGCAGGCCGCTCACTCATCAATTGATCCGCATCGACACCGAAATAACTGATGTTGTTGCGGAATGGGCGCAAACCAATTTTGGTATTTTCGTAGAAGTCGCGCTTGCCCAGCTCGATAAAGCGGCCGAACGGCTTGAGGATCCGCAGATTGCGGTTGATCGCCTCACCGGCCAGCGAATTGAGCACGACATCCACGCCACGACCATCGGTGGCAGCCAAAATATCATCGGCAAAGGCGAGGCTGCGAGAGTCATAAATATGCTCGACACCGAGGAGGCGCAAAAAGTCGCGCTTCTCGTCGGAACCGGCTGTCGCATAAATAGTTGCGCCACGCCATTTGGCAATCTGGATGGCCGCAATGCCGACGCCGCCTGCCGCACCGTGAATCAGCACGGTCTCGCCAGCTTCCAGTTGCGCAAGGTGGAGGAGGGAATAGTAAACCGTAAAAAAGGTGCTAGGTATGGTTGCAGCCGCTTCGAACGACAGGTTTCGCGGGATGTGGGAGAGTGCGATCGACTTTGTGATCACGCGATTGGCAAAACAAGACGGGCCAAAACCCACCACGCGGTCACCGGGCGAAAACCCGGCGGTATCCGCACCAGCGGTAAGCACGACACCCGAAAATTCAAGGCCAAGCGTGGGACCGGCGAAACCGTTCTCGATCGCTTCATCCGACAGCAATCCGAGCGCGTACATGATGTCGCGGAAATTTAGGCCGGTGGCTTGCACCTCGACTTCGATTTCGTCGTGTTGAGGGTTTGCCCGCGGGTGTGACTCCCAGCGCAAATTACGCAACTGGCCAGGAAAGTCAAAGCCTAAGCGCATCGTCTCGTTTTGTTTTTGGATAGTGGCCAGGTCTTTAGCCGCTTTTGCCGGAGTGCCGACTGTTGCGCTGGAAGTATTTACCGATCCGGTCAATGAAAATGATGATGGCGTCGGCTGCGGCACCAACGCGAGCCTTGGCACGAAACGCGCGCCGTTGAGCCCCAAAATAATTTCAGACTCATCGTCCGGCTGCATGAGCTCTCTGGCCAGCGCGTCGGTGACATCGTCCTTGGCGCGATAGGCCGGCAAATCAATTAATTTGATCCTGGCATTTGCAGCCTCGTTCATCAAGGTGCGACCCCAACCCCACAACGTCGCGTCGGCCGACCATTCCCAATTGCCGATACCGTCGCCTTGCGATGCGGCAGGCAGATAAGTCGACATCGCGCCCGAGGTCACGATCCAGCAGGTCGCCGCTACTTTGGCGTCTTCACAGGCTTGCGCAATGGCACGAGCAGCCAGGCAGCGCCGCTCATGATGGGCCAGATCCATGGCTGGCGACAAATTCTTTTCCGGTAGGCGAAGACCCGACAAATGGAGCACGCCATCCACGCGTCCGGTTTCAATCCGCAATTGCGACAGAATCTCGCGTAAAGACAAAGTATCAAAAGCGGCCGTGCAAAATACCGCGTGCCCAGCCTCGCGCAGTCGAGCTGCCACCTTCGTGCCAACCCGCGCTGAATGTCCTACGGCATCGGCCACAATCAGCCAGGATTTTTTATCAGACTGATCCGCCGCTGACACCGGCTGTGACTGGCGATTGCTGCCGTTGCCAATACCATTGGCGCCTGCCAGCAGCAGGTAAGGCCCGCATTTGATGTCAGCGGAAAAATCGATTTCCGACGGCGTCCCAAATCCACGCTTGGCGAGCTGCTGCAACCAGAAACGGGATGATTGTTGCGCGGATACGAAGTTGCCATCAGCCGTCTGACGCCACCATTCAGCCTTCTCGCCGTAGGTAAAGTCCATCCAGCGCGACGGGTGCATGCCAATCACGACAATTGATCCGCCAGGCGCCAGTTTTTCCCGCGCGACATCAAGCGCACGCAGTGCCCCGTCCAGCGAAGTGAAATCCAGCGACAAAAATATTAATTGCGCCCGATGGGCAAGGCCGCTATCGGTCTTCGCGTCGTCTCCGCCAATCAGATTCGCCTTCAATAGCGGAAAGCGCTCCTGCATCCGCTGGGTCTGTTGCAAAGCGGCAGATGATGGCGTGAGATATTGATAATCACAAAAATCGAAATTGATTGCCGCGCAAATGTCGGCCGCAAATAGCGGTGGTGATTCGCTGATTTCAACAATCCCCAATCGCTGATCGTCGATCAGGCGCGACTGTGCGGTCGCAATCATTTCACGCAATGTTTCGCCAATTCGCTGCCGACCCTGCGCCCCAAGCACGTGGGCAATAACCGAGAGGCGCGGTGCGTGTTGAGGCACCGATGATTCATCGCTTGGCTGCTTATCGAGCGTGGCACCCAGATGGTAGCCAACGCGGCCAACCTGATGCACGATGTCGAAACAATCCGGATAGTCCGATACCAGACTATTCCAGATTTCCTCCGGTAGCGGCTGACCCGCATCGGCTGACGAAAACCGGAAGCCCGTGTCTGCTTCGATCAACAAACCGTCATCCCTGGCGGCACTGACGATGTGGCGCAAAAATGGCGCTATCGCAACATGGCTGGTGTAGAGTTTTTCAAGCAATGCGTAAGGCAGATCAAGATTGTTTTCGCTCAATGCACGCAACGCACTGATTGCGAACTGGCTGCAAACTTCATCGAGCAAGGGATCAACCTCGTCGATATATCGCCGGTGAATACCCGCCGCAGCGCAACGCCGGATGGTCTCGCTCATGGCGACGCGTACTTCTTCGAACGTCAGCGGAGACGCAGGAGCAGGTAAAAAACGATGGGGTGCTGCGATTGCGCGCTCTGCCAGAAATCGCACACGATCAGCCGCACTCTTTTGCAGGCGGATACTGCGGAGCCGAACGCCTTGAAGGCAAGCGATCGCGCGACCCGCGGCGTCAAACAGCGTAAATTCCGCGACGATGGACTGGCGCGTATGGCGTAACAGCGTCGCGCGGGCGGTGGCTGGACGCGCAGCGATGCCGTTAACCCCAGCCCTGAAGGATATGCGCTCAATCCGGGTCGGCACGAACGTAAGGCCGCTACGCATCGCATCCTGCGTGGCAGGGTCTTCCCGCAATAGCTGAATGATGAGCTGGAAGGTGCAATCAAGCAGCGCCGGATGGAGGTAGGTTTGGGCGACTTCATCCTCGATGCAGGTCGGCACATTGAATACCGCAATCGCGGTGCGTCTGGTCACCCAGCCATGCTCGATGGCACTGAACGCAGGACCGTAGCGTAACCCTGCCGCCAGCGTCAACGCTTGTTGACTTGCGGCATCGAAATCGGGCGAGCGCGTTGGCAACGACAAATTATTTTCATCGAATACATGTCTGCTCGGCTCGCGCAGCAATCGACCAACTGCGTGGATATTCCAGGCTTCATCGCTGCCTTGCTCCCGGGCGCGCACCGTGAAGCCGCCATCAGCCGGATCGATTGAGACCCGGACAACTTTCGAATGCTCGTCACTCAACAGTAGCGGCGTGCGAATTTCGAGTTCTTCTATCGATGCGCTATCGCCACCGTAAGTTTTCAACGCCGCAGCGATTGCAAGCTCGGCAAAGCCTGACCCCGGGAAAACCGTCGCCTCGCCGACGACGTGATCTGCCAATGCCGGATATTGTCTGGTGTCGAGCACATTCTCCCAGGTGAATTCGTGTTGCGCGAGCCGATATCCAAGTAACGGATGTTCTTTGCGCCGCGCCAGCAAGCCGCCTGCCTCTGATGTGGTTGGGTGCCAATGGGTTTCGCGCTGCCAGGGATAATTTGGCAGGTTGATAAAACGCCCACGCCACGGCAACAGGTGCGCCCAGTTGATCGTACAGCCAGCGATGATGGCTTGATTGGCGGCACTCCAGACGCGCGCCGAGGCTCCATCGTTGCGGCTGAGGGTGGTGATAACCCTTCCCGCGCGCGAACTGTCCTTCGGGCTTTCTTTACTGACTTCCCCGATATTTTCCTTGACGGCATCGTTGAGATAGCCGCGCAGCACTGCATGTGGCCCGATCTCGATAAATACATTGGTGCCCTTGGCCTGCAAGCCTTTAACCGCCTGCGCAAACAGCACCGGCAAGCGGATGTTATGCCACCAATATGCGGCGCGTAATTCACGTCCGTCCAGCAACTCACCTGTGACGGTCGAGAAAAACGGGATGGTGGTTTCACTGGGCCGCAATTTGGCAAGCGCCTGAAGTACTTCCAGCTCGATTCGATCCATCGCGGGACTATGGAATGCGTAATCGATGTCGAGCCGCTTAAAGGGAATGCTGCGGTTCGCCAGCGCACTCTCAAACGTAGTCAGCGACTCGACCGTTCCTGCAACGGTAACGCCACGGGAGCTATTGAAGCCGGCAATCACCACCGCGCCGCTCAAATTTAATTCCTCGATCAGCGCAGCGGTATTTTTAGCCTCAGTCAGCACCGCGCTCATCCCGCCCAGACCCTTGGTTCGGCCCTGTAGCTGACTGCGGTGATAGATGACTTCCACGGCAGCCGCCAAGGTCAGCGCGCCCGAGGCCCAGGCCGCCGCGACCTCACCGACGCTGTGCCCTGCCACGGCGGTAGGCGTGATGCCGCGTTGCCGAAGCATTTGGGTAATGCCGACCTGGAGCGCGAACAATGCAGGCTGCGCGATCTCAGTCCGCTCGTAACGATTTTCATCGGCGGCGGTGGGGCCATCACCGGCCAACTCGGCCTCGAGCGAATAATCGGCAAAGCGCTGGAAAATTGCGTCGACTTCGCGCACGGCGTTGCGAAAAACAACATCCTCCGCCAGCAAAGTCTTGCCCATGCCAACCCATTGCGAGCCGTTGCCCGAATAAATAAAAGCCGGACCGATCGGTGACTCGATAGCCACCCCCTGATCCATCGCGACCTTTTTGTCCGTGCCGGTGGCGAGGCTCTGTAGCGCGGTCGTCACCGTCTCAGACGAATGCGCGAAGACAATCGCGCGGTGATCGTGCCAATCGCGGGCAAAGCAGGTATTGAAGGCGATATCGTAGAGCGGCACATGCGGCTTTGATTTCATGAACGCGGCGAAATCGGCGGCGGCAACTTTAAGCGCTGCGTCGCTCTTGGCCGAAATGACAATGGGCACATCGTGAATGTTGGTCGGGCGCGGTGCTTTGCCCAGCGGGCTGTCGTAGCTTTCTAAAATAATGTGTGCATTGGCGCCGCCGAAGCCAAACGAATTGGTGCCGACGATCAACTTGCCATTTTTTTTGAGCGACGTGGTTTCACGCGCAACTTCGATATTCCATTCTTCGAAATGAATGTTCGGGTTCGGCGTCTTGATGCCGATGGTGGCGGGCACCACGCGGTGCTGTACGCAATGCAAGGCCTTGACCAGCCCCGCCACGCCTGAGGCCGCCTCAAGGTGACCCATATTGCTCTTGACCGAGCCGATCAGCAGCGGATTTTTTGCGCGGCGGCGCTTGCCGATGGCGACACCCAGCGCGTGTGTTTCGATCGGGTCACCGACCGCCGTGCCGGTGCCGTGTGCCTCGATGTAATCAATATCATCCGGCTCGATGTTGGCGCGTGCATAGACTTCTTCAAGCAGCGCGCTTTGGGCAGCCGAACTCGGCACGGTGAGCCCCGATTTACGGCCATCGGTATTGACGGCGGTGTTGGCAACGACTGCCAAAATATGGTTGCCATCGGCCACGGCGGCGTCGTAATCTTTGAGGAAAAATATGCCTCCGCCTTCGGAGCGAACGTAGCCATCACCGTCGGCATCGAACACATTGCAGCGACCGCGTCGGGACAGCATCGACGCCTTGGAAAAACTGATAAAGCCAAACGGATGCGCGTGCAAGCTCACGCCGCCCGTTAACGCCTGCACCGTCTCGCCCGACAAAATCGACTGGCAGGCCTGGTGAAACGCCACCAGCGACGACGAGCAGGCAGTGTCAATGGCAAGACTCGGGCCGCGCAGGTCAAACACATACGACAGTCGATTGGCGGCAATGCTGGCGGTGTTCCCCGTTGCCACGCTGGCGTCGACCGAACCCAGGTCATCGGCTAACCGGTAGGAATAATCAGCGCTGGCGATACCGATGTAGACGCCGCAGCGGCTGCCTTTCAACGTCGAGGGCTTAACCCCGGAATTTTCCAGCGCCTCCCAGCTCATTTCGAGCAGCAGGCGCTGCTGCGGATCCATCAATGCGGCTTCGCGCGGGGAGATCCCGAAAAAGGCCGCGTCGAATTTAGTGATGTCGCCTATCGAGCCTGCGGCAAACGAATAGCTCGACCCCGGATGACTTTTATTGGGGTGCAGGAAAGATGCTTTTTCCCATCGGGACGCATCGACTTCCGTCACCAGATCGCGGCCTTCCAATAGACCGGGCCAATAATCCTGACTGGTAGACCCCGGAAACCGGAACGCACAACCAATCACCGCAACTTTTTTTGTCATAGTTTTATAGACCACTCTTGCGCAACGTTTAGCTCGACAACTTCTACTTTGTTCGGTCTGCGCGCCAGCGGCAAGTGTTGTGAATCATTTGTTACCGGATGCTTAACAATACGCAAAAAAGCTGTGGAGCACATTGTCAGTGAAAAGCACGCCACAAACATTCGCGCGATCCCATGCTGGCTCGTCAACAATCCACCGGTTCCCCGAAAAAAAGAGGGGCTAAAAATTAACCTGCCAGCCTGCAGCAGGTCAACGCACTAATTAATTAGATTCTAGCGCATTGCGCGACAGAAAGCTTCGCCGCGTTACTACCTGATCGGGAGGGGTTTAGTACGTCCGCACTTACACTGCAGTCAGGAATAATGGCGACAATATGCATCCTGCACCGTCATTCCCGCGAAGGCGGGAATCCAAGTTTGGCTACGTGAACTTGGATTCCCGCCTTCGCGGGAATGACGAACCCTGATTTGAAACTGTCGCCATTATTTCTGACTGAGGAGTAAGTTGTGGATTGAAATGCCGACGCTTTCAGACGGGTAAGTGGGCTAAATACAAAAATATTAAAGTAATGGATGATGTTGCGAAGGAAAGCGCGAAATTTACGCCCGCAGCAAAAACGTGACATCCGGTTCCGCGCGTGGCCTATGCAATAATTCGCTCTTCAACCATATGGCAATAAACATGCAGACTCGTACCTCGATCACCTTGATGGGTAGTATTTTTGGCGCAGCCGTGCTCCTTACCGGCTGCAATTCGATCCCGACCAGCGGCTTTTTGCGCTCCGATGCGGATCCAAAATCCACCCAGCCAAATTTGAAGGGCATCCAGATTGTCGATGTCACGGATGGCGTAGCCAAAGAATTATTTGATAAGCGTGCGACGCGGCAATTTTCGGACGCCTTCGCTGCCATCGATTCGCGTGCCCAAACCATCGGCAGTGGCGATGTGCTCGAAGTTTCCATCTGGGAGGCACCACCGGCGACGCTTTTCACGACTGGCGCAATGGACGCGCGTGGCGTGTCTTCCGCCGCACGCGCCACGACCATGCCGGATCAAGTGGTCAATAGCGACGGCGTGATCAGCGTGCCTTTCGCGGGCAAAATTCAAGCGGCGGGGCAGACACTGCAAGCGGTGGAAACAGAAATCGTCAAACGCCTCACCGGCAAAGCCAACCAGCCGGAAGTGCTGGTGCGGTTAACGCGCAATGTGTCGTCAAACGTGACCGTGATCGGCGAAGTCACCAATAGCTTGAGAGTGCCCATCACGCCAAGTGGCGAACGATTGCTCGATGCGCTCGCAGCAGCGGGTGGCGTGCGTCAGCCGGTGAACAAAATGACCATCCAGCTCACCCGTGGCGAGAACGTTTTCGCGATGCCGCTCGACAGCATCATCCGTGACCCCAAGCAAAACGTGATGCTCACACGCGGCGACGTCGTCACCGCGATGTTCCAGCCGCTAAGCTTCACCGCGCTGGGTGCGACCGGCAAAAACGAAGAGATCAACTTCGAAGCGCAAGGAATCTCACTCGCGCAAGCGCTGGCCCGTACGGGCGGGCTGCGCGACGAGCGCTCCGACCCGCGAGGCGTATTCATTTTCCGCTTCGAGCCCGCCAACGCGCTTGCCTGGCCAAAGCAGCCGGTGATGACCACGGCAGACGGAAAAGTCGCCGTGATCTACCGCATCGACCTGCGCGATCCGGCAAGTTTTTTTGTCGCGCAAACTTTTCAGGTCAACAACAAAGATTTGCTTTACGTGTCGAATGCGCCAGTCGCAGAACTGCAGAAATTCCTGAACGTGGTGTTCTCGGTGGCGTATCCGGTGTTGAATGCGGTGCAGGCGACAAAATGAGCTAGAACGCCATTTGGTGCGGTGTTTGTGGCAAAAATGGTCTGGAAGCCGCGCCAGTGCTAGACTTTACCACCAATTTTCTCCGCAAGCGGTCTCAAATCAGCACTTAACGAAACAAGATCAGCTCCGCCCCATTTACTCTTTTCTTTCTTTATACGACGCCTGCCAACAGGCTCTCATAGGGAATACGCAAACCCTCGTGCAGGCGTTTGACCATCCGCAGGCTTAATGGACGCTTGCGGCTCAGCACTTCAGATACGCGTCCGCTGGGGCCGATGTAAGCTTCCAGATCGCGCGATGTCAGCCCCTGCTGCTCCATTCTGAATTTGATCGCATCGACAGGATCGGGGGGGGCAATTGGATAGTGCTTGTATTCGTAGGCTTCGATCAAAGTCACCAGGACTTCCATTTCATCAGCCTCGGGAGTGCCTTCCTCGGACTGGAAAATGCTTTCAAGATGACGAAAGGCCGCATGCAATTCATCGTCGTTGCGAATGGGCTTAATATTCATTTACGGTCTCCACATTGATCAAATCGTACTGCGCATGGGTTCCAACGAATTTCACCCAGACGATTCCGGCTCGGTACTGCATTTCCACAACCAAGCGGTACTTGTTGCCGCCGATGTTGAATACAACCCGATTGTTGCCGCAGATGCTGGCATTGCGGTACTGGTTCTTCACTGCCTGCGGCGACAGCCAGGTTGCTTTCAGCGCTTCCTCGTACCAACTTTCGAGCGGGCCTTGCGCATCGCTGTTGGCAGAATGGTCCCAGAATTTCTTTAAGGTACTCTTGGCAACAATGCGCATGGCTAAATACTTCTCCCATTTCGGGAGTATTGTAGCCTCAGCGTTGACGTTTATCAACTCGCGGCACAAACCGCCGCAACGCGCTCGCGGTCAAGCCGCCGAACAAGTTCAAGTACGCAGGCCATCGCTGGCCGTTCGACCACCATCACCGTCATGTTTCCGAGTAAGGCGCGCCATATGCGTTCGAAAGCGCCTACCAGTTGCTCGAAGATTTCTTCATAAATGTTGACGGGCGCGATTCAAACTGATGTGACGCAAACCAGATGAATCATCACACTAAAAAATTGACAGTGATTGTGAGGCGTGAATATCAGTATGAATCGCGTCCATGTTGACCGTGTTTGGCGGGAGGTAAGCCAATCATGAACGCGATCAAGATTGGTATCATGCCGCAGGAACAAATGATGTAGCGGGCTGGGACCCAGCCTAAGACGACCATTGGTGGGTATTGCGCGCACACCCGCACGGCGCGCTTTCTCGATGCCTTCCCATGCGTTATGCTGCATGCCTGCCTTCATGTTTTGGCTTTCGTTAAGTACTCAACGAAAAGCGTACAGGAGCAAACCGGAGGCATCATGACTACACCCGCTCACGACCTTGCAGCAGAAGTACTTGACCTTCCAGCCGAAGATCGCGCCCGAATGCTTGAGTTACTGATCGCGAGCTTTGAACCCAAGTCAGCCGCGCAAAAAGCCTGGATGAATCTTGCGCTTCGCCGTCGCGAGGAAGTTCGAAGCGGCAGAGTCGCAATGTTGCCCGGAGACGAAGCCTTGGCGCGGGTCAGAGCAAAGTTAGCTTGAGTTATTCGATTCACCCCGATGCCGAGGCTGAACTTGGCGATGCGGCGGTGTACTACGCGGCGCATGCCAGCAGCATGATTGCAGCAGCCTTTCTGGCTGAATACGAGCGGGTACGCGATCTACTTGTCGAGAATCAGCAACGTGGCCCACACGGCGAGGATGGTCTGCGCGTCTATCACTTCGACCGCTTTCCGTACACAGTCGTGTACGAAGAAGATGAGATCAACGGGCCGCAGATCTTTGCAATCGCGCATCAGAGCCGCGAGCCGGGATATTGGAGTGATCGAATCTAGTCCCCCAAGAAACCAGAGACAGACTTATCCTGTAAGCTGGTCGTTAAGTACACAGCGAAAAGCTTACAGGATCAACTTTCAAGAAATTCTTGTGTGGTGGTCCAGCGGCATCAGGAATATCGGTCATGCCTGAACTAGCGCGTTTTTTCGGTATCATCATTCGGATGTTTTCCGAACCCTCCGAGCGTCATCATGTGGCGCATTTCCATGCCTACTATGGCGAACACGAGGCGGTGTTTTCGATTTTACCCGTGGCGCTAATTATCGGTTTTATGCCACAGAAACAACAACGACTCGTTGAAGCTTGGGCGGAGCTGCATCAATCCGAGCTATTGGACGATTGGCAACTATTGGAGCAAGGCCGCAAACCCAAACCGATTTCCCCATTGCAGTAGGAGAAAGTCATGGATCATCCTATCTATCGCATCACCGAATTCGAAATTCTTGCACCCTACACATTGCGGCTGCAATTTAACGATGGCTTGGAACAGACCATCGATTTTGAACAGATTCTTGAGGGTGAAATTTACGGGCCGTTGCGGGATCCGGCTGTATTCGCCGAAGTGAGTCTGGATGCCGAAGTCCACACGATCACTTGGCCCAGTGGCGCGGATTTTGACCCTGCAACCTTACATGATTGGCCGCAGCACAAAGCTGCGTTTATTGCGGCGGCGAGACGGTGGAGTCTTGACAGCGCACACGCCTGACTTACAAGTTTCCAATCGGTTAAACCT
>JAYVXF010000260.1:0-4010 GCA_043793345.1 Betaproteobacteria bacterium | reverse complement strand
CGCCCGGTGCGGACCCGCATGCCGGGTGGTGTGGGAGGGGATCGGCCAGTTAAACTGGTCGCCCCTATCCCGATTTACTGCCAAAACGAAATCAATATTTCGAACGGAGATCCGACGGCTGCGAGGAGAAATATGCCGCGAGATCCTGAATGTCTTCCGGCTTCAGCGCTGCAGCGAAACCATTCATCGACGCGTTCTTGCGCTTGCCCGCTTTGTATTGTGTAAGCGCGGCAACGATGTAGTCATAGTGTTGCCCGGCCAGCACCGGATAGTCGGGCTGGATCGGCTTGGCACCACCTTCGCCATGACAGGCTTTACAGGTCGCCGATTTCTTGGCACCCTCTTCCGCGTTGCCACGCGCACCTGCTGACAGCGGCAGTGCCACGCAAAGTGCGATGATCAAAATACTGGTTTTTTTCATGTTCAATTTATGCCTTTAGCGTTGCTTATTTTTTGCGTTTTATTTCTGTGCGTAATAGGCGGCAATATCCACCAGCTCTGATTCTTTCAACGCGCTCGCCAATCCCTGCATCGTCTGGTTATAGCGCTCGCCGCTGCGATAAGCCTTGAGTGCCGACACCAGATAGTCGGCATTTTGACCACCGATCTTGGGCACTAAATAGACTTCCGGATACGCGGTCTTCGTGCCAACAACGCCGTGGCATCCCGAGCAAATGGCGATGGCTTTAATTTTTCCTGCAACCGGATCGCCCTTGGCGGCGGGCGCCTGTGCAAACGCGAACGCGGGCGCGAGAAAAATGACAAGCGTGAGAATGGATTTTTTCATGTTTTTGAAAAGCGAAATGGTCGATTGGCGGTTTTTTGGCGACCAATAATCATCAATCAGTCGATAAAAAACAATAGGAAAATTATAGCACGGGCTTGCCGTGCTACTGCCACGCCGACGAAAACTTTAGGCAAACACTAGCATGGGCGCGGCTCGCGGAGCAGAATGCCGCCACAATCCGCGCCAGTGCTAGGGTTTATCAGCCTTTTTCCGGTGTTACTGCACTGTCGCGCGGAAGATGACCGTGCCCGATTGGCTCGCATTCAATAGGCCATTTAGTGTCCACTGAATGTTGCCGCCCACCCCAACCATTGGCTGCACGGTGACCATACACGACGTCAACGCGGCAGGCAGCGGCGTACCGCAACTGGCCTGGCCGAACCCGGTAAATGCGGGTGTGTTGTCGCTGATCACGACCATCATCACGGTGGTGCTTGCGGTGTTGGTGTAGGTGATGATGTATTCGAGAATATCGCCAGGGCGCGCGCTATTGACGGTGCCCGCTGCGCCGCCTTGCGTCACGTTGCGCACCGATTTCATCAACGTGAGACCCGACCCGCCGGGCGCACCAACGGTGGTGACATCCTGGCGTGGGTAGGTGACGACCGGGCCCGTCGGTGGCGTAAACGTTGCGGTGACGACGATGGTGTCTTGCGCGTTGTACGGCGCTGCCGCTGGAATGCTTGACTTGACGATCAGACACACCTGATCGCCCGGATTGACCGCGACGCTGCCGCTAAAGATGGAAACGCCTTCGGCTCCGTCGAGCACGCCGTTGCAATTGGTGTCGCGATAAATCTGGTTGGTCCAGCCAGGAATCGCGGGCGACGGCGTGTCGGTGGTGGCGAAGCTTACGCTGCCGCTCTGCCCTGCGGTGAAGACGTGCGTATAGAGCACGGTGGTGCCTGGCAAGCCGGTCTGCGCACCGTCGGTTAGGAAGGTATTCATGCCGACGTTGGCCACTGATACCGTCACCACGGCGCTGTTGTTGCCGGTGTTGCCGGGTGGCTCATTGCCGCCTGAGACGAGCGCGGTGTTGGTGATGCCAGGCACGGCATTGCTCGCGACGGACACGTTAATCGTAATCGGATTGCCGGTAGCGCCTGCGAGGAGTACGGTTGTGCTCGTGCAGGTGACGACCTGCATCGTGTTGCCACACGTCCAGCCAGCGCCGCCCGAGCCGGCTGCCACGTAGGTGAGCCCAGCGGGCAGCGTGTCGGTTACCGTGACAATGCCAGTCGTTGGCGCTGTGCCGATTGTGTTGTTTGGCGTGAGTGTGAAACTACCCGTGCCGCCGACACTAAACATACCGCTGCTTGAAGTCTTGGTTAACTGCAAATCAGGTGCAACCACGGCCGTCATGACGGTGTTCGACGTGTTGTTGCCAGCACCGGTGCGGCCCGGATCATCGGGATCGGTCACGCCCACGGGGACGATCGCGGTGGCGCTGTTGGCAAGCGTGCCGCTTTGCGGTGCGGTGCCCTGAATCGTGAAGGTGACGGTGGCACCGGCCGGCAAAGTAGTGATGGTGCTGGTTACGTTGTTGCCAGCGACGTTGACCGCGCCACACACCGCACCCAGAGTCGGTGATCCGCAGGTTGCCGTGACGCCGGTGATTGCGGCGGGCACGACATCACTGAACGCGCTGCCGTTCGCGGCGTCGGGGCCGCCGTTGGTGACGACGACCGTGTAGCTGATCGTCGTGCCCCATGGTATCGACGCGGGGCCTGTCTTCGTGACGGAAACGTTGGCAACGGGTGTCACCGATAGCGTTGCCGATGCGGCAGCGGCGTTGCTGCCGGCATTGGTGGTAAGCGCATTGGCGGCAATCGTATTGAGGTAGCTGCCGTTGAGCGCTGCGGTCACGTCGATCTGCAAAGTACATGTGCCGCTTGCAGGGACAGTGCCGCCGGTTAACGTGACCGAGCCCGAGGTGCTGCTGACCGCACCACCTGCGCAGGTGGTACTTGCGTTCGCAACCGTAGCGCGCACGACGCCTGTGCCTGGTGTGATCGGGAAGGTGTCGGTCACACTACCGACGGTGATGGAGCCGGCATTGGGATTGGTGATCGTGATCGTCAAGGTCGACACACCACCTGAGAGGATGGCGACCGGGCTGAACGCCTTACTAATGTTCGGCGGGGTTGCGTTGACGGTGAGGTTCGCCGTGTTGGATATCGCGCCGGTCGGTGCCTCGTTACTCGCGACACCCGAGGTGGAATTGGGGTGGACACCAGCGACGTTGCTGACAACGACGACGGTGACGGTACACGTGCCGTTCGCCGGAATCGTCAAACCCGTCAACGACAGACTCGTCTGCCCGGCAGTCAACGCGTTACTGCCAGCACCGACGCAAGTGCCTGCGGCCGAGCCCGCAGCATTGATCGCCATATTGGTCAGCGTGTCGGTGAAATTCGCGTTGGTTAGCGCGATGCTATTGGTGTTGCCCAACGTAAAGCTGATCGTTGATGTCGCGCCAATCGAAATGCTGGCGGGACTGAATGCTTTCGTAATCGTTGGCGCGGCGGTGGTCACAACGACGCAACTTGGCGTCACGCTGCTGGTGACGTTGGCAAGCCCGACCACGTTCGCGGTGGTGTTGGTGAATGCGGCTGGATTCGCGGCGCAATTTGAATTGACCTGGCCTGCCGTATTGCGTACCTGCACGTCGATGGTGCAGGAGGCTTGTCCATTATTCATCGTCGCGCCCGCAACCGTGATCACCCCGCTGCCGCTCGAGGCGGTTGTCACCGCTGCTGCATTGGTACAGGTTGACGAACCCAACACGCCGCCTGCTGCAACGCGAATTCCAGACGGCAAATTATCCGTGAAATTGATGCCCGTCCGCGCAGGGTTTGTTCCGTTGTTGGTGAGCGTGAAGCGCAATGTTGTCGTAGAACCATCGGCGAATGTGGCGGGGGTGAATATTTTTGTTAGCGCGGGTGAATTGCTGTTGACGGTCAGACACTGGTCGGTGGAGGTGTTGGTGGCCCCCGTGGTGGTGACGCTGGCGGTCAGGTTGGTCTGGGCTGCGATTGGACAGCTGCCGGTTTGTCCGGGGGTGTTGGTGACCCCGGCCACGGTGACGGTGCAGGTAGTGGTGCCGCTGGTCATGGCGAGACCCGTCAGGCCACTCAGGACTTTGCTGCCGCCGTTGTAGGCGGCTGTGGCAGGACCGCTGCAACCGGCGCTGTAGGTCACCGCTGGGGTGGCGCTGGTGATC
>JAYVXF010000259.1:0-4024 GCA_043793345.1 Betaproteobacteria bacterium | reverse complement strand
TTTTGTATGATCTGGTCGGCTTCACCGGCTCGGGAATGAGCCACACCAACTGGCGAAATTTCGATGAAAACATTCCCGAGCGCGCGGCGCGATTGATTCATGAGGGCAAGATGGGGCCGACGATTCTGGTGTTCCCGGATTGCTTCACCGCGCTCGGAGGCAACCAATATATTAATTCTTCCGCCATCGGCAATTATGCGGATTACCTCACCCAAGAATTAATACCCTTCGTCGACCGCGAATTCCGCACGCTTGCGTCACGCGACCATCGCGGCTGCTTCGGCAAATCTTCCGGCGGCTACGGCGCGGTTATTCACGGCATGCAATACGCGAAGTATTGGGGTGCGATTGCCAGCCATTCGGGTGACGCCTATTTTGATTTTGTCTACATGCACGATTGGCCGAACACGCTCACCGAGTTGATGAAACACCGCAAGGTGAAACGGGTGGCGGGCGCGATCAACGTTCGCAAAGAAGAGAAGGGCGCAGCGCTCGGCCGGGATGATGGCCGCGTCAAAAATTTCCTCGACACGATTTGGAAAAAAGAAAAACTTTCCGACGTGGAAGGTCACACCCTGATGATGATGGCGATGGCTGCCAGCTACGATCCCGACCCGAAAGTGCCGCTCGGTTTTCGTTTGCCGTTTAATCTGGAAACGGGTGAGCTGATCGCGCAACGCTGGAAACAATGGCTGAAGCACGATCCGGTCGAGCTGGTCACAAAACATCGCGCGAACCTGAAATCGCTGAAAGGGATTTTCATCGATTGTGGTTGGCGCGATCAATATCATATTCACTACGGCGCGCGGATTTTATCGAAGCGTCTCGCCGCAGCTAAAATCAAACACACCTATGAAGAATTCGACGACACCCACTCAAGCGTCGACTACCGGATGGAGCGCAGTCTGCCGTTTTTGTACCGTGCGCTAAAACCATAGCCGTCATTCCCGCCTACGCGGGAATGACGGCTAATTTTCCCGCTTTTAATTTGTAATTGAAATATTCAGGAGTTCTCAACATGAAAAAATTATTCACACTGCTGGCGTTGATTGCCGTGTGCAATCTCGCACTGGCCGACGATAAAAATCCCTACGACGAAACGGCCAACGCGAATCAGCAAATTCAGGCCGCAATGAAAACAGCCAAAGCGGAAAATAAATCCGCACTCATCGTGTTCGGCGCCAACTGGTGCGGCGATTGCAAAATGCTCGACATCGAAATGCATCAGGGCGAGCTCGCCAGATTGGTGAATGACCGGCTGGTGGTGGTGAAAGTTGACGTCGGCAAGTTTGATCGCAATGTTGATGTCGCTTCCCGATACGGCAATGTCATCAAGAAAGGCATTCCCTCGGTGGCGATGCTGCGCGCTGACGGGAGTGTGGCGTACCAGACCGATGGCGGCGAGCTTGCGGATGCGCGCAAGATGGGGCGTGAAGGCGTGACGACTTTTTTTGCTGCGATGGTGGCGAAGGCGAAGTGATGTGTCGGACGATAAGCTACCCACAACGAGTTAGGTAACTTATTGAGCATTACCAAACGGTATGACGCTGATACCAGTTGTCATCCCGCTCTCCCCCCAGCCCCTCTCCCGCGAGCGGGAGAGGGTGGCCGACAGGCCGGGAGAGGGGAACCGCAGTCTCACAGTTATGGAAAGATCAATAGCAATGTCCCTCGCGGCAAAGCCTTACCTCCAACAGGTATCAATTCGAGCCGATGTGGAAATCGAATTTGAAACCTACCCCTACAATATTCCATCCGTACGCGAGTTGGGGCATCTCGACTTTCACCCCGATGTGACTTTCTTTGTCGGGGAGAACGGCTCTGGGAAATCAACCATCCTTGAGGCCATCGCAGTTGCGCTTGGCTATGGACCGGAAGGCGGCACCAAGAACGTCCAGATGCAAACAACGGAATCGGTCTCACCGCTCCATCGAGCGCTACGGCTGAGCCGCAGCTTTCGGAAACCCACGGACGGCTACTTTTTGCGCGCCGAGAGCTTCTTCAACGTCGCGACGTATATGGTTGAAGTCGGCTATCTGGGTGGCTACGATAATCGCTCTTTGCATTCGCGGTCGCATGGGGAAGCCTTTATGGCCTTGCTCACCCACAAATTTCGCGGTGTCGGGCTCTACCTTCTCGACGAACCGGAGGCGGCCTTATCGCCAAACCGTCAACTCGCTGCGCTCTCCGCTATTCACCAACTTGTGCAAAATGATTCCCAGTTCATCATCGCAACGCACTCGCCAATATTGCTGTCATATCCACGGGCAAAAATCCTCCAGTTCGATGGCTCAGGCATTTCGGAAGCGAAGTTTGAGGACACCGAACACTTTGCGGTCACGCGCGATTTCCTCAACCACTATCCGCGACGGCTCGAACAGTTGCTCGCTGATGAATGAGCGGGTGCGTAGGGTGCGCACTGCGCACGCGGCATCTTGCGTTCACCGCGCGGCAACATTTTTTGCCCTGCAATGGATTGAGTTTTGAGAGATTTACAAGTGTGAAACACAAGCACTGGTGAGGATCACGGGGCAATAGCGGCTGAAGACGCGCGCCGATACTGGTGTTTAATTTATTCAGCAGCATTGTTTTGCCCTTCGTGCGCAAACGTCAGCGTGCTGCTTTTCGTGATTCTGTTAATGGTGGCGTGATGCAACAGCACTGGTGATAAGCTGTTGTTCACCGTGAATATTTATCTCTTTGTCCGCATGATGGTGAGCAGCGCGGAATGGGTTGCGGATGCGCTGCTGCCTATATTGAGTTAGGTTTTTCAATCTTCGTTGTGCCGCGCACCTCAGTAAACACTTGGCACGTTCGTGTACCAAATGTTTTTGGATAGATCCTAGTGAACTATATTTAACATCCCCGGATAAAGATAAATGCGGAGGGAGCAAATGAAAGCGATTGTTTGCAGAAAATATGGATCACCGGATGTTCTCCAACTCGAAGAGTTAGAAAAACCTACTCCCAAGGACGATGAAGTCTTGCTAAAGGTTCATGCCGCGTCGGCAAATGCGGGTGACTGGCACCTCATGAGAGGTGAACCGTTCCCGGTTCGTCTAATGTTTGGGCTTCTGAAACCAAGACACAAAATACTTGGCGCGGACGTAGCGGGGCGGGTTGCAGCGGTTGGCAGAAACGTATCGCAGTTTCAGTCAGGTGATGAAGTATTCGGGGACATATCCGTGTGCGGTTTTGGTGCTTTTGCCGAGTATGTATGTGTTACTGAAAATGCATTAGTGCTGAAACCGGCCAATCTGTCGTTCGAGGAAGCAGCGGCCGTGCCAGCAGCGGCAGTCACCGCCCTACAGGGTCTTCGTAAAGGACAGATTCAACCCGGGCAAAAGGTTTTGGTTAATGGTGCGTCTGGGGGTGTGGGTACGTTTGCTGTACAGATTGCAAAATCATTCGGGGCTGACGTGACTGGCGTGTGTAGCACCAGAAATTTGGATCGGGTGCGCTCGATCGGTGCAGACCATGTCATTGATTACACGCGAGAGGATTTCACCCAAAATGGACGGCGTTACGACCTGATTTTAGCTGCTAACGGATATCATTCGATTGGGGATTACAAGCGTGCATTAAGTCCCAATGGAATTTATGTCATGACCGGAGGTTCCGGGGCCCAAATGTTCCAAGCCATGTTTTTAGGGCCATGGCTCTCAATGGTCGGCAATAAGAAAATGGGAAACTTGTTGATGAAACCAAATAAAAAAGATTTGGTTATTGTCAAAGAGCTTCTTGAAGCCGGAAAAGTAGTCCCTGTTATTGATAGGCGTTACCCGTTAAATAAGGTTGCTGACGCTATCCGCTATCTTGAAGAAGGACACGCCCAAGGAAAAATAGTCATCTCCTTGGAACATGCAAATCAAACCTAACCCGGCGTTCAAGCGGGACTGCGCAAAAGCGCGCAGCCCTTTACCTCTACGTTAGGCCCGCTCGCAAGAATTAGGAGCCACTATGTTCGCTGGTCATATCGGAACTGCCTTAGCAATCGGGAGCGTCGAAAGGCGCGTGAATGTCG
>JAYVXF010000258.1:0-4024 GCA_043793345.1 Betaproteobacteria bacterium | reverse complement strand
GCATTCAATCTTTGTGAATCTGGTCAGGTCGGGAACGAAGCAGCCACAGCGAAGTAATTGAAGTGCCGGGGGTCAGGCTCGCCACACCCTATTCGGCGCGACGCGTGGCGTCTATTCGCCACGCACAACAAGGTATCTTTTCCATGGCCCACCAAGTTCTGGCTCGCAAGTGGCGGCCACGCAAATTTGAAGACGTGGTCGGCCAGGATCATGTCGTCAGGGCTCTGGCCAACGCGCTCGATAGCGGGCGCATCCATCACGCGTATTTATTCACTGGCACCCGTGGCGTCGGCAAGACAACGCTGGCGCGCATACTTGCCAAGGCGCTCAATTGTGTTGGTGCAAACGGTGACGGCGGCATAACCTCCAAGCCTTGCGGTGTTTGTACGCCGTGTACCGAAATTGATGCGGGGCGCTTCGTTGATCTGCTGGAAGTGGATGCGGCAACCAACACCAAGGTCGACGAGATGCGCGAATTGCTTGAGACCGCGCAGTACGCGCCGGTGTCGGGGCGCTACAAGGTCTACATCATCGACGAAGTACACATGCTGTCGAAGTCCGCGTTTAACGCGATGCTGAAAACGCTGGAAGAGCCGCCGGGTCATGTTGAATTCATTCTGGCGACGACGGATCCGCAAAAACTGCCGATCACGGTGCTGTCGCGTTGCCTGCAATTCAATCTGAAAAATTTGCCACCGCTTTTGCTTGAATCCCACCTGGTAAAAATATTGAAGGCCGAAAATATCGCCTTCGAGCCGCTGGCACTGCCGCTGTTGAGTCGTGCAGCAGAAGGCAGTGTGCGCGATTCGCTGAGCCTGCTTGATCAGGCGATTGCGTACGGCGCAGGAGAGGTCAAGACCGATAACGTGGCGACGATGCTGGGCGCGCTCGATCAGGCGTATTTATTTTCCTTGCTGGATTGTCTGGCAAGTCGCGACGCCAAAACGCTGATCGCCGAAATCGATCAAATCGCATCGCGCAGTATTTCGTTTGATATCACGCTGAAGGATTTTGCGAGTGTGCTCGCGCGCATCGCGCTGGTGCAAAGCGCGGGCGCGTCAGCGGTCGAGGGGCCGGACGCAACACGGACGATTGACGCAGCCGCCAGGCTCAGCACAAATGACGTGCAACTTTTTTACCAGATTGCATTACTCGGTCGTCGCGATTTGTCGCTGGCACCGGACGAGCATTCCGGCTTTACCATGACGATGCTGCGCATGTTGTCGTTCGCAGGCGGACAGAAAGGGCTCGCGGCATTAACGCCGGAAGGCAGCGCGAATGTGGAACAAAAGCCTACCATGCCACCAGCAAAAGAGTACGCATCGACAACGGTAAACACCAGCACTGGCGCGGCTCGTGGCGGCAAAAGTGTCCAGGAGCCAGTATTGGCGGGGACTTTATATGCAGTGTCGCCGACAGGGGCGGGTGTTTTTAACGGCGATTGGGCGGGTTTTCTCGCGCGACTGAACTTTAACGGCATGGCGGGCATGCTGGCCAAGCAGTGCGAGTTCTTGTCGTTCGCAGGTGGCATTCTTGAGTTGGCGTTACCGGTTGCACAAAAGCATTTAGCAGAAAAAGCCTTTCAGGAAAAACTGAAATCAGAGTTGTTGCCGCATTTTGGAGCGAACTTGCGCTTGAATATTCGCATCGGCGATGTCGCCGATAAAAGTAACGCGGGCAACAGCCTTGCAGCAGTTGAGAATCGCGAACGCTCTGACCGTCAAGTGGCGGCCGAGGCGGCGATTTTGGCGGATCCATTTATCAATAGTCTGAAGCAGGATTTTGGCGCGGAAGTTTTGCCGTCGTCGATTCGTCCTGCCAATTCTTAAACACGAAATGCGGAGAGCAATATGATGAAGGGCGGATTGGGCGGCTTGATGAAACAAGCGCAGATGATGCAGGACAACATGAAAAAAGCGCAGGAACAACTTGCGACTATCGAAGTTGAAGGTCAATCGGGCGGCGGCATGGTCAAGGTCGTGATGACTTGCCGCAACGATGTCAAGCGTGTCTCGATTGACGCGAGCGTCATGGACGACAAAGAAATGCTTGAGGATTTACTTGCAGCCGCCGTTAACGACGCGGTGCGCAAAGCCGAAGCGACCTCGCAGGAAAAAATGGGCGGTTTGACCGCAGGCATGCAGCTGCCGCCTGGAATGAAACTGCCGTTTTAAGCGGCCATCGATGCGACCACCGTCGTCACTTGAAGCCTTGATTCAGGCATTGCGTTGCCTGCCGGGCGTCGGGCCAAAGTCCGCACAGCGCATGGCTTATCACCTGCTACAGCGCGATCAGGACGGTGCCAGGCGGCTGGCCGATTCGATGAAAAATGCCGTCGAGCGGGTGCGGCATTGCGATATGTGCAATACGTTTACGGAAGTGGAAATTTGCGAAATCTGCGTGTCGTTCAAACGCGATAAATCGTTGCTGTGTGTGGTCGAAACGCCAGGTGATTTATTGATGATGGAGCAGACGCAAACTTATCGCGGCCTGTATTTTGTTTTGATGGGCCGGCTGTCACCGCTGGACGGCATCGGGCCGAAAGATATTCACCTTGATGGTTTGATCAAGCGCGCAGCCGACGGCGCCGTCAAAGAAGTTATTCTTGCCACCAATTTCACCGTCGAGGGCGAAGCGACCGCGCATTACATCAGCGAATTGCTCGGTGAGCAGGGCTTGAAAGTGTCGCGCATCGCACGCGGATTGCCGGTAGGCGGCGAGCTTGAGCATGTGGATGCGGGGACACTGGCGCAGGCTTTTATCGAGCGTCGCGCGGTTTAGTTTATTTTTGTATCGCGGCTGTCCGGTTTGAGAACATACCAGCGACGCGCGTAAAAATGGCGCGGATGAAGCGATACAATTTTGGCAGCAGCCAGATCGTCAGCAACACGAACAGGATCAGTAAAATAATAAATATCAGCGGATGCGAAACCGCGAGCCACATTCCGCCCAGCACTGCGGCGTCCTCGGTAAATGATGCGATCCAATTGCTGACCGGCTCCGGCGATGTATTGATTGCGGCGCGTCCGCCAGCCTTCAAGAAATGCGTGCCTGCGGTCACCGTGCCGCCGAGTAAGCCCGCCGCCAGCGCCCACGCTTGCCCGTCCGCTGCACCGATGACGCCGGCCGCAAGTAATGCGCCGGCAGGAATGCGAATGAACGTGTGGATCGCATCCCAAATCGTGTCGACCGCCGGAATTTTATCGGCGAAGAATTCTATAAAGAGCATGAAGCCGGTGGTGCCCAGTACCAGCGGATGAGAAAGCAATTCGAAACTTTTCGGCGCAGTCCAGTCAAACCAATGGAAGTGTCCGGCAAGCCCCACTAGAAACAGCACTGCATAGAGGCGAATGCCACTGGCCCACGCGAGCGCGAGTGCTAAAGCAATATTGGTGAGCTGATCCATTTGAGTTTTCCGGAATCAATTTGTCGATTTTTTAATCGTAACGCGATTTGCATTATTCGCGCCGATTAGTCCATGGAAAAAACTTGAGAAGGTGTTGACCAAGTTATCGAAGTATGGCTATAATTGCGGTTCTTCGAAATTCATTAGTTCGGGCGCGGGGTGGAGCAGTCTGGCAGCTCGTCGGGCTCATAACCCGAAGGTCGCAGGTTCAAATCCTGCCCCCGCAACCAAAGTTGGTTTCTAACTTAGTGAATGACGAATCGTTCTTTAAAAACAAGACAATCGATAGATGTGGGCGCTGGGTAGATTGGGTGCCCTGTGTTGACGGATTGACTGGTGCTGTCAAAGGTGCTGGTTAGTAGAAGGCTAAGCTGATAATTTGGCTGGAAGTGAATGCAGGGTTTGAACTCAACATATCGAAGTGCTCACAAGAAGTAAAAATTAGTAGGTATCAGTGGCTGCTGCAAGGTAGCTGCAAATTACCTGTTAGTGACTTTGAGTGATTAAACGTCTGGTTTAGGCTGGACGTTGAAACAAACAGGTATTGAACTCAAGAGTTTGATCCTGGCTCAGATTGAACGCTGGCGGAATGCTTTACACATGCAAGTCGAGCGGCAG
>JAYVXF010000257.1:0-12761 GCA_043793345.1 Betaproteobacteria bacterium | reverse complement strand
AACGCGAACTGCCAAATATCGACTTGAAAGAATACACGCAAGTGATCGTGCAAGAGGCTGATCGCCTGCAAGCGTTGATGGATCGTCTGCTCACGCCGCATCGCCTGCCAAAACTTGTCAGCCTCAATATTCACGAGGTGCTGGAGCGCGTGCGCATGCTGATGCTGGCCGAATTTCCGGATGGCATAAAGGTCGTGCGCGATTACGACACCAGCCTGCCCGATCTCACCGGCGAGAAAGAACAGCTCATTCAGGCGCTGCTGAACGTGGCAAGAAATGCGGCGCAATCGATGAAAGGCCGCGGAGAAATTCGCATCGTCACCCGTATCGCGCGGCAGGTGACGCTGGCCCGCGTCCGCTATCGCTACGCGATCATGATCGACATCATAGACAACGGTCCGGGCGTGGCCAGTGCGCTGCACGACAAAATTTTTTATCCACTGGTGTCGGGGCGCGATGGCGGCACCGGCTTGGGATTATCGATTGCACAGGATCTGGTCAATCAACACCAGGGCATTATCGAATTCGAAAGCGTCCCCGGTCAAACGCGGTTCACGGTGCTGTTGCCGGTGCGCCCGCTTCCACCATCCCCGGAATCAAACCAACATTTTTGAAAGCAGTTCATGCGGCCAGTCTGGATCATCGACGACGATAAAAGTATTCGTTGGGTAATCGAAAAATCACTTTCGCGCGAGGGCATTGTTTTTCGCTCGTTCGTCGCGGCACAAGATGCGCTGGATGCACTGGAGCATAGCTCGCCGCAGGTGGTGATCAGCGACATCCGCATGCCCGGCGCCTCGGGGCTCGAATTCATGCAACAACTTAAAGCGAAGCTGCCGGCGACGCCGGTCATCATCATGACCGCCTATTCTGATTTGGAGAGCGCAGTCGCGGCATTTCAGGGCGGCGCATTTGAATACCTGCCCAAGCCATTTGATGTCGATCACGCTGTCGAGCTGATTCGCCGCGCGCTTGACGAGTCGATGCGCGAATCATCGGTTGACGACGTCAACGGTGACGTACCGGAAATACTCGGCACCGCGCCGACCATGCAGGAAGTATTTCGCGCCATCGGCCGCCTCTCGCAATCGCACGCCACCGTATTGATTACCGGCGAATCCGGCACCGGCAAGGAATTGGTCGCGTTGGCATTGCATCGCCACAGCCCGCGCGCCGCCAAGCCCTTTATCGCCATCAACACCGCTGCGATCCCGAAAGACTTGTTGGAGAGCGAATTGTTTGGCCATGAACGCGGCGCTTTTACCGGTGCCGCGACGATGCGTCGCGGGCGATTCGAGCAAGCCGATGGCGGCACACTTTTTCTCGATGAGATCGGCGACAGGCCACCCGATTTGCAAACGCGCCTGTTGCGGGTGTTGTCGGACGGGCAGTTTTATCGCGTCGGTGGCCATACACCGATGACCGCCAACGTGCGCGTGATCGCAGCGACCCATCAGGATCTGGATCAACGCGTCAAGGCCGGATTATTTCGCGAAGATTTATATCATCGCTTAAACGTCATCCGCTTGCGATTGCCATCACTGCGCGAGCGTCGTGAAGATATTTCACTGCTGCTGAAACATTTCCTGGCCAAGAGCGCGCGTGAATTAAACGTCGAAGCCAAACGCCTTTCAGAATCCGCACTCGCATTTCTGTCGCAACAGGAATTCCCCGGCAACGTCCGCCAACTCGAAAACCTTTGCCACTGGATTACCGTGATGGCACCCGCGCAAACGGTCGAGGTCGCCGATCTGCCCGCCGACATGCGCGGCAGCGCAGGCGACAAGAGCGCAGTGCCGGTCGACAGCAACTGGCGACGCGCGCTGGAACGCGAAGTCACCGCGTCGCTTGCGCGCGGGGAGAAAGAAATTTTCGACGGACTCAATCGTTCGTTCGAAGCGGCGCTGATCAGCAAGGCACTGGAGCATACCGGCGGGCGAAGAATTGAAGCGGCGACGTTGCTGGGGATTGGCAGGAATACACTGACGCGGAAAATTCAGGAGCTGGGGTTAGGTGGCGACACATAAAGTCTAGCACTGGCGCGGCTTTCAGGCCATTTTTGCCCGCGAAGGCGCGCAGGATGGCGTTTTATGATGGCCTTTACGGAGAAGCTGCGCTGCGCCATTTCACGCCGCAACACAAATCGTTCGAATCACACCTTGGATGGCTTGCGGCTCGATTCATTTGCTAGTCGCAATTGCCGCGCGCAATTCACGCGGACGAATAATTTCTGTGAAGAACGTCCCAGCCAGACTCCATCTATCTCAACACCCGCTTCAGGAGCGCACAATCGTGATGGTTCAATTTTTTCGTTGTTGCATTCACAGAAAGCAAATGGACAATGACCTCATGTTCTGCCCGACATCAATTGCGGATGCTGCTTGTTCAACCAACCATCAACTTCATCCAGCAGGCTCTTTCCTTCGTGCAGGCATTGTTTGACCGCCGCATCTTCTATCGGGTCACCGTTGTAGTCATTCAGGTTTCGTTTCTTGCGCAATGCGTCGAGTACGAACACGCGATCCGCGGGCAATCCCAGTGATAGCGTCAAGGTTTGTATCAAGGTCTGGTGATGTCCGGGCAGGTTGGTCGATGGCCGGTAGCCATTGGCCCACATTGCGATCAGCGCGCATTGCATGATCGCCTTGTATGCACAATCGAATCGCGTTTCGCCGCTGTTCTCGGCACGGCCGGCGTCTTTCAGATTACGCGTCGCGGCGGCGAGCATTTTCTGCACATCAACGGCGGTCGCGGTGTGCGCCTTAAGCTGGCCGATTTTTAGCAGGTTTTGGAAGGTCATTTTCTTCACCGATCAACCAAAGCTTGGGGCTTCGCAGCACGCTCGCAATAAAACTACTTTTTTCCCGACGCTTGCGGGCGAACTCCGCCACGCCCATCACCACCGGGTTTACCTCCCTGCGCAGCGTTGCCTGCGTAGGTGCCAGCGCACGCACGACAGCACCGAAGTCGGCGTCGCACAGCAACATGATATCGATGTCACTCGCGGCTGATGTTTCGCCGGAGGCCATGGAGCCATACACAAAGGCGCAGCGGATGTGATCTTGCAACGGCATGAGGGCGGCGCGCAGCACATCTGCCACGCCTAGAGTCTTCCGCATGATCGCGGCTAAGTCTTCGAACAGGGGAAAGCTTTGATCTGCAGCATAGAAAACCTGTCGACCGACTTCGCGGCGAGTCAACAGGCCCATTTCAGTCAACGCTTGTAATTCGCGATGCAATGTTCCGGGCGATATGCCGGTCAAGCGCGCCAGCTCGCGACCATGGACGGTTTCGTCCGGTCGCAGCAATAGCGTGGCCAAGATGGCGGCACGCGAACTGCCGAGTAGTTGTTCAGCGATTCCAGTCATGTTCTCATTCCAGCATCAATTGTAGCCTAATTGAGAACGTGATGGTCACGGGGTTTCTCTGCCTTATCGAAGTCGAAACTATATATCTGGCGCGGCGTTCAGAGCATTTTAGCCTGAAACGCCTCGCCAAATGGCGTTCTACATTAAATTATGCTGGTATGTAGCTTCCAACAATAATCAAGTCGTCTCCGTCTCCGCCTGCTGCGGACGCCACTTGAGCAACTTGTTCTCGGCAAACGTCACCGCAAAATCAAGCAGCAACGCAAACACCGTCAACACTAAAATGCCAGCGAACACGGTGTTGATGTCGAACGAACCTTCAGCCTGATGAATCAGGTAGCCCACGCCTTTTGCACTACCCAGGTATTCACCGACGACTGCACCGACGAAGGCCATGCCGACCGAGGTGTGCAAACTGGAAAACACCCACGAGGTCGCCGACGGTAAATAAACGTAGCGCAATAATTGTGCGCGATTGGCACCGAGCATGCGGGCGTTGTTCAACACCACGGGTGAAACTTCTTTCACGCCCTGATAGACGTTGAAAAAAACGATGAAGAAAACCAGCGTCACGCCGAGCGCGACTTTAGACCAGATGCCGAGGCCAAACCAGACCATGAAAATCGGCGCGAGAATCACCCGTGGCATCGCGTTCATCGCCTTCACGTAAGGATCGAGAATGGCCGACGCGGTTGGCGTCAAGCCGAGCCACAGGCCCACTGCCAGACCGAGCATCGTGCCGATTGCAAAAGCCAGAATGGTTTCCTGCAACGTTACCCACAGGTGCGGGTATATTTCGCCGCTCGTGAACCAGACCCAAATCGCCGAAAAAATTTTCGCGGGCTCGCCGAAAAAAAACGCCGCGCGATATTCGTTGTCGAAAAAGAATGGTGGGATCAAGTCTGGCGCGGTCGCAACATGCCAGATGACGAAGATCGCGATGAGTAAAGCGATTTGCCAGAACCAGACGGGGATTTTTTTCACGCCACCACCCGATTGCGCGTCTGCGCATAACCCTTCAACACTTCCTCTTTCATCGCGTGCCAAATCTGCGCATGCAATTCCAAAAATCGCGGCGTCATGCGGATCTCCGCGACATCGCGCGGCCGTGGCAAATCAATCACAAATTCACCTATCGGATGCGTCGCGGGACCGGCCGCCAATACAATGACGCGATCCGAAAGCGATATCGCTTCCTCCAGATCGTGGGTGATAAAAATGACCGATTTCTTGTCCTGCTCCCACAACTGTAGCAGCTCGTTTTCCATTAACTGACGCGTCTGAATATCGAGCGCCGAGAAGGGCTCATCCATCAACATGATTTTCGGATCGAGGATCAGCATTTGCGCGAGGGCACAGCGCTTCCTCATGCCGCCGGACATTTCATGCGGATAACGATTGCCGAAGCCATTGAGCCCGACGCGTTCCAGCCAGTCCTCTCCCTTGGCGCGCGCATTCGCTTGATCCATGCCGCGAAACTGCAAACCTGCCGTGACGTTATCCAGCGCCGAGCGCCACGGCATCAGCGACTCGGACTGAAACATGTAGCCCGCTTTCGCGTTCAAACCGGTCAAGGGCTCACCAAATACTTTTACCTCACCGCTCGACGCTTTCAATAATCCCGCGCCGATATTGAGCAGCGTGGATTTGCCGCAGCCGGTTGGCCCGACCACCGAGACGAATTCGCCGTCGGCGATATTGAGCGTCGTGTCTTTTACCGCCGTGTAGCCTGCGCCACCGGCTTTGCCGGTGAAGGTCACGGTGACATTGCTGAGGGAGAGGGCGGTCGTCATGGCGCTATTTGTATTTCGCGGCAGCCTTCGCTGCGAAGTGGTTATCGAACGTCGCGGCGAGATTGATCGAATCGCCCGCCGCGATCACCGACGGCTCAAACTGCTTCAACACTTTATAAACATTTTGCGCGGCCTTCAGGCTCATCTGGCCATCGGTGGAATAGCCAACCATGTTCTTCAACAACGCCGCCTTGTATAGCCCGCGATTGCCGCCCATGTACGACTCCGGCACCACCGCCATCACCTGCTCCGGCGTGGCCTTGGCGAGCCAGCGCAGTGCGCGCACCATCGCATTCACTACCGCCTGTGTCGTGTTCGGATTTTTCTTGGTGAAATCGGAATTGACATAAATGCACGACGCCAGATAATCGCCGCCGTAAATATCTTTCATGCCTTTTTCAGTGCGGCTGTCAGCGACCGCGACAAATTTGCCGCTCGCTTCCAACTGGCTGGTGACTGGATCCAGATTGGACATGCCATCGAGCTCACCCTTTTCCATCGCCGCCACCGCACCCGATCCAGCGCCGGTACCGACGATCGCAACATCGGTTGGCTTTAAGCCATCCTTGGCGAGCAAATTATTGACGAACATATTGGTCGACGAACCGGGTGCGGTGACGCCGATTTTCAGCCCCTTCAGGTCTTTGGCTGATTTGTATTTCGCGGCTCTTTCTTTGGACAGCACCAGCACGATCGAGGAGTAGCCGGCCTGCAACACGACGGCAGTAATCGGCTGTTTCTTCGCTTGCATGTTGATGGTGTGCTCGAACGCGCCCGAGACCATGTCAGCAGAGCCGCCGACCAATGCCTGCAAGGCTTTAGCACCGCCTGCGAAATCGGGGATCTCAACCTCAAGGCCTTCATCCTTGAAATAACCCTGACGCTCGGCAATCGTTAGCGGCAGGTAGTAAAACAAGCCCTTGCCGCCGACGGCGATGGTGATTTTTTTCTTTTCCAGAGTCTGCGCGTTTGCGCACGTCGCGACAAAAGCGACCGCCAGCAAAAGTGCCGCACCGATTACTTTCTTGAACATTTTTTTCTCCTCATCACATAAATTATTTTTGGGCGAATGTCGAATCGCTGTGTTGCCGTTCCTAGACTTGCTTATTCACTGCGTGTAGAGCTTTTCCGGCACCGCATGGAGGTGAGTGGTTCTGCCGGCACGCATCACCTGCCCGGGAACTTCATGGCCGACGATGGCGGGCATTTTTACAGCGGCGGCCAATAGCTTGTCCAGATCGACACCGGTATCGAAGTCCATATCTTCGAGCATGTTGACCATGTCCTCGGTGCAGATGTTGCCGGTGGCACCGGGCGCGAACGGGCAGCCACCCAGACCGCCGAGTGAGCCATCGTAATGAACGATGCCCGCGCGAATTCCTGCGAGCACGTTAGCCAGCCCCATGCCGCGGGTATTGTGAAAATGCAGGGTGAGCTCAATATCGGCAAATTGTTTTACCGCCGCCGAGAGCCGCTCGACCTGTGCAGGATTTCCCATGCCGGTGGTGTCGGCGAGACTTACGCCATCAAATCCAAGGTCCACAAACCGTTTCGCGAAACCGAGCACACGCTCTTCGGGCACGTGGCCTTCAAACGGGCAACCGAACGACGTCGACAGTGAGCCGTTGATGCGAATACCGGCATCTTTTGCCATCTTCACCATGATCGCAAAATCGGCGAATGATTCATCGCAGGTTCGGTTTACGTTGGCACGATTGTGCGTCTCCGACACCGACACGACCACATTGATTTCATCTATTTTGCCGTGCGACTGGTGGGTTGTGATGGCGCGCTCCATGCCTTTGAGATTCGGCACCAGCACGCTGTAGGTCACATCGGCGACGCGCTTGATGTTGGCCAACACCTCGACCGCATCGGCCATATTCGGCACCAGCTTCGGGTGCACGAACGACGTTGTTTCGATTTTGGCGATGCCGGTTTCTGAAAGTGCGTCGATCAGTGCAATCTTGGTTTCGGTCGAGATGATGTTCTTCTCGATCTGGAAACCATCGCGCACGGCGACGTCATTGATGTAGATGCGTTGCTTCATGTTGACTTTCTGTCACTGTTTTTTCCCTCACCCCAACCCTCTCCCAAAGGAGAGGGAGTTTAAGCGCCCTCTCCTTTGGGACAAGGGTACACTTGAAGCGAAGCCGAGGGTTGGCGTGAGGGAAACGGCAACTAAATAATTCCCCGCTTCTTCAAATCCGCCTGCGCACTCGCGTCATAGCCAATCCCACTCAATACCTCAGCCGTATGCGCGCCCAGCTTCGGCCCGATCCATTTCGTCCCACCCGGCGTCGCCGATAATTTCGGCACGATCCCCGGCAGCAACACTTCTTTATTATCGCCGAGTTTATGTTTCTCGATCATGCCACGCGCCTGATACTGCATGTCGGCGACGATGTCGGCGACCGAATAAATGCGCCCCGACGGTACGTCGGCTTTGCCCAGCACCTCCAGCACCTCGGTCAAGGTGTTCGCACCGGTCCACGCGCCGATGGCGTTATCGAGCTCGTCAGTACGCGCCGTCCGTCCTGCGTTGTCGGCAACACCTGCGTCATTGGCCAAGTCGGTGCGGCCAATGGCCAGCATCATGCGTTTGAAAATCGAGTCGCCGTTCGCACCAATCACCACGTACTGACCATCACCGCATAAATAAGTGTTCGAAGGCACGATGCCCGGGAGCGAGGAGCCGGTGCGTTCGCGCACGAATCCGCCCATGCCGAATTCAGGCAGCATCGATTCCATCAGCGAAAATACCGCCTCGTACAAAGCCACATCGACCATCTGGCCTTTGCCGGTTTTGTGGCGATGATGCAGCGCCATCAAGGCACCCATCGCGCCGTACATTGCCGCCAGCGAATCACCGAGCGAAATGCCGACGCGCACCGGCGCGCGATCAGGATAGCCGGTGAGATAACGGATGCCACCCATCGATTCACCAATCGCGCCGAAGCCGACGCGATCCTTGTACGGCCCCGTCTGGCCAAAGCCGGACAGCCGCACCATGATGAGTTTGGGATTGGCTTTACTCAGTGTGTCGAAATCGAGATGCCATTTCTCGAGCGTGCCAGGGCGAAAATTTTCGACAATGATGTCGGCATCGAGGGCGAGTTTTCTGACAATTTCCTGGCCCTCTTTTTCGCGCAGATTCACCGTCACCGATTTTTTGTTGCGCCCCTGTGCGTACCACCAGAGGCTGGTGTCGTCGTGCAGCTTTCGCCATTTGCGCAAGGGGTCGCCGTCGCCGGGGGTTTCGATCTTGATCACGTCGGCACCGAATTCGGCGAGCAGACGCCCGCAGAACGGGCCCGCGATCAGCGTACCCATTTCCAGCACCTTGAGGCCATCGAGCGGCATCGATTTTTTTTCGTTGTTCATCGCCTTACCCACAAAATATTGCTAAGAATCCTACATCAATGCAAACATCACCACCACCGCAGCGGCCATCACCAAGGTCGCCAGCCAGCCGAGCGCTTTCAGTTTGCGCCGTACGACAAACGTGCCCATCACGGCGGGCTTGGCGGCGAGCAACATCATCACCGCCATGATCGGTACCGAAATGACGCCGTTCACAATTGCCGCCCAAAGCAGCGTCTTGATCGGATCCAGGCCGGAAAAAACGATGCCGACGCCAAGCAGTGTGGCGATACTCAAGATCGCATAAAAACCGCGCGCCTCCGCCAATGGCAACCCCAAGCCAATCGGCCAGCGAAAACTTTCTGCCACCGCATACGCCGCAGAGCCCGCCAGCACCGGAATCGCCAGCAAGCCGGTGCCGATGATGCCCATGGCAAACAACAGGAACGCAAAGTCGCCCGCCAGCGGTCGTAACGCCTCAGCCGCCTGCGAGGAGGATTGAATATCGGTGATCCCGGCGGCATGCAAGGTGACGGCGGTGGTGAGCATGATGCAAAAAGCAATCAGGTTGGAAAACGTCATGCCGATGTAGGTATCAAATTTGATGCGCCTGAAATTGGCGCGCGCCTGATGCGGCGCCGTGATCAAGGGCTCATCACCCGGCGTGGCGCGCTGCTCTTCGACCTCTTGCGAAGCCTGCCAGAAAAACAGATACGGGCTGATGGTGGTGCCAAGTACCGCGACCAGCAGCGCGGCGTACTCGCGGTTAAAGAAAAGCTGCGGGAGCAGCGCGCCGCTGATCGCCTCTTCCAGCGGAACGTGCACCACCAGTACCGTGCCAACATAGGCAAACAGCGCCAGCGTAAACCATTTCAGAATCGGCGAGTAGCGCGGGAACGGAATGAAAATCTGCAACACCAATGACACCAGCGCGAAGAAAATTACATAGATCGCGCTTTTCCCGCCGATCAATAACTGTAACGCACTGCCCATCGCACCCAGGTCCGCCGCGATGTTGATGGTGTTGGCGACCAGCAATAACGAGACGATGAAATAAAGCAGCCATTTCGGAAAGTGTTCACGGATATTGGCCGCCAGCCCATGGCCGGTGACGCGACCGATACGCGCGCTGACGATCTGAATACCGATCATCAAGGGCGTCGTGAATAGCACGCTCCAGAGCATGCCGTAGCCGTACTGCGCACCGGCTTGCGAATAGGTGGCGATGCCGGACGGGTCGTCATCGGCGGCACCGGTAATCAAGCCGGGGCCAAGGCTTTTCAGCAGGGGAACGTGGCGCTGATGGTCGGTAGGTTTTTCTATTTCTTTTTCCATGGCGCCGTCCGGTTGTGTAGTTGATTATCGCACTCCGACTGACACCGCGATGACGGCTTTGCTCAATACTTGCGGTACCGACTGCTCACTTCCCCGGACGCCAGCGTTTGAGCAATAACGCGTTCGACACCACACTCACGCTACTGAATGCCATCGCCGCACCGGCAATCATCGGGTTGAGCAGCCCGAAGGCGGCCGCAGGAATGCCGACGACGTTGTAAACGAATGCCCAAAATAAATTCTGGCGGATCTTGGCGTAAGTGCGGCGCGATATGTCGATGGCGTCTGCCACCAGCGCAGGATCGCCGCGCATCAGCGTGATGGCGGCGGCGTGCATGGCGACATCGGTGCCGGTGGACATGGCAATGCCAACATCGGCTGCTGCCAGCGCGGGGGCATCGTTGATGCCGTCGCCGACCATACTGACAACGCTCCCATTCGCTTTCAGCTCGCCGATAATCCGCGCCTTATCCGCCGGCAACACCTCCGCCCGGACTTCATCGATGCCAAGTTGCTGCGCGACCGTAGTGGCGCTGCCAACGTTATCGCCACTTAGCATCACGCAACGAATCTTAAGCGCGTGCAGGCGATCAATCGCGGCCTTCGCAGTCGGCTTCACGCTATCGCCAAACGCCAGCACACCCGCTACCTGCGGCACGCTGCCCAGTCGCAGCAGCCACGACACGGTGCGTCCCGACGTTTGCAAACGGTCTGCCTCTGCCAATAGCAATGGCGGCAATGCAGCGATCAATTCGCGGGCGTAACGGGTGCTGCCAATCGCGACACTTTCGCCGTCGACGCTTGCCGTCACGCCGCGACCCGGGATCGCCTTCACGTCGGTCGCTGGCGGTATCTCAATGGATTCGGCGGCAGCTGCATTGAGCACGGCGTGCGCCAGCGGATGTTCACTGCCACGCTGTATCGCGGCAGCCAGACCGATGAGCGTGGCGCGGTCGCCTAGGGCTGCAACGGCATCGGTCAGCTGCGGCCGCCCGACGGTCAGGGTGCCGGTCTTGTCGAACGCGACCACGTTGATGCGGTGCGCAATCTCTAACGCCACCGCGTCCTTGATGAGAATGCCGTGTCCCGCTGCCACACCGGTGCCGACCATGATGGCCGTCGGCGTCGCGAGACCGAGCGCGCAGGGGCAGGCGATCACCAGCACCGCGACTGCATTCAATATTCCGGTCTGCCAATTGCCGGTGAACAATCCCCAGCCCAGCAAGGTCAGTAACGCGAACACCAGCACCACCGGTACAAACACGGCGCTGACGCGATCCACCAGCCGCTGGATCGGCGCTTTTTCGGCCTGCGCTGATTCGACCAGCCTCACGATGCGGGACAGCGTGCTCTCAGCGCCAACGTTGAGCGTCTTCACCAGCAGCAAGCCTTCGCCATTCACCGCGCCGCCGATGACGTGCTCGCCGACCCGCTTAGCCAGTGGCAGACTCTCGCCGGTGATGAGGGACTCGTCGACGTGGCTTTCGCCTTCGATGATTTCACCGTCAACCGCGATGCGCTCACCCGGCTTTACGACCACGATGTCATTCACTTGCACGGCGGAAAGCGCGACCTCAATATCGACACCAACCTTGCGTAGCATCGCGCGTTCGGGCCTCAAGGCATTGAGTGCGCGAATGGCATCCGTCGTCTGGCGTTTGGCGCGCACTTCGAGCCATTTGCCCAGCAGCACCAGCGTGATCACGACAGCGGAGGCTTCGAAGTAGAGATGCACCATCGCGTCGGCCGGGGCGGTCAGCCATTGATAGACGCTCAAGCCGTAGGCCGCGCTGGTGCCGAGTGCCACCAGCAAATCCATGTTGCCGGTTTTCGCCAAGAGCGCCTTCCAGCCAGCGCGATAAAAACGCGCACCGAGAATAAATTGCACCGGTGTGGCCAACAAAAACTGCAGCCACCCCGGCAACATCCAGTGCGCACCAAACGGCGCGGCTAACATCGGTGCCATCAACGGAAAACTTAACAGCGCAGCGAGGATGACGGGCAGCGCGGGATTGATGAACCGCGCCGGTTCGTCCTGTGCGCCTTCGACGATTGACGCGTCGTAACCCGCGCGCTTGACGGCATCGATGAGCGCATCGGTAGATACGGCACCGGTAACGACGAGAACTGCCGCGCGCTCGGTGGCGAGATTCACCGTCGCGCTCAATACACCGGGCAACTTTGCCAGCGCCTGCTCGACGCGACCGACACAGGACGCGCAAGTCATGCCGACCAGATTGAGATTGATGATTTGCTCAGCGACGCCGTAGCCAGCCTTGTCGATGGCGCTGATGACGCTGGTGAGGTTGATCGGCACAGCCGCATGTAGCGTCGCGGTTTCGGTGGCCAGATTGACGGTCGCGCTGTCGATCCCGGGCAGGGCGGCGAGCGTTTTTTCGACGCGGCTGACGCAGGAAGCGCAGGTCATGCCGGTGATGTGGAGATTCATTGCACGGTAGTTATGGATACGAAGTTTCCCTCACCCATCGCAGAGGAGCGGCACACAAAAACTAGATCGCGACCGGGTGAAATCCCGCGTCTGCAATTGCTGCGACCACGGCCTCGCGACTAAGGACGCTGTCGATCTTCACGTGCTTGCTCGTAACATCAGCGTATATGCTCGCATTCGGGTCAAGGTGTTGTACCACGCGCGTAATACTGCCGACGCAACCGCCACAGGCCATATCGTTAATTGTCATCTCAATCATGGTGTGCTCCTAAAGGTGGCGCTTTGCGCCGGACGTTATATATATGGGGACGAATGACATAACGCCAATAGGGGCGCGCCTCACCAGCCAATAATGCCCGGAAAGCCGCACCAAATGCCGATCTACGTCTCAATATTGTTCACCTAGTCCCGTTCGCCCTGAGCCTGTCGAAGGGTCTGATGGACGCACCCTTC
>JAYVXF010000256.1:0-4044 GCA_043793345.1 Betaproteobacteria bacterium | reverse complement strand
GCCAAAGCGCGCGAAACATTGGGTGAGCTCGCAGCCAATCGGCCCGCCACCCAACACCACCAGGCGCTTTGGCAACTTGCGAATATTCCAGAGGTTGTCCGACGTGAGCGGTTTACATTCGGCAAGGCCGGGAATCGGCGGAATGAACGGTCGCGCACCGGCGGCGATGACAATATTTTTTGTGGTCAGCTTCTGCTTGGCACCGTTGTCGAGCGTAATTTCAACTTCCCACGGCGAAATAATTTTTGCGCTGCCTTTCACGCAATCGACGCCCAAGCTCGAATAGCGCTCGACCGAATCGTGTGGCTCGATGACATTGATAATTTTTTGCACGCGCTCCATCACGTCAGCGAAGTCCCACTGGGCGGTGGCGCTGCTGATGCCAAATTCTTTGGCGCGTGAAATATGGTTGAGCAATTTTGCCGAGCGGATCAGCGCCTTGGAGGGCACGCAGCCGGTGTTGAGACAATCGCCGCCCATCAGGTGTCGCTCTACCAATGTGACTTTGGCTTTCACGATGGCGGCAATATTGCTGGTGATGAGCCCGGCCGTGCCAGCGCCAATCACCACCACATTGCGATCAAAATGCGCGGGTTTTTTGTCAGCCCATTTAGCGTAGATTTTTTTCGCCTTGATGCCTTCAATGATTTTTTTGGCGATGATCGGCAGGATGCCGATGAGCACGAACGCGCCAATCAGCCCCGGTGACAAAATACCCTTCAGCGAGGTGATCTCCGAAAGTTTTTGACCCGCAAATACAAACACGATGGTGCCCGCCAACATGCCCAGCTGCGACACCCAGAAAAACGTTCGCGCTTTCATGGTGGTCAAACCCATCACCACGTTGATTATGAAAAACGGAAATGCCGGCACCAGCCGCAACGTGAACAGATAAAACGCACCTTCTTTTTCGACGCCCGCGTTGAACGCTGTTAATTTGTCGCCAAATTTCGCCTGGATCGAATCACGCAACAGAAAGCGCGCCACCAGAAACGCCAGCATCGCACCGATGCTCGACGCGAACGAGACGATGACGACACCCCAGATGAGACCGAAGATGGCACCAGCCACGAGCGTCATGATGGCGGCACCCGGTAGCGACAACGCGGTGACGGCAACGTAGACTGCAAAAAATACCAAGCCGGTTTGCACTGGATTGGCCTGATAGTAGTTGGCGATCACGGCTTGCTGCGACTTGATGTAATCGAGATTAAAAAATCTGCCGAGGTCGAAAATAAAAAACGCCGCGATAAGTGCCGCGACACCGATCAACAACAGTAGTTTGCTTTTTTTCATGGTGTTCCCTGAGTGCGAGACAAATGGTGATGCGCTAATGCCACATCAATCATGTGGATGCTTTTCTAAGCTTTTCGGCCATCAATGCATTTTCGGACGTGAGACTTTTCTTCGCCGCCGATTTGTCGGCATTTTTTGGCGGAACATACCGCTTCATCTCGCTGCCACTATCGAGAAACTCGGCGCGAAGATCCACCGTTTGGCGTTTGCCAATATCATCAAAATGGCGATCCAGCCAAGCGCTCGCGGTGGCGCGACCGCGGTCACGCAGCGTCTGCAGGAACGACCAGTCGGTATTGAGCTTGGAGGCGGCCGACAAATCTGATAGCGCATCATCGGCACGCAGCGAATGAATCAACACGTATTTCAATTGCTCGCGATATTCGTCTTTCAGCCAACCGTCGTCGAGGAGCTTTTGAACAAATGCCACCGCGCGCAGCTCCTTGATCAGCGCCGAATTGAAGGTGATCTCGTTGACCCGGTCCTCGATGTCGTGCGGGGTGCTCGGCGTGCCCTGTCGCACGATCGGGTTGATATGCACGATCAACACATCGCGCGCGTCGGTGCGATAAAACAACGGAAACAAGGCGGGGTTGCCCATGTAGCCGCCATCCCAAAAGGTGTGCCCGCCAATCTCGACCGCCTGATACAGGAACGGCAGACACGCGGACGCCATTACCACATCTGCATTGATTTCATGATTTTGAAATACCCGCACGTTGCCGCTTTGCACGTTGGTCGCCGATAAAAAAAGTTTATGTTTTTGATGCTGCTTCAATGCCTCGAAATCGATTTGCTCGTTCAGAATATCTTTAAGCGGATTGAAATTCATGGGATTGAGTTGGTACGGTGAGAAGGCGTTTGTCAACGCTTTGAAAGCCTGAAAGCTGAAACTGTCGTCGTTGTTCCAGTTGTTCCCATTGAGTCGATCCCAGGGCAGCGTCCTTACAGGAGAAAAGCGCTCGCCAGCTTCGGAAACGGCCTGCCAGAATTTTTCCAGCGCCGCGCGCCCGCCATCGCGCCCGCCTTTTTGCAAGCCGCAGACCATGGCGACCGCATTCATCGAGCCGGCGCTGGTGCCGGAGATACCATCAAACGCAAGGCGCCCATCTTCCAGCAAGCGATCAAGCACACCCCACGCAAATGCGCCGTGCGAGCCACCACCCTGCAAGGCGAGGTTGATGGTTTTGACGGCGGGCGATTTCGACGGGGCGGTGGTGGATTTGCGGGCCATGCGAGCCTCCAGATTAAACGGTGAAGTATCAAGTTTGAACGGTAACCCGACAATGTGACTACGGCAAGTTAATTTAACGATACGCTCTGCGTCGTCATGCACAAAACAGCGGCGCGCGCAGCAGCCCCAGCGCATGTGGCGGCGCGTAGCTTGGGCCGTCGACGAGCCGGTTGAAGTACGATTTATGTGCGGCTGAACCTTCCGGCCAGTTGTCGATGAATTTTTTTTGGAACGCGCCAGCGTCAAAGTGGACCGGAATGGCATCGACGTGCACGCCGGCTCTTGTCGCGCCATATTGCGCGAGCCCGGCACGCGCTGGATGCACTGAGATGCGCGTGATAAGACCATACTGCGTGCAGGAAAAATTGGGCATGCCGGCGGCACCGTTGTTGATGACGAAATGCTCGCCTTCACCTTTAGCATCGCTGAAGCGACGAAACGCCGGCAGGCAGGTATGGCTGGAAGCAAAACCGGCCAGACGCGCATCGCGGCAAATCTGCTGGAGCCATTGGACGTTTGCTGGCTCGTGCAGCGCGTCGTGCGCGAAGCGCCAGCCGGCCAGCGACACGGCATCGCCGTGTACGATGCCAAATCGCTTGCCACCGATTTCAGCGACGGCGTGCATCGGCAATTGCGGCAATCGTTGACAAAGGTCGGGGAACGCGTGCGCTGTATTGCATAGGCGGCGGATGATTGCGTTGGAACGTTCGACCTCGGCATCATCGACATAATCCGGATAGGCGCAGCCACAGCCGGCATCATCGGCATCGGCGCCAAGCTCGGTTTCGACATTGCCGCGCAGCGCAACGTGCTGCAGCACGCAGCGATTGACGACCGCAAAACTCTCCGCGTCGACGTTGAACCAGTTGAAGTCGCCGTTGAAAATCAGCGTCGGCTTGGTCGGCTCGGTAGCGGCGAGCTGCAGAATCGCATTCAGCGCCGGAACATTGCCGTACAAACCGCCGATGACGTAAATCGTTTCGGCATGGACATCAGCGTCGCGATTGAATACCGACGGCGGATAGCGGTAGTTGAGAGGGCAGGTTCGACCGGGCATCATGGTAGGAAGACGCGAAAGCATCCGTCATTATTCCCGCGTCCCTTGGGGGCTTCAGCTAGTCGCAGCGGGCATTACGGTAACAGTTGATTGTTTGAATGATATACTCAAGCACTGGCGCGGCTTTCCAGGCGAAAATGCCTGAAACACCGCGCCAGTGCTAGAGTTTGACTATTCCGCCGCAGCCAACGCGAGCGCCGAGTGCTCTTCGCCATCCAGCGCACCGCCGCAGCTAGAACCCTGCCCCGCAGTACAGCCGTAGCAATGATCTTTCACCACGATAGGATTGCCGGGCAAATCGACGGCGATCAAATCGCGCAATTGCGTTTTCAATTGCGCGCCGTGTTGCAACGGCAGACCCAGCATCTGGTTGAAATCGCAGTCGTAGACGTACCCTTGATAGTCCACCGAAATCAGCGAGCGGCACATCACGCTATCGAGGTTATGCGACTGAAAA
>JAYVXF010000255.1:0-12817 GCA_043793345.1 Betaproteobacteria bacterium | reverse complement strand
ACGTCAAACTTGAAATTCAAGGCCGTCGTGGTTTGGCCGGATCGCGCTTTCACGCCGCTGATGTCGGAGGAATTGACCGAGCGTGTGTTGTTCACGTCGCCGACCAGAAACCCGACTGCGGCGGGGGCGTCTATCGTGCCGTTCACGCCGGTCAGGGTGATGAGTACGCTGCTATTGTCCGGCACCGTCGGCAAGGTAACGGTAATCTCGCTGCCAATGGCGCTCACGGTTCCAGGCACCGCCTGCCCGGCACCATTGACTGCCGTGGCGCTGCTCAGGGAGGTGACGTTATCGCTGAAGACAAAGACAATACGGTGCCCGGTGCCGATCACGCGTGGTTCAACAGTGACCGCACCGGTGATCGGGACGCTGGTATCGAGCGGCAGGTTGTGCGTACCTGCGGCTCCGTGATCCTTGCGTGATTGCACACCGATGAGCGCCAGGGGCGCGGCAGCGGCGGGTCCGATGAACAGGCCGAAAGCAACGGGGCTGGTTCCCACCGGCACGGTGGCGACCACGGCGTTGGTCGCAGTGTCGACCACCGAGACGGTATTGCTGCCAAAGTTCGCGACATAGGCACCCGTGCCCGCGGGGTTGACGGCGACGCCAACCGGGCCGAGTCCGACCGCGACAGTATTTGCCACGGTGTTGGTCGCGGTGTCGATCACCGAGACACCGTTGGTGACGTTGTCTGAATTAGTTACATAGACGCGGGTGCCGGCGGGGTTGACCGCGACCGTCTGTGGGACGCCTCCCACCGTCACGGTGGCGACCACAGTGTTGGTCGCGGTGTCGATCACCGCAACAGTGCCATTGCTTTTCGCCACATAGACGCGCGTGCCAGCACCGTTGACGGCGACGCTGCGCGGGCCGAATACCGCCACGGTGGCCACGGTGTTGGTGGCGGTGTCGATCACCGAGACGGTGCTGCTGTTGAAGTTCGCCACATAGACGCGGGTGCCGTCGGGGTTGACGGCAACCCCCCAGGGGAGGACTCCCACCGCAAGAGTGGCGACCACGGTGTTGGTCGTGGTGTCGATTACCGAGACGTTGCTGCTGTTGTAGTTGGTCACATAGACGCGCGTGCCTGCGGGGTTGACGGCGACGCCGAGCGGGCCGGTTCCCACCACTACGGTGTCAACCACGGTGTTGCTGGCAGTGTCGATCACCGAGACATTGTTGCTGTTGAAGTTCGCTACATAGACACGCGCGTCGACGGGGTTGACGGCGACGCCTTCCGGGTTGGTACCCACCACCACGGTAGCGACCACGGTGTTCGTCGCGATGTCGATGACCGATACGTTATTGCTGTTTTGGTTGGTGATATAGGCGAAGGGCTGCGCCTGAACCGCGCTGGCTGCGGCGAGCAACAACACCGATACGAAGGCAAGCAGGGAGTTCATGATTGCGCGCCGAGTAGACATTTTTCTTCTCCGTAACAGGTTGCTTGCAAATAATTTCCTGAAATTTCAGTCCAAGTCAGGCACTGGCGCGGCTCTTGGCAGCATTTCGCCCTGCAAGCCGCAATAGTACTAGTGCTGGAGTTGCAGTTGTCGTTATGGCCACCCCACTTCGCCGCCAAACTCAAGCATTGGCGCACCTTCCAGCCGATAAAGGCTACAAACACCGCACCAGTGCTAGACGTTGATGTTCCGGCATGAACCGCGTTCGCTATGGAGTCCAACGGACACACCACTGCAATTCGCCCTGCCGACACCGATGCCCCGCTACTTGCCATACTTCTTTTCCATGTCCCGGGTAAAAGCGTCGAGCTCCTTGTCGTTCATTTTTTCCAGATCAGTGACGGATTTTCCGGTCATGCCTTTCATCTGTGCGTCGTGCTGCGAGCGGGTGTTGGGATCGAGTTTTTGCGATTGGCCGGACATCGCGTTGCGCTTTGATGTGAAGGCCGCGGCCTGCTTCAGGATATCTGCCTCGCGCTGCTTGTAAATGCGTTCGACTTCGGCGTCCGACTTTCCGACCGCGTCCTTGCCTAACTCTTTGCGGTAGGCTTTTGTGCTGGCTGCGCGGATCATCTTGTCGTGTTCGCCTTTCTGCTTCGCCGCACGCTGCTGCTCGGCTTTGCGCTCGGCGGCTTCGCGGGCTTCCAGCGCGGGATCCCAATCGGCGTAGGCATTTGCTGAGAGCAATCCGGCAAAGAGGGTAAATACAATGAGTTTTTTCACGGTGAACCTCGTTCGGAGACTGGCATTGAAGGGCATCCAATGCGCCCATACTCCATCGAACGGATTCCCGGTTGAAATCCTGCCATCGGTCACGCAATAAAAACGCCGCAGCGCAGCGCCCAATCAGCCCACGGCGCGCACCATCAGCACATCGCACTTTTTCAATTCGGCATCGATCTCCTCAATCGCGTTCGCCGCTTCGCGCGCATCAATCTTGCGATCAATCAGTTCCCGCTTGAAGGCGCGACTCTGCACCAGCAACGTGTGCGCCTCTTTAAGCAGGTTGATACGGCGCGCGCGCGATTGGGACACGTTCTCCGCGAGCGCGCAGTTAGCCTCGCCCAGCGACCGCATCGCACCGATGACACTCTCGCGCACAATCAGTCCGGCGCGTGTCTCCTGCGGCAGTCGTGCATTGGCTGCGATGGCTTCGCGTGCGAGCGCGATGGCGTTTTCAAATTGCCCGCTTTTGTTTTCGATATCGGCCGCAGTCGCGAGTGCGCTGACCCGCATCGTGGCGTTGCCCACATTGCCGGGATCGGCCGTCACCAACCGCACAGCCAGTGCGTTGCCCTTCGCCGCCGTGCCACGCGCTTCATTGCGCTCGCCGAATTTCAGCATCGCGTGTGCCGCGTTGTTGTAGCGCTTGACCAATGTTTGCTGATGCGACAAATTTTCCGCATCGTCATGGATCAGCAACTCGGTGGTCGCAATCGATTTTTTAAACAGCTCGATCGCACGTGAACGTTGCACCGTCTTTCCGCTCACCTCTGCACCGATTGCCGCCCGCTCATAGGCATAGGCAAGGCGGGCTCGCGTGAGTAAATCTGCCGGTTTTTCACGAACCAGCGCTTCCAGAATGTCGATCGAACGTGCCAGTTGCGTGGCCGCCGCTGCATCGTCGTCTTTCACCACCGCCAGGATCCCGCCGTATTCGGCCAACGTCGCGCCGAGGTTGCGGCGGTCACCGAAATCCGCGCCGGGCAAGCGCGTAATTTTCTCGGCGATATTGGCTGCTTTCTCCGTTTCCTTGATACCGTCTGCATCCCCTGCTTCGAGCGTCAAGCGTCCGAGAAACAGCGCCAATACCCGGTGCTCACGCAGAATATTAATGTTATTCGGTGCGCGCAGTTCAACCGCATCGAGCAACGCAGCAGCGCGCTCGGCATTGCGGCGTGCAACGCTTGATTCACCGAGGTGCGCACCGCGACCATCGCCCTTGATCTCGGCAAGTTTCCGGTAGGCCACCGCGACTTCAAGTGCCAGTTCAGGATCATCGCGAGCCTCACTGGCGAGACTATCCAGATATTGAAGTGCGGTGCCGATGAGGGTTTGTCGCGCCTTCAACGACCCCGCCAGATTTTCAATTTCGCCATGCACATCAAACATGAATGCGTTGGCGAGTTTCCTCACACTGGCAAAATGCTTTTCGGCACGCGCCTTCTCCGCCACGGCAATTCGCCGTTCGCGCTCTACCATCACCACGCCAAATGCCAGCGTTGCAAACACGGCGATGCCCGCCACAATGGGAAGCTGGTAGCGTGCCACAAAGCGACCGGCAAGGTAACGCCAGGTGCCCTCCCGAGCCTTCACCGGACGGTGGTCGAGATGACGCTGGATGTCATCGTCAAATTTCTCCACCGAAGCGTAACGGTCTGCCGGATTTCGCCGCATGGCTTTGAGAACGATGGCGTCAAGGTCGCCCGCGATCTGGCGCGCTAGCAGCTTTGCAGAAGTATTCCTGCGCTCGATAGCCACATCGTTGGTCATGGCCAACGATGATGGCACAGGCGTTTCCACACCTAGTAACGCTGATTCCGTGAGCGCGCGCCCTTCACGCACAGCACGATACGGAGAAAGTCCTGTCAGCAGTTCATGCAGGATGACACCCAGCGCATAGGTATCCGTGGCGGTACTAATGACACCGTCGGTGACTTGCTCGGGTGCCGCATAGCGCAATGTCATCACCCGACCGCCTAGTTGGGTGAGATCTGCGGCTGCATTCGCCGCCACGCCATCGTCGATCAGCTTGGCAATACCAAAATCGAGCAATTTCACCTGACCGCTGTTATCAATGAGAATGTTGGCCGGTTTGAGATCGCGATGCACCACCAGGTGCCGATGCGCGTGCGCAACCGCGGCGAGAATCTGCCGGAACAGTTTCAACCGCTCCTCAACGGTTGATCTCCGTATGGTCACAAATTCGGTTAGCGACTCGCCTTCGATATATTCCATCGCCATGTACGGCTGGCCGCGGCTGCCCTCAATGTCGCTGACGCCAGCATCAAACAGCCGCGCAATGTTCGGATGCGTGAGCTTGGCGAGGATGTCGCGTTCGCGGCGAAAACGCTCACGCCAGACCTCGCTGTGCAGGTAAATCGTCGGCAGCTTGAGTGCGACCTCGCGTTCAACACGTCCGTCGGCCTGTCTGGCTAGCCACACTTCGCCCATGCCACCACGGCCCAGTGGGCGTACCAGCGCGAACGGGCCAACGCGTGCGCCGGCGGCGAAGTCGCTGCAAAGCGGGGGGGCCGGTGCCAGTTTCGGCACGGTCTCAAGTTCCTGGGATCGCTCGGCGCGGTCGTGCGCGGCCAGCATCTTGCGCAGGAGAGGCGCCAGATGAGGGTGCGTTAGATCGAGGCGCTCGAGCCATTGAGCGCGCGCGCCGTCTTCCATGTCGAGCGCGTCGGTCAGGAGCGGATCGATCTGCTGCCAGAGTTCCGGGGAAATGTTCATATTGGGCTTCTGCGCCTGACGCGGGCAACCATCGTCGAAAAGAACCGGTCAATCATTAAACGCCATTCGGCCGAAAAAGCTGTCAGTGTCGCGCTGTCAGCCGGCAATCATGGTCAGCAGCAGCGCGCGTGCCTTGTTCCACTCCCGCTGCACCGTGCGTTCCGAAATGCCCAGCGCTTCGGCAATTTCGGCGGCGTTCAGGCCACCGAAGAAACGCATCTCGACCAACCGCGCAAGCGCCGGATCCAGTTTGGCGAGATCATCCATGGCGGCGTTCACATCTTCGACGTCGATGGCGGTACCGACGCCATCCTGTACCGCAGTATCGAGCGTGACCAGATCGAGATTTCCGCCTCGGCGCAACGCGCGCTCTTCCCGAATCGTATCGATGACGATGCTGCGCAGCGTACGAGATGCGTAGGCCAGAAACTGCAGGCGATTCGAAAACTGCCGGTCGGCGCCAGCGGCCAACTTCATGTAGCTGTCATGCACCAGCGCCGTGGTCTGCATGGTGCCGCTGCGCCCGCTGCGGTTCAGCCGCGCGCGCGCGATTTTCTTTAATTCCGGATACCAGGCGCTAAAGGCTTCATCCAAGGCGGCGCTGCGTCCCTGCTCGATTTTTTGCAGCGCGATGGCGAGGTCGGTCATGGTGTGGCGAATCGAATAGTCGTATCGGGATAAGGTAGGTTACCGCTGTATTGTCACATAGCTCTATCGTGCCTGAAAAACAATTGGCGTGACATGCCGCCAACGATAATTGATTTCGTTTGATCTGTAACAAGTGCTGTTCTGCCATCGACTTGGCGGCGCGTCCTCGAATCCGGTTTAATATTGCATCTGAACCCGAATAACGATGAGATGAGGAGATATTCATGGATCGCCCAAGCTTCCTTGAAAGCGATATTGATCCGCAGGAGACACGCGAGTGGATCGCGGCGCTAGAAGGCGTGCTGGAGGCCGAGGGCCCCGCGCGCGCGCACTTTCTGCTTGAGCAACTCATCGACAAGGCACGCCGCTCCGGCGCGTATCTGCCCTACTCTGCCAATACGGCATACATCAATTCGATACCACCGCACGCCGAGGATGCGATGCCGGGGGACCATGAAATGGAATTTCGCATCCGCTCGCTGATCCGCTGGAATGCGGTGGCGCTGGTGCTGCGCGCAAACAAGGAAAGCTCCGAGCTCGGCGGTCACATTGCGAGCTACCAGTCGGCATCAACGCTTTACAATATCGGCTTCGATCATTTCTGGCACGCGCCTTCTGCGACCCACGGCGGTGATCTGGTTTTCATGCAGGGTCACTCATCCCCTGGCGTCTATGCGCGCGCCTTTCTGGAAGGCCGGTTCACTGAAGAGCAGCTGGAGAAGTACCGCCAGGAGGTCGACGGCGACGGCATTTCAAGCTATCCGCATCCGTGGCTGATGCCCGATTTCTGGCAGTTTCCGACGGTGTCGATGGGGCTCGGTCCGATCCAGGCGATTTATCAGGCGCGCTTCATGAAGTATCTGCACAACCGCGGCATCGTCAACACTGAAGGCCGCAAGGTTTGGGCCTTCATGGGTGACGGCGAAATGGACGAGCCCGAGTCGCTGGGCGCGATTGCGCTCGCTTCGCGCGAAGGTCTCGACAATCTTATTTTTGTCATCAATTGCAATCTGCAACGGCTCGATGGCCCGGTGCGCGGCAACGGCAAAATCATTCAGGAGCTCGAAGCCGATTTTCGCGGTTCGGGCTGGAATGTAATCAAAACAATTTGGGGTCGCTACTGGGATCCGTTGTTTGCAAAAGATACCGATGGCTTGCTGCAGCGGCGCATGATGGAAGCCGTCGATGGCGAATATCAAAACTACAAAGCACGCGATGGCGCTTATGTGCGCAAACATTTTTTCGGCAAATATCCGGAACTGGAAAAAATGGTGGCGACGATGTCGGACGATGACATCTGGCGCCTGAATCGTGGCGGCCACGATCCGTATAAGGTCTACGCTGCGTACTCTGCGGCGGTGAACCACAAAGGCCAGCCTACCGTCATTCTCGCCAAGACCGTGAAGGGCTATGGCATGGGCAAGGCGGGTGAAGGCCAGAACATCACCCATCAGCAGAAAAAAATGGATGTGACGTCGCTAAAGCAATTCCGGGATCGTTTCAACATCCCGATCGCCGACGATGTCATTGCCGATATTCCTTTTTACAGACCACCGGAAGACTCGCCCGAGATCAAATATCTGAAAGCGGCGCGCGAAAAACTGGGTGGCTCGTTTCCGGTACGGCATCACAATATTGCCGCGCTGAAAGTACCTGCACTGACCATGTTCGACGCGCTGCTGAAAAGCACCGAGGAACGCGAAATTTCCACCACCATGGCGTTCGTGCGTGCCTTGAGCGCCCTGCTGCGCGACAAGGAACTTGGGCCCCGTGTGGTGCCGATTGTGGCCGACGAATCGCGCACCTTCGGCATGGAAGGCATGTTCCGGCAACTGGGTATTTATTCCTCGGTCGGCCAACTTTATGAACCGGTGGATTCGGCCGAATTGATGTTCTACAAGGAAGACAAGGCCGGGCAGATTTTGCAGGAAGGCATCAACGAAGCCGGCGCGTTCTGCTCGTGGATGGCGGCCGGCAGCAGCTATGCCAATCATGGCCAGCACATGATTCCGTTTTTCATTTTCTATTCGATGTTCGGTTTTCAGCGGGTGGGCGATCTGGCCTGGGCCGCGGGCGACATGCAGGTGCGCGGATTCTTGCTCGGCGGCACCTCCGGTCGTACCACATTGAACGGCGAAGGCCTGCAACACGAGGACGGCCACAGCCATCTGCTGTCGGCGACGATTCCGAATTGCATTTCCTACGACCCGACCTTCAGCTACGAGCTTGCCGTCATCATGCACGACGGCTTGAAGCGCATGTACGAAAAGATGGAACACATTTATTACTACATCACGGTGATGAATGAAAACTACAAGCATCCTGCCATGCCCAAGGATGCCGAGGCCGATATTCTCAAGGGGATGTATTTATTCCGCGAAGGGCCGGATGCGAAAAAACCGCGCGTGCAATTGATGGGCTCCGGCAGCATTTTCCGCGAGGTGATTGCGGCGTCGGAATTGCTCGAGCTCGATTGGGGCGTGGCTTCCGACGTGTGGAGCTGTACTTCGTTTACCGAATTGCGTCGTGACGGCATGGCGGCCGAGCGCATCAATTTATTGCACCCGGAAGCAACACCACAGCTGTCGCACGTGGCTAAACTGCTCAAGGGCAGAAAAGGGCCGGCGATTGCCTCGACCGATTACATGCGTTCTTTCGCCGATCAGATTCGCCCGTATGTTGCCGACCGGAAATTCACGGTGTTGGGCACCGACGGTTTTGGCCGCTCCGATACGCGAAAACAGTTGCGCAAATTCTTTGAGGTCAATCGCTATTACGTTGCGGTCGCCGCGTTGAAAGCGTTGGCCGATGATGGGCAAATTCAACTTAGCGTGGTATCGGATGCGATCAAAAAATATGGCATCGATCCGGACAAGCCTGCGCCGTGGACCGTTTAAGAACGATTGTTAAACGTCCCCAAATATATGAACGCTAACCAACACCGCTCCCCTCTCCCGGCCTGTCGGCCACCCTCTCCCGCGCGCGGGAGAGGGGCTGGGGGAGAGGGTGCCTTTGCTTGGTTAACGGAAACATCAATCAAGAATAAAAATCAAAAGGAGCATTTGCGTGGCAAATCTCATTGAAGTAAAAGTTCCAGACATTGGTGATTTCAACGATATTCCCGTGATCGAAATTCTGGTCAAGCCAGGTGACACGGTGAAAAAAGAAGACTCGCTCATTTCGCTCGAGAGCGACAAAGCGACGATGGAGGTGCCGTCAACGCATGCGGGTGTGGTGAAGGAATTGAAAGTAAAGCTTGGGGACAAGGTGTCGATGGGGAGTTTGGTGTTGGTGCTTGAAGAGAGTGCTGGTGCGGCGACTGCTCCCTCACCGCAGACACCCTCACCCCAACCCTCTCCCAAGGGAGAGGGAGTGAAAGCGGTGCCCGCCGAACCAACAGCACCGGCTCGGCCCGCAGAGGTAGTACCGGCGAAACCCGCGCCGCTATTGGCTCCCAGCCCGATGCCTGTCGCGACGACATCAGATCACGGCGTCGTCACCACGAGCGTCCATGCGAGCCCATCGATTCGCAAACTTGCGCGCGAATTCGGCGTCGATCTCACCAAGGTCAAAGGTTCCGGCAACAAGGGTCGCATCAACGAAGACGACGTAAAAGGTTTCGTCAAAACCGAATTGGCGAAGCCAGCTGGTGCGGTAGCGGGCAGCGCATTCGCGTTCCCGACCATGCCGCACATCGATTTCACCAAGTTCGGCGCGATTGAAACGCGTGCGCTATCTCGCATCAAAAAATTGTCCGGCAACAATCTCGCCCGCAACTGGATGATGATCCCGCACGTCACGCAACAGGACGAAGCCGACATCACAGAGGTTGAGGCATTCCGCGTCAAGACCAACGAAGAGATCGCCAAGTCGGGTGTCAAGGTCACGATGCTGGCATTTCTGATCAAGGCGAGCGTGGCCGCGTTGAAAAAATTTCCGGAATTTAATTCCTCGCTTGAGCCGGGTGGCGAAAATTTAATTCTGAAAAAATATTTCAACATCGGCTTCGCGGCCGATACACCAAATGGCCTTGTTGTTCCGGTAATCAAGAACGCCGATCAAAAATCGATTATTGACATCGCCAAAGAAATGACCGAGCTCTCCGCCAAGGCGCGCGAAGGAAAATTATCGCCGACTGACATGCAAGGCGGCTGTTTTTCGATTTCCTCGCTCGGTGGTATCGGCGGCACTTTTTTTACGCCAATCATCAACGCGCCGGAAGTGGCGATTCTTGGTGTCTCAAGAGCGCAGATGAAGCCGATCTGGAACGGCAAGGAATTCGCACCGCGCCTGATTCTGCCGATGTCGCTTTCCTACGATCACCGCGTGGTTGACGGCGCTTCTGGAGCTCGCTTCTCGACGTATTTGGCGGGGCTCATGTCTGATATTCGCAAGCTGGTACTTTAATTTTTCCCGTCATTCCCGCGAAGGCGGGAACCCAGTGTCGTGTGTGCGAAAGCCTGGGGTGAAAGCATGCTTTCACGCCTTCGCGGGAATGACGAACCAAGGAAATGGCATGGCAAATTTGATTGACGTAAAAGTTCCAGACATCGGCGATTTCAACGATATTCCGGTCATCGAAATATTGGTTAAGGTCGGTGACACAGTGAAGAAAGAAGATTCGCTTGTTTCACTGGAGAGTGACAAGGCGACGATGGAAGTGCCTTCCACACATGCGGGTGTGGTCAAGGAATTGAAGGTCAAGTTGGGTGACAAGGTATCGATGGGGAGCTTGGTGTTGGTGCTGGAGGTTGTGGATGTGCCTGCTGCTCCCGCACCTCCTCCCTCACCTGCGGTGCGCGCTGACCCAACTGCGGGTCAGCCGTTCGATGAGCGGCAAGCAGGCTTGCCGAAACCCTCATCTCACCCCCAACCCTCTCCCAAAGGAGAGGGAGTAAAAGCGGCAGCGCTGCAAGCGCCGACAGTAGCACCTAAAGCTGAACCAACTGGTTCGTACACAGGCCAAGTCGATGTGACCTGCGAAATGCTCGTCCTCGGCGCAGGCCCCGGTGGCTATTCCGCCGCCTTCCGCGCAGCCGACCTCGGCATGAAGACCGTCATCGTTGAACGCTATGCTCAACTCGGTGGCGTGTGCCTCAACGTCGGCTGCATACCATCCAAAGCTTTGCTGCACGTTGCCGCAGTGGCGGATGAAACTGCAGCACTCGCGGCCCACGGCATCACCTTCGGCAAACCCGAAATTGACCTCGACAAACTGCGCGGCTGGAAAGATAAAGTCGTTGGCAAATTAACCGGCGGACTCGGCGGCATGGCGAAAATGCGCAAGGTCGACGTGGTGCGCGGCGTCGGTCAGTTTCTCGATGCCAACCACTTGTCGGTTGAAATCACCACCGGTACTGGTCAGGAAAAAACCGGCGAGAAAAAAATCATCCGCTTCGACAAAGCCATCATCGCGGCTGGCTCGCAGGTGATGCGCTTGCCATTCATTCCCGATGATCCGCGCATTGTCGATTCGACCGGCGCACTGGCGCTCAAAGAAATTCCGAAGAAAATGCTGGTCATCGGCGGCGGCATCATCGGCCTCGAAATGGGCACCGTGTATTCCACGCTGGGAACGCGCCTCGATGTGGTGGAAATGCTCGATGGCCTGATGCCGGGCGCGGATCGCGATCTGGTCAAGGTCTGGCAAAAAATGAACGAGAAACGCTTTGACAGCATCATGCTGAAAACCAAAACGGTCGGCGTGGAGGCAAAGAAGGATGGCATTTATGTCACCTTCGAAGGTGAAAGCGCACCCAAAGAACCCGTGCGCTACGACATGGTGTTGATGAGCGTCGGTCGTGCGCCGAATGGCAAGAAAATCAGCGCGGACAGTGCGGGTATCGTGGTGACGGATCGCGGCTTCATCAATGTGGACTCGCAGATGCGCACCAACGTGCCAAACATTTTTGCCATCGGCGATGTCGTTGGCCAGCCGATGCTGGCGCACAAGGCGGTGCACGAAGGTCACGTCGCCGCAGAAGCCGCAGCCGGGCAAAAATCGCATTTCGATGCGCGCGTGATTCCGAATGTCGCCTACACCGATCCCGAAGTGGCGTGGGTCGGCGAGAGTGAGGACAGCGCGAAAGCCAAAGGCATAAAATTTGGCAAGAGCGTGTTTCCTTGGGCCGCATCGGGTCGCGCGATCGCCAACGGCCGCGATGAGGGCTTCACAAAACTGATCGTTGATTTAGAAACGCATCGTGTGATCGGCGGCGGTATTGTCGGCACGCACGCAGGCGATTTGATCAGTGAAATTGCGCTCGCCATTGAGATGGGCTGCAACCCCACCGACATCGGCAAGACCATTCATCCGCATCCGACGCTCGGCGAATCGATTGGCATGGCGGCGGAAATGTATGAGGGCGTGTGTACGGATTTGCCACCGCAGAAAAAATAATGCGGTAAAACATAAGCACTAGCACTGGTGCGGCTTTCAGGCATTTTATGTCCGGCGAGCCGCACCAAATGGCGTTCTGCTTACTATTGCTGTTGCGTGCGTCACCGCAAACGCACAATCTGCATTTACAATATTGCAATGTCACCTGCCCTCTTCTTCCGTCTCGCCAGCATCGCCGTCCTCATCGCCATCTGGATACTTTCCTTCCTTCCCGGCAGTGGCATGCCGGACGTGCCGGGCAGTGACAAATGGCATCACGCGCTGGCTTATTTCGCATGCATGTTCTTCTGGGGTCAGTGTTACCTGGCGCCAGCGCAGCGCCTGAAACTTGCGATCATTTTTATTTTGATGGGTGCGCTGATCGAGTGTCTGCAAGGCCTCACCGATTACCGCAGTTTTGAGTGGCTCGACATGCTGGCCGATGCCGTGGGCGTGACCCTCGCCTGGATGGTGGTGACTGTGCAATTGGCGGTTCAACGCCGTTTTGCGGGCAACAAGCAGCGCGCGCGCTGACGTGACCACGACGCTCGACCATCTCGTCCTGGGCACGTCCGACCTTGCCAAAGGTGCCACCTGGCTGGAGCGATTTTTCGGCGTTGCGCTGTCACCCGTGGGCACGCACGCACGCATGGGCACGCACAATCGACTGCTCTCGCTGGGGCCATCGTGTTATCTCGAATTGATTGCGATTGATCCCGCAGCGGATGCGCCATTCATGAAGCGCTGGTTCGGATTGGACACGCCGGACGTGCGGGAACGGATCGCGCTAAAGCCGCGCCTGCTCGGCTGGGTTGCGCGCACCACCGAGATTGACGCGCTGTCGGTAAAAACCGGTGGCTTGCTCGGC
>JAYVXF010000254.1:0-4066 GCA_043793345.1 Betaproteobacteria bacterium | reverse complement strand
TGGTTCAGGGAAATGAGCGAGATACTGAACAACGCCCTGAATGGGCTCGCCGACGCGACGCGCGAAGGCACCAAGTTTGTGTTCGGCTACATCGGCGGCGCGGATTTACCGTTCAAGGTCGAAGACGGCAAAAGCGCTTTCGTACTGGCCACGCAAGCGTTACCGCTCGTGATCGTCATCTCGGCGCTGTCTTCACTGCTGTTTTACTGGAAGATTCTGCCTGTGATCGTGAATGCGTTTTCATGGGTGCTGCGTAAAACGATTGGCGTGGGCGGCGCGGTTGGTGTGTCAACGGCGGCAAATGTTTTTCTGGGTACCGTCGAAGCGCCGATGGTCATCAAACCCTATATCGCCAAGCTCACACGCGGCGAGCTGTTCATTACGATGAGTTGCGGCATGGCCGGTATCGCGGGAACCGTCATGGTGTTGTACGGGATTATTTTGAAAGCCGTGGTGCCGGACGCCATCGGCCACATTTTGATCGTATCTTTCATCAGCGCGCCGGCCGCGATTGCTTTTTCGGCGTTGATGGTGCCGCACGAAGGCGAAATCACCGACGGCAAGATCGCCAGTGATAATCCGGTGACCAGCACGATGGACGCAATCACCCAAGGCACTGTCGAGGGCGTCGCCATTTACATCAATATTATCGCCATGTTGATCGTGCTCACCGCGTTGATTGCCATCGTCAATCAGTTGTTTGGTTTCCTGCCAAAAATTGGCGGTCAGGCGATTACCTTGCAGGCTATTTTTGGCTGGGTGATGGCACCGATCGTATGGCTGACCGGTATCCCATGGAGCGAGGCGCAAACCGCCGGTGGGCTGATGGGCACCAAGACGGTGTTGAACGAATTTATCGCGTATCTCGATTTGGCCAAGCTCGATCCCGCAGCGCTTTCCGAACGCAGTCGCGTCATGATGATTTATTCACTGTGCGGTTTCGCCAACTTCGCCTCGCTCGGCATCATCATCGGCGGCATGGGTACGATGTGCCCGCCACGTCGTTCCGAAATTATCGATCTTGGCTATAAATGTTTGATCGCGGGTACGCTTTCCACATTGTCATGTGGCGCGCTGGTGGGGATTTTTTATTAAAGCCCCGTCCGGTTAGCTCAAATCATGACAAAGATTTGACCGGAAATGCCGGTGGCATTATAATTTAGGGCTTCATTGAGTCAATAGCTCAGTTTAGTTTTGGGTCGTTAGCTCAGTTGGTAGAGCAGCGGACTTTTAATCCGTTGGTCGCAGGTTCGAATCCCGCACGGCCTACCAGTATCATGAAAAGCTCAGGAGAAATCCTGAGCTTTTTTTCATTTTGCGCCCCTCGATTGGAGTTGATGATCGTGCGGATTTGAAGGCGGATATCGGGCAGGCGCTATGACAATTTTATAAGGCTCTAGGACTGGAGCGGCGTTTAGAGGGTTTTCGGTCTGGAAGGCCTGCCAAATGGCGATCTGTTCGGCGTTATGTTCAGAAAAATTCAGTCAGCTGAGGGACTACCGCTAAAACCAGAAAGTGATATTCTTCATCGACGCGAGCGAGCGCCGCCAGTCGCAAACATTCAAAGGCATCCACATGACTCTTGATGAACGCATTTCCTTCAACGTCGAGCAATGCGGCGGTCGTCCGTGCATCCGGGGTATGCGAATTCGTGTAGCAGATATTCTAGAGATGCTGTCGCAGGGTGTGACTGAAGACACCATTCTTGCCGACTTTCCTGATCTGGAGCGAGACGACATTCGCGCGTGCCTGCACTTTGCCGCGCAGCGAAGCGGGATCGCGCGGCTCGCCGCATGACAATCTGGCTGGATGCGCAGTTACCGCCGCAGCTTGCCGCGTGGATCAAAATGGAAATTGCAGTTGAGGCGGTGGCGATCCGGGATTTAGGTCTCCGTGATGCTAGCGATGAAATGATTTTCACTGCCGCACGCGATGCGAATGCCATTCTGATGAGCAAAGACAGTGACTTCATCGAAATGGTTATGCGCCTCGGCTCGCCACCAAAATTGCTTTCCCTTAACTGCGGAAATATGAGTAATGCAGCGTGACAGGCTTTGCTACAGAGGAAATTGCGTGACGCGATTACCTTGCTGGAGCGTGGAGACTTGATCGTGGAAATTGGTTAGTGAAAAACAATTCACGCTGACCCAATAGAATTTTTGTACCGGCGAAGAGCAGTTATTCAACTTGAACCTCCTAAAGCAAATGCAGCAAGCCATAGTGTGCGTTCTCACCCATCGCGTTCGGCCAGACCGTTAGCGGCGTATAATTTGAATCGGTAAGCGCCAACAGGAGTCGACTATGTACTGTTTTCGCATTTTGCTGTTCTGCCTGCTCGCTGTTTGCACAGTAAAGGACGCGCGCGCGACGGTGTTCAATCGCAATCCAAATTTGACCATCGCGATTGTCGATGACGAGAATTTCACGCTACGCCCATCCGGCATCACGCAAGCGGGCATGGCCGTGCGGTTGACCGATTCGAAGGGATTGCCCATGGCCGGTCTTACCATCGACTTTAACGTTAGCATACCGCTGTGCCCACCCATTCAGTCGTGCAGTTTCTTGCCGCGAAGTGCGTATGGGCTATTCGACAACGGCCTCCAATATTTTCTGGCCGAGACTGATGCGAACGGTGTAGCGAGAAGTGGTGTCTACACCGGCGGCACAACGTTGGGGACGTATCAGATCGAGGCGTGGGTCTTTAGTTTGCGCAGCCAAAAAAATCGTGCCGCGTTGGGCGGTGAGACCTCGCCGTTTGCATACTTCGCAGTCACGCAGTCCTCGACGTCGGTGGACGGACACATGAGCGGGAACTGGTACGATCCGGCACGCAGCGGGCAGGGTATTCAGTTGGAATTTACCGATCAGAACAACACTGCGATTGCGGTCTGGTTTGTCTTCGGATCAGACGGTGGTCAGAACTGGATCTATGCGCAAGGCACCTACGACTCGACAAAGGCGAGCGTGACGCTGCAGGCGACAATGAAAACCGGTGCCAGGTTTCCGCCGTTGTTCAAGCCCTCGGATGTGCAATCTACGTCTTGGGGATCTATCACGCTGGCGTTCACCGATTGCAACAACGGCACGCTCAGTTGGAATTCCACCCTGCCAGGTTATGCTATCGGCTCAATGCCGCTCAGTCGCCTTACCTCGATTCGCGGCACAAAGTGCCCGCCTTGAAACCAGCAATGGCGGGGACGCAGAGTCAAATTTAGTTTGGCAAGAATTGAGTTGCCTCGACATATTCTCCGATTGTCCACGTGTTCTCCATCGCGGTCGCTCGTAAGGCTCCTTGCCAACGACTTACGTAGCTGGGTCGTAACGACTTGAGATTCTGGCGAAACCCTCGCCATACTTCACGTAGCTTTGAATGATTATTGGCGCGTATTGCAAGAGTCTGATTAATTAAAGAAACTTTTTCAGCGTTGATTCTTTTAATCCGTTGGTCGCAGGTTCGAATCCCGCACGGCCTACCAGTATCGTGAAAGGGTTAGCTTCGGCTAGCCCTTTTTTATTTTCCTTCGGGTTACACCGGGGTTGCGTTCGCGTCACACAATCGTGTGCTTCGCCCCCTCCCGGCGCTTAAAACAAGCATTCTTTTTTTACCCACTCCCCATCGAACGCAGATCCCTGCCGATTCAATATTGATCAAGGACGGAGGCGCGGCAACCAAGCGTATTAACCAGCTCCGCCAATTCCACGAAACGCCCAAAACGACTCGTAGAACGCTTAATGCGACAGAGGCGCTTGAAGCCATATTGGGAGTAAAATTATCCGGTTCAACCAATGGAGGCTCTCTATGAAAATGCGACAAATTACCGTCTGCGGCATGCTCGCCCTTGCCGCCACCGGCGGCGCCGCTCAATCGCTGACCACTGCCAGCCACCTGCCGGGGAAAGTGCACCTGCTGCCGGCCACGCTGGAAACCACACAATGGGGTTGGTTCGACAACGCGCAGGCTCCTGTACTCACCATTGACTCCGGCGATACCGTTGTGCTCGAGACGATGATGCACTCGCACAATCTAGTGGTTCCGGGCCGGACGATCGAGGAAATAAAAAAACTT
>JAYVXF010000253.1:0-12984 GCA_043793345.1 Betaproteobacteria bacterium | reverse complement strand
AACTGGTGTTGTCGAGCTATTGCTCGCGACGGCGCGACCCGACGCACAAGTACGGGAGCCGGGCACGCGCATCGTTCAGTGCGCTCCAGGGTCGACCGTGCCGGCAATGCGACTCGCTGGCGTGCGCGCCGCGACCGCGCCACTCATCGCGCTGACCGAGGACTTCTGCGCACCCGCCGGAGGGTGGGCCGAGACGTTGCTCAATGCGCGCGAACGCGTGAATGCATCGGTACTAGGCGGCCCGATCACGCGTCGTGCCGGTAGCGCCGCAGATTGGGCTCTCACCTTTGCGGAGTATGGTCGCTTTTTTCGGCGCGAGCCGGAAGGCGAGGTTGCCGACCTGCCGTCCATCAACGTCGCCTATGACGCCGATCGCCTTCGTGGTGCCCTGCCACCTGATGCCGAGGGCTTGTTCGAGGTGCAGGTGCACGCGCGGCTGCGGGCTCGCGGCGACCGCTTCTGGCACCTACCGGGCGCGTTGATGTTCGACGAAAACAAACGCTCACTGGCGAACGCGATAAGTGCACAATATCAGCACGGTCGTCTTTTCGGAAGTGGACGCGTCCAGGATCAGGGCTTGTTTCCACGCTTCGCCCGCTGTGCGCTTGCGCCTGCAGTGCCCGCCGTCCTGTTGAGCCGGATCGCCCGCGGAGCCGCTGCGGGCGGGAAAACGACCGAAATGTGGGGCGCACTGCCGGCCTTGTTGCTCTTGCTCGGCGCATGGTCCGCTGGCGAAGCGATCGGCTCGTTATTCGGCACGGGGTATAGTGGCGTCCGCTGGACGTGAATGAAATGGGCGGGCTGCGGATTTGATCGGACACGCCCGACGCTTTTACAGTCGTTGTAGGCTACATTCCTCACTTGACGGCAGTGCATCCGATGAGGCTTACTTCACCACCAAGATGTTCATGTGGGCGGCCAAACTACGGAAGTTGTCCGTTTACAGCGGCGGGCTTACTGTTCGGACAAACAGGTCAACTCACTTAACGGGAACAAAACCATGACAGCCGGTAACCAAGACAGGATAGAGCCTATGACGAGCGAAAACGAAAATACGATTATTCAAACCCGTTTGTTGTATCTGAACGCGGTGGTTCAAGGCGTTAGCACCGGCTTGTTCGTCGGCGTGGGATTGTTTATTGTCACGATCTGGCTGGTACTCAAGGGCGGCGAGACGGTCGGGCCGCATTTGGCACTACTGGGACAGTATTTCATCGGATACAGCGTCACCTGGGGCGGCAGCTTCATCGGGCTGGTGTACGGTTTCGTCCTCGGCTACTGCCTTGGCTATACTTATGCGCGTATCTACAACTGGGTGGTGGACAAAAAAACGTTGCGCGCGAAGGCGTGAGTTGCACGCCTTGGTTGAATAAGTCATCCTCGCGACCGCGACTCGGGCAAACTTGGGTTTTGCGTCATGTTGTTGGTTAAAGCGTAGATGCCTGCCACTGACCCTTGCCCATTGTTGCTCGCTGTGTTTCCTGGACGACCATTTTTGAGCCGAGACCGATGAACAACATTGTCCAAGCTTCCGATGTATTCAAGCAACGCGACGCCGGAAGTTACGATGCGGTAAGCGAGAGCTTTGCCCGATTTACGGCGCGATTCTCCCAACCCATCGCCGAGCGCATGGTAAATATGGCCGCGCTCAAACCGACCGACCATGTGCTCGATGTTGGCACAGGCACAGGTATCGTCGCGCTGGAGGCCGCGCGACAACTGGGCGCAGTGGGTCGCGTGACGGCGATCGACTTGTCGGCAGGCATGTTGGCTACCGCAGAGCGCCTTGCCTCGTTGGATGGCGCGGGATCGCGAATTACCTGGCGAAGCATGGATGCCGAAGCGTTGCAATTTGAAGACGCCACATTCGATTCGGTGCTGTCCTTGTTTGCGCTGTTGCATTTCCCCAGCCCGGTGGCCGCATTGCGCGAAATGCTGCGCGTGCTCAAGCCCGGTAGCCAACTTGTCCTGGCATTGGGCAGTCGCCCCTCCATGGCGACACCCGTTGGTCTGATTCACGCCATGCAAATGCTGCCCAAGTTGTTGCGTCGTCGCATGGGACAGGAACTTGTCGCGCCGGCATTTCTCGACGCGATGGTCGAAAAATATCTTCCCACGAACCATGCCGATGAACAATCGGCGTTGGCGGGTCATAGCCACGGACGAGCCGACCCCGTGCAGTCGCTTGCACGACAGGCAGGCTTTGCAGATATTGTTTCCGAATGGATTGGATACAATCACCCGATCAAATCAGCTGAAGAATTTTGGGAGTTGCAGCGAACTTTTTCGAGCTTGGCCAGAAAACGAATTAACGAAGCTTCCCGGGGTCAGGTTAATACTTTGCGGGAGGCATTTATGTCATCCTGCGATCAGGTCTTGACGCGCGGCGGCGAGCTCGTCTATCCGGTTGGCGTGCTACTGCTGCATGCTAGAAAACCCAGCACAAATTAATCCCTTCGCCTTGGGTTGGTTTCGTGAATCAGACATAGCGGAACTCAATAAAAGGAATGGTTTTTTTCAGGGCAGGCGCGGGAAGGCGACATAGCGGGGACGATGGTAACGACGAGCAACGCTGCCATGCGGAATCAAGACGCCATTTTATGTTTCGATATTTCTGGTTCAATACACAAAATCGCACGGAGATTATCTGATGAGCAGGATGCGCACTGCGCTTTTCGGGCTGGGTCTGGTCGTTGAAGACATCCACTTGCGCGCATGCGCGGCCCTACCTGAGCTGGATCTGGTCGCCGCCTGCGACCCCCGCCCGGAACGTCGCCGGTGGGCCGAGCAGCAAGGCGTGCCTATCACTTACGCGGATGCATTGACCATGCTTGAACGCGAAACTCCGGAGCTGGTGATCATTGCCACGCCGCCGGACACGCACCGTGACATGTGTTTGCTCGCTTTGAAATTCGGGGCGCATGTTTTGTGCGAAAAACCCTTCGTCACCCGGATCGATGAAGCGGATGACGTAGTAAATGCAGCCAAAAAGGCTGGCCGCATCGTGGCCGTGAATCACGAGTATCGCTATCTCGATACCTACATGAAAACCAAGCAGGCACTGACGCGCGGTGATTTCGGTCGCCCGTTTTTGATTCAAGCCTGGCAGCAAATGTTCTATCCGCCCTACAAGGAAACAAACTGGCGCTCGACACTCGTTCAATCGACATTGAATGAATTCGGGAGCCATACGCTGGATCTGTTTTCCTATTTTTTCGATGGCCATGCGCAGACAATAACGGCGCACATTCCCAAGGTGCGCAAGGATACCGACGCAGACGTGCTGGTACAGGCAACACTACGCTATCCTGGCGAGTGTCTGGCCACGCTGATGTTGAATCGGGTCAGTCGTGCACCGCGACGTTATCTGGAAATGCGCATTGACTGCGAGGAAGCGTCGCTAAGACTATCATTCGGTGGCGTTGCAAGGGCGACGGTGGAGTGGTCCGGAGAGGTGGGGCGCCCGGTATTTCGCACCAGTTTCGTCAAGGGTGGCGAGGCGCGGGTAGAGCAGGGTGGTCGTTCCCGGCTACTGGCGTGCGACAAAGTTGAGGCGCGTCCGATGGCCACGGCCAGAGTGCTGAAAGCATTGATTTCCGAAATCCGCGCCGGACGCGCCTCATTCGACGCCTTGAATCATGCACGCCAGCTTACGCGCACCGTCTTCGGCGGATACGAATCCGCGCGACGCGGTGAAACCGTCAACATTGCAACATTTGCGTCGTGAACGTAGCGTTGTCCATCATCGTCGCCAGTTGCAACGCATCCGCCAGTATCCGCGACTGTCTTGGTTGCCTGGTACAGCAGGCCGATGCGGGAATCGAATTGATTGTCGTGGACAATTCCGACGATGGCAGTGCCGACATCGTGCGAAACAATTTTCCGCAGGTGCAGATGATGACGCGGCCTCGCGACGCACTGATAAACGAATTGTGGTCTGCAGGGATACGGCAAAGCAAAGGAAAGATCGTTGCCCTGACAACGGCGCACTGCATACCGGCAAGCGACTGGATCAAACAGGTGCTGGATGCACATATTGAAACCGCAGCCGGCGTCGGTGGCGCAATCGACGGGGACACCAAAAGCGGCGTTGTCGATTGGGCCGTGTGTTTCTGTCGGTACAACCGTTTCATGCCGCCGATGGTTGCCGGCGAAGTGGATGACATCGCGGCCGACAATGCCTCGTATAAGCGGGTGTCCCTGTTCCGGCACGAAGCGCAGTGGCGTGACGGTTTCTGGGAGCCACAATTGCACCGCGCATTGGCGCAGGAGGGCCAGGCGTTGAGGGTTGCGCCGGCAATGCTGGTTCGCCATCGCCACTCCTACAATTTTCCAGAATTCATGAAGCAGCGATTTCTTCACGGTCAAAAGTACGGTTCCTGGCGCGCTTCAACCTTGTCACCCGCCACGCGAGTATTGATGTTGATTGCCTCGCCGTTGATACCGTTCGTTCTGCTGCAGCGCACGGCTCGTCGCGTGCTGGGCAAAGGTCGCCACCAAGCAAAATTCATTGCGGCATTTCCATTGGTGGCGGCATTTTTTTTCGCCTGGGCTTGCGGTGAGGCGATGGGTTACGCGAGAGGGTCGATGCGATGAGTGTGGCGATTCTTACCTATCACTCGCTGGACGAAAGCGGCTCTGTCATATCGGTGGCACCGCACGTGTTTGCGGCACAAATGAAAAGCCTTGCGCGAACGGGTACGCGTGTAGTGGCTCTGGATGAGGTTCCACGCCTGCTCGACGCGGGTCAGGCGGCGGTGGCCATCACGTTTGATGATGGTTTTCGCAATTTTCGCGAGCATGCGGCGTCGGTACTGGCACATTACAAGTTTCCGGCGACGGTATTTTTGGTAACGGCTCACTGCGGTCGTGACAACGGATGGCTCACCCAACCGGTCGGTGTAGCGCGTCAACCATTGCTGGGTTGGGACGAAATAAAGGCGCTTCACGTCGCGGGTACGCGATTTGGAGCCCATAGCCAAAGCCATCCTGTTCTGACGCAATTACCGGTCACCGACGCGGAAGCGGAAATGGTCGAAAGCAAACGAGCCATCGAAACCGCGTTGGGTGAACCGATTGAAACGTTTGCCTACCCGTATGGTGCATGCGACGAAGCCACTCGCGCAATGGCACTGCGGCATTTTCGCGTCGCGTGCGGCGTGAATCTGGGTTATGCCGAACCTCTGAGCAATATGCTGGAGTTGGAGCGTCTCGATATGTACTACTGGCGCAACAAGCCAGATCTCAGCAATCTGTTCACGATGCGCACAAGAGCCTTCGTTGGCATGCGCGCCAAACTACGCACTGCGCGCCGTCTGCTCTCACGTTCGTCGGAGAATACCCAGTACCAAGATGGAAAAGCATGAGCAACAAGCATCCACCCGATTTATCGGTCGTGATTCCGTCGGTAAACGGCTGGGCGGATTTGGAAGGGGCGCTCAATGCGGTCTTTGCCCAGATCGGCGGGGTCACGCTGGAAGTGTTGGTCGTGGAACGTGTGGGGGAAAGCGTGCGCACGGCGCTTCGGCATTCATTTCCAAAGGCGACCGTCATCGGTGTTTCGTCGAAGGTCACGATCCCACAAATGCGCGCCATGGCGTTCGAGGTCGCTCAAGCGGAAATCATCGGCGTAATCGAAGATCATGTCATCGTGCCGTGTGACTGGGCGCAACGCATGTTGGCAGCTCATTCAGCAGGCGCACAAGTTGTTGGGGGTTCGGTCGATAACGGTGCGACCGGGAGCATCGTGGATTGGGCGGCCTTCTTGTGTGAATACGGTCATTGCTTGACCCCACCCCCCTGCGGGCCGGCGCCCTGGGTCACGGGCAACAACGTCACGTACCGCAAATCCCTGTTGCGCCAATTTTGCGATACGCTGCGCCTGGGGCGCTGGGAGAACGTATTGCACGACGCCTTTAGAAGGGGGGGCATCGCACTCATTAGTGACCCCGCTATACAAGTTGAACACAAGAAACACTACAGCGTGGGCGAATACGTCTCGCAGCGCTATTTTTACTCTCGTTCCTATGCTGCAATACGGGTGATGGATGCGCCATTGGGCAAGCGCATGGCATATGGTTTTGCCTCCTTTGTTTTGCCTCCCGTGATTTACTGGCGCGTTATTTCACAGGTGTTGAAATCGGGGCGTTACCAATTCGAATTGCTTCGGTCTCTGCCCCTACTCGCCGTGTTCGCCGTTTCCTGGTCGGTCGGCGAGATCGCGGGCTATTGGTTTGGCGACGGTGGCGCGCTCGCCCGCGTTCGCTGATCATTCCCCACATGTCAGCACCAACAATCCTCATCACTGGCGGCGCAGGTTTTTTGGGCGCGCATATAGCGAGGGCGTTTCTCGATTCCGGCAAGGCCGTGCGCGTACTCGATATTGCGCCGCCGCCGACTTGGGCGAACGAAGTAGACTATGTACAGGGTGGCGTTTGCGATATCGATACGGTGAAACGTGCCACGCGAGGTGTCGAAAGTGTGGTGCATGCGGCCTTTGCCTCGCCCCGCCAGGCTCCGCAAACATTGCGCACCGTGAACGTGGATGGTACGCGCATGGTCTATGAGGCAGCCCGCGACGCGGGAGCGCGGCGCTTCGTGTTGATTTCTTCGACCATCGTCGAAAGACCATCGCGACGACATCCTTTCCTGTCCGGCTCAGGATTGTCGCGGCTTGACGATTACCGGGCATGTCGGACGGAAGCCGAGACTTGGCTTATGCAGCAGTCAGGCCCATCGATTGCAGCCGTGCGTCCAAAAACGTTTCTAGGACCCGGCAAGGTAGGCGCGTTCGCCATGATGTTCGATGCGATCCGACGAGGTGATGCGGTACCGGTTTTGGGCGCGGGTACAAATCACTACCAACTCCTCGATATCCGCGACATGGCCGAAGGCGTGCGGCTTCTTGAGGACACTCAGGAAAGCGGCGTATTCCACTTCGGCGCAGAAGAATTCGGCACGGTGCGGCAAGACCTCCAGGCTTTGATCGACCACGCCCGAAGCGGCGCAAGACTAAGTCATGTGCCGTCAACACTGGCGAAAATTGCGCTGCGCGGTATCGAGTTGGCGGGCATCACGCCGCTATCTGAATGGCATTACTTCAGCACTTACTGCCAAGACGGCGTCGCGGATATCGGTCGCGCGCAACGTGGTTTGAGTTGGCATGCGACCCGCAGCAACGCGCAGGCACTGATCGAAGCCTACGATGCCTATACCGCCGCGTTCCGCGCAGCGGGACAGGTGGAAACAACGCATCCGATACCGTTCTCGCACCAAATTTTGCGCGGCGCTTTTCGACTGCTTGGCCGTGGCTGATGTTTCAAATCACTGCGCGCAAATAGGAAAATTCATGGGACTACGCATCGGTATTGACGGCGGCTGTTGGTCTAACTGGCGCGGTTACGGCCGGTACACGCGCAACTTGTTGTCTGCCTTGGCCGCGCGCGACGACGGTAACGAATACCTGATGTTCATGGACGCGGAAAGTGCCGCTGCGAATGACCTGCCACCGGGCTTTAAACCGGTGGTGGTTGCGTTGGGCGAGGCACCCGGCAAGGCCGCGTCTGCTGCCGGACGTCGCACCGTCGTCGATTTGCTGCGCATGTCGAGGGCGGTGGCGGGGCATCGGCTGGACGCCTTTTTCTTCCCGTCGGTTTATACCTACTTCCCGCTGATTCGCCCGGTGCCGACCATCGTAGCGATTCATGATGTGATCGCCGAGCGTCATCCGGGAATGATTTTCCCCAACTGGCGCGCGAAATTTTTCTGGGGCGCCAAGCTGGCCATTGCGCATCGTCAGGCACGCATGATACTCACCGTGTCGGAGCATGCGAAAGTTGGTATCCACGAACAGTTCGGGCTGCCGGATCGCAAACTGCGGGTAATTCTCGAAGCGCACGACCCGTTGTTTCGCGTCCTGCCGCAGGCGCGCGATCCCTCCGAACTCCTGCCCGGTCATGCGCTCACGCCGGGCCTGCGCTATCTGGTTTACGTGGGCGGCCTGAGTCCGCACAAAAATTTGCGTGTTTTGATTGAGGCTTTTCGCCGTATTGCACCGCGTTTTCCCACACTGCGCCTGCTGCTGGTGGGTGATTATTCGGGCGACGTGTTTTTTTCCGCCTACGCTGAGCTGAAGCGACAAGTCGAGCAAAATAATTTATTGGATCGCGTCTGCTTCACTGGCTACATTGATGACCCAAGCTTGGTCGAATTGTTGAATCGCGCAGAGCTGTTGGTCATGCCGTCTTTGGAAGAAGGCTTCGGTTTACCCGCGTTTGAGGCGGCTGCCTGCGGTACGCCCTCGGTGGTAAGTGAGGTGGGGCCGGCGGCGGCGTTGCTTAGAGACGCGGTAGTAGCCTTTCCACCACGCGACGTGGATGCGCTCACCGCCGCGCTCGACGCTATTTTGGCCGACCCCACGCGGCGTCAGCGTATGGCGAGCGCCGCACTAAAACATTCTGGTGAATTTTCCTGGCAGAGATCCGCTGCGGAATTCTCCATGCTATTGCGCGAGGTCGCGCGTTGAATTTTTGCATGATCACCACTTTTTATCCGCCGCATGCTTTCGGTGGCGATGGCGTGTTCGTCTGGCGGCTCAGCAATTGTCTTGCCGCTGCGGGTCACACGGTCGAGGTGATTCATTGCCTCGACAGCTATCGCGCGGTCGGCGGCCAGGCACTACCCGCTGGCTGGGACAATCACCCCAATGTCACCTTGCGAAGCCTGCACAGCAGCGTAGGCACGCTTTCACCGCTCGCCACCTACTTCACCGGTCGACCGAATTTCAAGGCGCAACAATTGCGCGTCTTGCTGGCTGATGGACGCTTCGATGTCATTCACTTTCACAATATTTCGCTGGTTGGCGGCCCGGCTATTCTTGCCTACGGGGATGCGCTCAAGCTCTACACGCTACATGAACATTGGCTGGTGTGTCCCACGCACGTGCTTTATAAATTCAATCGCGAACCCTGCGTCAAGCCGAGCTGCTTTGCGTGTACCGTCGCGCATGGCCGCCCGCCGCAATTGTGGCGTTACAGTGGTTTGTTGCAACGCAGTTTGAAGCATGTGGACAGCTTCATTGCGCCCAGTCGTTTTACACGCCAGCGCCACATTGAAGCAGGCATCGACCGACCGATGGCTTATCTTCCACACGGCTTGGATGCGACTTGGGCCGAGCGGTCGAGTATGAGGCGCGCCGAGGCACTGTTGCCTGAGCGACCTTATTTTTTGTTCGTCGGACGACTAGAGAAATTGAAGGGCGCGCATAAACTTATTCTGCATTTTTTAAAGCAAAGCGCAGCCGATCTTTTGATCATCGGACAAGGCAACGAGGAGCCGGCATTGCGCGCCCTTGCGGGCAGCTCGCCACATGTCCATTTCGCCGGATGGCGCCAAGGCGAAATGTTGAAAGCGGCCTATGCGCACGCCATCGCAACTGTCGTCCCGTCGCTCACCTACGAAACGTTTGGCCTCGTCGTTATCGAATCATTCAGTCAGGGTACGCCAGCGATTGTCCATGATCTGGGCGCGCTGCCCGAATTGATTGATGCCAGTGGCGGCGGCATGATATTTCGCAACGAACAGGAACTGGGTATCGCATTGCAAACATTACTGGATGACCCTGCGTTGAGAAATCGCATGGGTGAAGCGGGACGCCACACGTTTGAGGAGCGGTGGACTCAGGAGCGACATCTGGAAGGTTACATGGAGCTCATCGATGGCTTGCAGTTTGGTCGCCGAAAGAATCCGGCTGTTGACGACGCAAGCGAAAAAATCGGATTTACTCAATGAACAAAAACAGCGGCCGCTCGACACAGCGGATTACCCGTCATCTGCTACTTGCATTGGCGAGCTGTGTTTTAGTGGCGGGATTTCTCCAGTTTCTTTACTCGAATCAAGCGGTTTACCAAATCAGTATGGCGACTGCCTATGGCTCGCTTTTTCTGCTGGCGATATCACTGATGATCGGGCCGTGGAATGTACTTCGAAATCATGCAAACCCGGTTTCAGGCTACTGGCGGCGGGATATCGGCATATGGGCGGGTATCCTCGCCCTAGTCCACGTGATCGCCGGGCTGCAAGTACATATGGGCGGAAGATTCTGGCTGTATTTTTTCCCACCGGCCGACGCCCATTCAATCTTCCCCGTTCGACTCGATCCCTTCGGGCTGACTAATTACGCGGGTTTGATTGCGACCGTCATACTGGTCATGCTGCTATGCCTTTCCAACAATGCGTCGCTGCGCGCGCTCGGTGCAAAGCGCTGGAAATTTCTGCAACGCTGGAATTACGCCGCTGCCGTACTCGTATTCATGCATGGCTGGGTGTACCAAATTCTTGAAAAAAGGAATCCGGGATTCGTCTTGCTGTTTACAATCGTGGTGGTTGGTGTTTTGGCCGCTCAGGTTGCCGGTTTCCGCCGGGTAAGGGACCGATAGTGTCTGATGGAGGTATGCCGGTGCAATCCAGGGCGTATATGCCTAATCGTGTAAAAGCGCTGGGTTATCTCACGTTCATCGTGCTGGCCATCGGCGTCGTGCTCCGCGCGCTATACCTCGACGCCGATCCGCAATATGACGATTGGATCGGCTACATCATCGATGAAGGCCGCTGGGTCTATCAAGCGCGCGATTTTTATCTGTTTCATACCATCTCCAGAGACGCGGTTTACGACCTGCACCTGATCCTCGCGCCGCTTTTTCAGCTCGTCAACTATGTCATCTTCGATCTCATCGGCTTCAGCCGCCTCTCCACGCGCATTTTCACGGCCTTCTGCGGCAGCGCGCTGCTGCTACTTTTCTGGAAAAATCTGCGCCACACATCGACACCTTTGGCTCTCCTCATCGGCGTGATACTGCTCGCCGTGCAGGTGGATTTTGTCGTGATGAGTCGCGTCGCTGTGCCGGAGATGGTGGTTATACTTTTTCAGGCGCTGGCGTATTTTGTCTTGGTCTCGCGAGAACCTTCGCCTCGGCGAATGGCGCTGCTCGGCGCATTCATGTTGTTCGCCGTGGGGATGAAAGGCACCGTCGTATTTTCTGTGGGCATATTTTCGCTGATACTTTTGTTCATGCCCGCTGCGCCAGATGAATCCACAAATAAAACGCGAAGATGGCCGCTCTTTCTCTGGTTCTGGGGTGGCCTTGCTGCACCGGTGTTACTCGCCGGTGCTGTCTGGATCGGGTGCTGCGCCCCAAAGTCACAGCATGTATTCGATGAGTTATCCGGGGCAACTTATTTGGCAACGGTGCTGCGGTTCCTCCGATTCGCCGACCTTTATCACATCCTCAGTTTTCCATTTAAAGACTCACTGGCCCCGGCGCTGAATTTTTTGGCACTGGGGCTATGGCTTTCGTGGTTGGGATGGATCGCTGCGGATCTCAAACAAGTCGATGTGCTCTCCCGACGCTACCTGGTGACATCGACAACCTGGATCGTGGCTTACCTTGCCCTGATGCTGGTGATGGACTATTTTCCGAGCCGTTACATGGTGCACATCGTGCTGCCCATGGCGATCAACATCACCGTTGGCATGAGCCTGCTACAGAAGGTTGGGATTCAGCAGGTGCTGACGGCGCTTCAGCGGAAAGACCGCGTCCGGCTTCTGCGGCTGGCCGTTTTTGTTTTGCCAACGGCGGTATTTATTGCACCACTGTTGGCCTCGGCAATGGCCCTTGGCGGTATCAATCCCGAACCGCTTCGTATCCAGCTCGCCTGCGCTGCTCTGGCAGCGGTTGCAACTACTTTCGTCGCTCGTCAAGTCGCGAGCCGCGATGGCGCACTCAATTTCCTGATCGTGTTTCCAATAATGCAAGCGGCATTGTGGATGCTCCTGTCCGCCGTCTTTGAAGATGCGACGCTGTGGCCAAGGCTTGGCGGCGAAATATCGCGCTCGCTCTATGCGGGTATTGTCATATTCGCAGCGATGGCTTCCTTGGCCGTTACGTCTGCGAGACGTGCGTCTTGGGTGGCCGTACCGCGCCTCGTCACCATCTACGCATTGGGTTACTTCGCGGCGGCGATGATTCGACTGGTTCCCGCCTACCTGGATCCGCATTACACCAGCAGGGATATCTCACGAGACCTGGGCGTCTTGCTTGACGGCAGTTCTACGATCGCGACGAAAGGGGCGGAGGGGCTGTTCAACGACAACTCGCTGCGATATCAGCGTTTCAACGGAAATACCTGGAAATCCAGGCCGCCGGAGATCGTCGTGACTGGATTTCCGGCTGGTGCGGGCGACCGCAAGATCCTCGAAAGCCAATACCACGTCATCAAAACCTACACACCATACATATCGCCGGCGTATCACAAGACGTATCCGGATGATCCACTGCCGGAAGTTAAGGTGTACAGGAAGAACCACTGATCATGAAAGGATATGGCGGATAACTGGCAGCACGGCGCGTGGTTGCGCGCAACTGCGGCGATCAAAAAAATTATATCGCGCGGGGGTGGTGCGGAGATGCTTTCGCAGCGCAAGCGATGTCGGGTTTTCGCAAAGGATGAAACCGGCGGATGCCGCGATTGGGGGATAGCCAACGAATATTTTTGAGGTAGAGTAGGATTGTGTACGGCTTGCGCCAGAGGCCTTTTTTTTGCGGCATGCCGACCAAAAATCCCACTTAAAAAGGAGAAACAAAAATGTCCTCCAAGTTTGGATGGCGCGGTACACCGCGCGGAGTGGCGGCGGCGTTAGCGCTCGCTGTCAGTGCAGTCGTCATGTCGGCCGACCATGCCGAATCACCCGGCACCGATGCCGATCCGGCGGCAGACTTGGCCGATGTGTTTATCTTCCCGTCGCCTGAAACACCGACCAAGACCGTCGCCGCCATTACCTTCGGCGGACGTTCCGCGCCGCGTTCACGGATCGATGGCTCGTTTTATTGCGATCCCAATGTTCTCTACACGCTCAACATTGATCGCGCCGATGCGGCGGGCAATTTCGATAACATCCCCGACGTGCAGATAATGGCGAAGTTTGGC
>JAYVXF010000252.1:0-13065 GCA_043793345.1 Betaproteobacteria bacterium | reverse complement strand
TAAATGGTGTCCCGCTCCACATCGTGCTGCGCGGGCGCAACCACGAGCCCTGCTTTTTTAGCGCAGACGATTACACCAGCTACCTGCACTGGCTGGGCGAAGCGCTCGATGACAACGAATGCCAGCTTCATGCCTACGCGCTGATGAGCAATCATGTACACCTGCTGCTGACCCCCAAAAAAGCAGAAGCAGTACCGAAGCTCATCATGTCGCTGGGGCGGCGCTACGTGCAGTACGTCAACCGCACCCATCAACGCACTGGCAGCTTATGGGACAGCCGCTATAAATCATCCGTCATTCAGGCCAGCACCTGGTTGCTGACCTGCCAGCGCTACATTGAGGACAATCCGGTACGCGCGGCGATGGTCGATGATCCGGCGCACTATCGCTGGACGAGCTATCGGCGCAACGCGCTGGGTGCTACCGATCGCCGCATCACTCCGCATGCCCAATACCAAGCGCTGGGGCTTTCGGATAAATCGAGACAGACTGCTTACCGCGCTTTGTGCCGCGCACCACTTGATGACGCGGCGATTGATGATATTCGGCTGGCACTAAACCAGAATCAGCCGCTGGGTAATTTGCGCTTCTATGCGAGGATTGAGAAAGCCACTGGTGTCAGAAGAGAAGCCAGACCGCGAGGCAGGCCGCGATTGGCCGATGAGGAATAAGGCGACGACGAAGGCCAGACAGGGCTGAAGTGGTGAAACATTCAACATGCCCCCTTTATTGGATCCTTAATGGCTTGAGGCATTTCCGGTCCAATGTGTAGCAAGAGAAAATAGGGAACTTCTATTTGCCCGTCATTCCCGCGTAGGCGGGAATCCAAGTTTTCATAAGGTCGCGATATCTCAACGAAATTGGATTCCCGCCTGCGCGGGAATGACGGAAATTTAAGGTTAATAGAAGTTCCCAATAGTCGCAGATCGCCATTTGGCGCGGTCATTCAGGCGTTTGTGCCCTGTAAGGCGCGCCAGTGCTAGTGTTTATTCAAAGTCACGACGGCGAAGGCTTCCATGAATACGACCGGGACTGGACACACGGAATCAATGGCCTACCCGTGGCTGGTGGTGGCGATCCTGATGGTTGCGTACGTGTTTTCATTCGTGGATCGGCAGATATTGAATTTGCTGGTCGGACCGATTCGTCGCGATCTCGGTATCAGCGACACGCAGATGAGTTTGTTGATGGGTTTTTCGTTTGCGATTTTTTACACGATTCTCGGCATCCCGCTTGGCCGACTTGCCGATAGCCGGAACCGGCGCGGGCTGGTCGCGGCGGGCGTGGTGGTCTGGAGCTTCATGACCGCGCTGTGCGGGCTGGCCAGCTCGTACTGGCAGTTGTTCCTGTTTCGTATCGGCGTCGGCGTTGGCGAGGCCACGCTCTCGCCGTCTGCCTATTCGATGATCGCCGATTATTTTCCGCCGGATCGCCGCGCCACCGCGATCAGTGTTTATTCGATGGGAATTTATTTAGGCTCGGGCATCGCGTTTTTGCTCGGCGGGCTGGTGATCCAGTTCGCGGTTGCGCAAGGCGCGCTGACGTTGCCGTTGATCGGTGATGTTCGCCCGTGGCAAATGGTTTTTTTTGTACTGGGCGGCAGCGGCATCGTTTTCAGCTTGGCATTTTTGCTGGTGAAGGAGCCGCCGCGCGAGGGTGTCGGCGCGGGCAGCAGCGTGCCGTTCGGCGTCGTGGTGGCGCATCTTTGGCAAAACCGGCGTACCGTCCTTTGTCATAACCTGGGCTTTGCGATGCTCGCGTTTTGCTCCTACGGCACGGCGGCCTGGGTGCCCAGTTTTTTCATCCGCACATTCGATTGGAGAGCGGGGCAGGTCGGCATTATTTACGGGCTGATCGTGATGGTGTTTGGCTGCGCCGGTATTGTTTTTGGCGGCTGGCTGACGGATCGCTGGCTTAAGCAGGGCAGAACCGATGCGGCGCTGCGCGTCGGCATTCTCGCTGCCAGTGTCGCCATCGTCAGCGGCGTCTATCTGCTCGCCAACACCGGCACGCTTGCAGCGATCCTGATGGTGCCTGCGGTGTTCGCGCTGGGTATGCCATTCGGCGCGGCACCTGCCGCGATCGTGGCAATCGTCCCCAACCAGATGCGCGGCCAGACCGCGGCCGTGTATTTGTTCATTGTGAACTTGATCGGCTTGGGCGTGGGGCCAACTGCGATGGCGCTGGTGACGGACTATGTGTTTGCCAACGACCTCGCGCTGAAATGGTCAATGCTTATCGTGGGTACCGTCGCAAACGTCGCCGCCATCGCGCTGCTCGCAGCAGGCCTGCGACCGTATCGGCAGACGGTGCGGCGATTGCGCGGCTAATGTGCGACGAATGCGCAACCATCGCGCGCTGCTTTTCGAATGTTGGCATGAGCTGGATCACTGCCTGCGTAGGGTGGCCACTACGCAAACCAACATTTCGACGCACACCAAGAAAAAGCCCGCCCCCGACAGCGTCGAGAGCGGGCTCTGTCGAGCGCTAGCGCCGCTTTAAGGCAACAACGCGCGGAACAGGCTACGACCGTGCGTGAACGCGTAAATGTAGCGCGGTGCAGTGTTCTTGATCGTCAGCGCTTCCACGATCACGTTGGCAAAGCCGGTGTTCTCACGCGCCCAGTTTGCGCCGCCGTCCAGCGAGATGAATACACCGATGTCGGTGCCGACATAAAGCGTCTGGTTGTTATTCGGATCGGCTACGATGGTGTGCACTGGTACATCGGGAATGCCGGTAGCACCGGTGCCGTCGATGTTTGTCCAGGTTGCACCGAAGTCAGTGGACTTGAACACGTGGCCGACGCTGGCGCCGCTGTTGAAGGTCGAGACCGTCGCGTACACCGTGCCCAATGTCACCGTGTCAGCAGCAACCCACGAAACAAAGCACGCGTCAGGCCGCACCTTGCTGGAGCTCCACACGGTCGCTGACGTCGCGGTGGTTGCGATGCCGGTGGTGAATACGCGGCAATTGTTGAGTGCACTTCCGGTGCCCGTGCCCGCGTACACCCGATCACTCGACTGCGGCGCAACCGCCCACGCACCGATGCGTGAGCCGAAAAACGCACCCGCGCTGACCCAGGCCGGCGAGCCTGCGCCGGTCGCGTTGGTATTGCGCCAAGGTGATGCGCCGCCGATCCACATGTTGCTGGGGTTTGATGGGTCCTGTGCGAAAGGCGCGATGAATAGAAAGTTACCGGGGTTTTCGGTGATGCCCGTGCTGAACGCGCTAAAGCTCGCACCGCCGTTGATGCTGCGCTGGAGCGACAGCCCGGTAAATTCTGCCCAAAGCATGTTGGTGTTCAACGGGTTTACCGCCACATATCCGCCGTCGCCACCCTGAATCGGCTGCCACGCATTTGGTAAACCGGTGACGCCACGGATGGTGCCGTTATCCTGTGCGCCGGCGATGAACGTGTTGCCGTCTGGATAGGTGGCACCGTGATAAAACTGCGTGACCTGATAGCCGTTGTTCTTTTCTCCCCACGCGACCACGCCAGCAGCGGTATTGCCGCAAATGGGCGAGGCGGACGTGATTGGATTCGGCGAGAACGACACCGGCGCGCGCGCGTCGCTAGTGACAAAAATGCCGCCGTCGCTGCCATTGAACATCATCTTGTTGGTGGTGCCGTTGTACTGTGGATGGAAGGCGATGGCGTGATTGTCGGCGTGTGCGTACTCTGGATCAACCCCGCGTGTGAACCACCAATGCGATGCCTGGCCGAAGTTCTGGCCACCGTCGTTGGAGCGGAATAGATCGATACCGCCGGTCCATACAATGTTTGGATCCACCGGGTCGACAGCGATGATATTGTCGTACCAACCCTGATTAAAGAACTGGTTACTACCACCGAAGCCGCAGTCCGCCAGTGCAGCGATGACCGGGTTCGACATCAGCAGCGTATTCAATTTCGTGGGGCTGGTATTGTCGACCCGTGTCGTCCAGGAACCGCTCGATCCGGACGTTGTTGAGCGGAATACGCCCAGCAGACCGTTCTGGAATTGATTCGCCACATTACTGGCCGCCATGGCGTATATGATGCTCTGGTTCGACGGGGCAAGCGCCAGTGAGGTGCGACCCATGCCGGGTGGTGAAAATACCGACGTCCAGGTTTGCGGGCTCGACGTGTCGAGCGCCCGATAAATGGCACCTTGCGTGAACGTGCCGCACGAGGCGAATACATTCGCCAGCGCGCGATCGGTCTGGATGGCCAAATCCATACAGCCATTGACCGTTGAGCCGTCCAGCACTTTGATCCACGAGCCGCCTGCATCGACACTGCGGAAAACGCCGGTGCGCGTTGCTGCATAAATGCGCTGGCTGGAGCCTTTCGACATCACGATCTTTTGCACATAGAAAAAATCAGCATTGGCCGTACTCGCAAGCTGGCTCCATGTTTCGCCGCCGTCGACGGACTTGAGTACGCCCGCGCCACGCACCGAGTCGCCGTTGAAGTAGCCCTCGCCGGTACCTGCGTACAAAATATCGGGATTGCGTGGATCGAGCATCATCGAATTTACCGCGATGTTCACGAGCAAGTCGGCCTTCGGTGTCCAGGTCGTGCCGCCATTTGTTGTTTTCCAAATGCCGCCTGCCGTACCGCTGGCCCACATCGTCGCCGGTGTCGTCGGGTGAATCAGGATTGCCCGCGTGCGGCCACCGATATTGCCGGGACCCATCGCTGACCATGTGCCGCCAAGACCGGCGTTCAAGCTGGGTGCCGCCACGCTGGCGGGCGCGTCCTGCGGTGTTTGCTGGCTTGCGGGTGCGACGAATCTGCCGTCAAAAGTCGAATAGACCGGCATCTGCGGGATTTGCTGCAATGCATCCGCGTAATCTGTCGGGCCGAGTGTCGTCTGCCCTGATGCCAGACGCTTGGACAGAAAATGCGTCATCGCGCCCTGCGGTTGATCGAATGGCACCTGCGCGTCGCGCGAGCCCCATGTATTCTGCCACTGGCTGACCATCTGCCGCCGTTCGAGCAATGACTTCTTGGCCAGCTTGGCGAGGATTGTTTTTTGCAGGCTCGCAACTCGATCAGCGACGCGCGATTGATCCGCCTGATCCGTCAATGCCAAGATATTGGCAGCATCTGCTTCAGCACTCCTCGCAGCCAACTGCGCATCGGTGTGTACGCAACCCGTGACGGCAAATACGACGGCCGCCACTGTTCCCACAATCAAGCTATTTTGTTTCATGACATTCTCCCAAAATGACTTCAAGTATTGAGTTCAAAAATGGTGCGTAAAAATTGCTGCAAACACGCTGCTACCGAAGCTGTTTATTCATAAAAATTGTCGCCTCACTCTGTTTGCCGAGGCCTGTTCAAGTCCACTTCTGGATGCACCACCTGGCGCGATGCAACACAGCCGGGCAGAGGGACGATGCTGCTGCGAACATAGCTAAACTCAACCTCGACCGAGCCCTGCGGCAGTCCCGGAGGTGGTGCCGTCAAGGCCGCCGACAACAAGTTGACACTCTGCGCCGATTGTACGATGGGCATCAGGTTAAACGCTTGCTCGAGGGCGGCAAGCTTGGTGATCTGCGCCGGTTTCAACAAAGCGCGTACTTCAACCATCATTTTTTGACGGCGCGTCTGCGACTGCGTACAGATGGTTTCGAGCTCAGCGTGTTGCTGACTACGCACGGCGGGATCGGTTTTCGCATCGCGCGCCTTCACCTTCACATTGAGCGCGGCCTCGATGCGGCTCGCGCGAAGCGCCGCGCTGGCGCGATCTTCGAGCCATGCGGCATGAATGCTTGTCAATGCGGTCACCTGTTCCGCCGTTAGCTCAAGATAACGAACCGCGTCGCGTGCAAGCAAGCGATCTGGCACCCCGGCAGTGACGACACCAGACAGCATGGCAAGCAACGCAACCATTACCCACCATGCTCCAGCCCGACCACCGTTCACCGCAGAACCCGATCATTACGCGCACAACGCGGCGCTGAATTTAAGCCCGGTTGCGGCGTCTGCGGGTGGCAACCAACAATGCCAACGGCCCGACCAGCAACAGCAAGGTGCCGGGTTCAGGGACACTTGCGGTACTGCCGCTCAATTGGTTGATGCCTGCACCATCTCCAAAGCCTGCGAACTGGATACGGCTGATGTTGGCGGAATCGCTGATGATGCCGGCAAACACGGCTGAACCGTTGCCGTTGCCGCCGTTGTTGCCAGCGACATTGAATGCGCCCAGCAAACCATTCGACGCGTCGAATGCGCTGATGGTACCGGCGAAGGCACCAAAATTAAGCGCTTGCAGTTGCGCGCCGACCGAGCTGACCGCATTGGCAAAGGCTATGCTGAATATGCCCGCTAATGGCCCCGCGTCGATGTTGTACAAGGACAAGATCCAGTCTGTCGCGAGGAAATCCGAGTTAAAAGTGGAACCGCTGAAAACGGTAAAGTCGCTCGCGCCGCTGACCGTGACCGGGCCTTGTGTGAATGTCGAGCCGAGCGAGGTGAAATCCGGCCCAGGCGCGCCCCAATCAACGGTGAACCCCGGGCCAATTGCGGCGCGGCTGTTGGTGAGGATGACGGTGGCGAACGCGGCTTGAGCCGTTGCGCCCAGTAGCACTGCGCCAAAAACGACTGATCGCAAACATTTGCCTAAAATAGTGCTCTTAGCATTCGACATGGCAGCTCCCTGAAATACGATAAAACCCGGACTTTGCCGGGACCGATTCGATGTGAGCATAAATTGCTCATCTGCAAGAACCAGAGGGATAGCAGGATTCGCGCCCGTTTTTGACAATGTCGACAAATCAACGGTTTGGGTAAATTGTGCGATTGCAGCAATCTACTGAGTGTAAAATTTGGCGACACAAACCTGGACTACGTTGTCACAGGTTTCAACGCTTACTTGATTCAAGCCGGGTGACGCATAAATTTAGGCCACTACCATGACATCGCGTGAGACGATGTCTAGCATTGGCGCGCCGTTTCAGCCTGTTTGTCGTGGAGAGCCGCGCCAGCGCTAGAGATAGATCCTCAAATCTCGACCTGCGACCCCAGCTCCACGACCCGATTGGACGGAATCCGAAAGTAATCCGATGCCTTCGCCGCGAGATGCGACATCCACACAAACAAATGCTCCCGCCACAGCGCCATACCGCCACCAGGCGTCGCGATGAGCGTCTCGCGATTAACGAAAAAACTGGTTTCCATCATGTCAAAACTCATCGACTGCAATTTGCAATCGAGGAGCATTTTAGGAATGTCGGGCGTTTCCTTGAAGCCGTAGTGCCCGGTGATCTTCCAGAAGCCGTGATCCATGTTTTCGATCCACACGTAGTCTTCTTTGGGTACGTATGGAATGTCTTCAGTCACGACCGACAAGACGATCACGCGTTCGTGGAGCACTTTGTTGTGTTTCAGGTTATGCAGTAACGCGCTGGGTACACCGTCGGAATTGGTGGTCATGAAAATACCGGTACCGGGCACTTTGTGCGGCGGACTCATGGCAATGGAATCGACGAATAACTTCAGTGGCATCGCACCTTCGTTCGAGTGCTTGCGCACGATCTGGCGACCGCGCCACCAGGTACTCATGATGGTAAATATCAAGACGCCCATCGCCACCGGGAACCAGCCGCCATCGGCAAATTTCAGCAAGCACGCAGTCATGAACATGATGTCGTTGCCGGCCAAAATGGCGGTTAGCGCAAACACGAGCCATTTGTTCCACTTCCAGATTCGCTTCATGACGACATAAAGCAGCAAGGTCGCCATCAACATCGTCATGGTGACGGCGATGCCGTAGGCTGCGGCGAGATTGTCGGAGTTTTTGAATGCGAGCATGAGGCCAATGATGGTAATCAGCATGACCCAGTTAATAAAAGGCACGTAGATTTGCCCAGCCTGCTTATCGTTGGTATGGGTGATCGCAAAGCGCGGCAGATAGCCTAGCTGGATGGCCTGTTTGGACATGCTGTAGGCGCCGGAAATCACCGCTTGCGAAGCGATAACTGCGGCCACGGTGGCCAGGCAGACCATTGGGATCAGCGCCCAATTCGGCGCCATCAGGAAGAACGGATTGGTAATCGCTTCCGCGTTTGCCAAGACCAGCGCGCCTTGACCAAAATAATTAACCAGCAGCGCGGGCCACACCAGCACAAACCAAGCATAGCGGATCGGCTTTCTGCCGAAGTGGCCCATGTCCGCGTACAGCGCCTCCGCGCCGGTTACGCACAGCACGACGGAGCCTAGTACCACGAACGCACTAAATTTATGCGCAATTAGAAACTGAAAGCTGTAGAAAGGATTGATCGCAGCGAGTACGTGTGGATTTTTGGCTATCTGAACAATACCCAGCAGAAAAATGATGGCAAACCAAAAAACCATGGTCGGACCAAACAACTTCCCAATGGTGGCGGTGCCGTGGCGTTGAATGGCGAAGAGCGCAACCATAATACTGATCGCAATCGGCATGATGTACTGCTCCATCGCGGGCGACACCACTTTCAGGCCCTCGACTGCGGACAATACGGTCATGGCGGGGGTAATCACGGCATCACCGAAGAACATGGCAGCACCGAAAATGCCAATCGCACCCACCCACCAGCGAGCGCGTGAGCTGAATGCGTAGCAGCGCTGCGCCAATGCGGTCAGCGCTAAAATCCCGCCCTCGCCTTTATTGTCTGCCCGCATCATGAACACCAAATACTTGACCGTCACGAGCGTCATCAATGACCAGAACATCAGCGACAATATTCCCAACACGGTGGCTTCATTGAGCGGAATCCCGTGCTCGGGTTTGAACGACTCTTTCAACGCATAGAGTGGGCTGGTACCGATGTCGCCGAACACGACACCGATGGCACCGATAGTTAAGGCACTAAGTTTTTTGGGAGAGGAATCCATGGGGATAGTGGCGGCGACGTGCCTCGATGTTCAGAAAGCATAGTATGAACGCAAGGCGTCGCGGCGGAAGATGATCGGTTTGATCGCGGGGATGGTTGCTTGGTTATTTGGATTTTTCTATTCTCATGCTCACCTCAACAGGCGATCTGACGGCAATTGGCTGCTTCCCACGTCACAACGCCAGCTTTGATTTGGAACATAGGATAAGCCACTTTTTGTTGCAGTGCAATATGCTGCGTCAAGGCGACATTTTGGCTGCATCCGCCTTGACGAACACGGTGCATCAGGCCATACTTCGCGGCTTTTCCGGGATACCGGGGAAAATTTCGTAAATGGCCAATTAGCTCAGCCGGTTAGAGCGACGGAATCATAATCCGCAGGTCCCCTGTTCGAATCAGGGATTGGCCACCAGACTATACGAGCGTCCGCACGAGTGCGGGCGCTTTTTCGTTTCTGCGTTTAGTCCAATTTAGTCCACGACACTTGAACGTTCGGGCCAAACGCGCTTCTGTTCGCCTACGGTCGCGCGCTCGTCTCGACTATAGAAGTCATCTCAATTTTCGGGGTGGCTGATATGGCGACAATCACAAAGATCAAAGGCAAGGCCGGCGAGCGCTATCGCGCCCGCGTTCGGCAGGACGGTGTGTCTGTTGGGCGCACATTCGGCACGAAGGATGAAGCTCGCCGCTGGGGGGCGCGGCTCGAATCGGCAGTGGATGCGGGCGACTTCAAGGGCAAGGACGATAGCTACCGCACGTCGTTGCACGAAGCGCTTGAGCGCTATCTTGCCGAGGTCACACCGACCAAACGGGGAGCGAGGCAGGAGGCAAGGCGCATTCGCGCCTTCCTCGCGGTTAACAAACTCTTGTGCGCCAGAAAACTTGCCTCGCTTTACGGGCAAGACTTCAGCAATTACAAACGTGAACGCCTTGCCGATGGCAAAGCCTCTAACACGGTCAGGATCGAATTAAGTTTGCTGTCGCAGGTGTTTGTTTACGCGGCTTGCGAGTGGGGAATGGATGGTCTCGCCAACCCGCTCAAAAACGTGCGCAAGCCACCAGGGAGCCAAGCGCGTGATCGGCGGTTCACCGCTGCCGAACTTGAGAGAATCAGGGCGCACCTGTCCGCACAGATGCGTGCAGTTGTCGATTTCGCATTGTTGTCGGCGATGCGGCGCGGCGAGATTTGCAAAATGACGTGGGAAGACGTGAACTTTGGCGAACGAAAGATTAAAAACGTGCTCGGGCGTAACGGCAAGCTGCGAACCGTGCTCATGCTACGGCGCGCAGAAGCATTGCTGCGAGCGCTACCTCGTCCGGTTGCGGGGGGCATTGTCTTTGATTTCCATCCTGACACGTTAACGTATCAGTTTGATAGGGCTTGTAAAAAAGCCGATGTCAAGGGCGCGAGCTTTCACACGCTGCGCCACGAGGCCGCTACGCGCCTCGTCGAGGCGGGGTTGGACATGAAACAAGCAATGGCGATGACGGGTCATAGCGCGATGACGATGCTGATGCGGTACTACCACCCGAAAGAGGACACGATACGCGCGACGCTTGAGGCTGCTGGCTGGTAAGTTTGAGTGGACGGTTGGCAGCTATTGGGAAAGACTAATAGCGCGGATCGCGCAAGAGTTCGAATGAGGTGGATGGACTGGTAAAGCCGACGTCCCGTTTATGCCGGTTAGGATAATGGTATTGGATGTTGGCGTCGATGCGCTTTTGACCCAGGCTACCGATTTCGACTGACACACCTCAAATTGGCGTAATCTCAGGATGGGCAACGGTTCGCGGGGTCTTGGACTGGGTCAATAGAATTCCCGCAGGTAAGTCAATTTTGCGTCGGCGGCAATAGAGGGCAGTATGGGTAGCTGCGGAGGCGGCAGCCTTGGAGATGATCGCAAGGCGACTAGCGGGGCAAATATCCACTACGCTTCACGGGAATAATTGTCGTCTATTCTGGCTATGTCTGCTATCCAAAAGAGTGGTTCTGCTTATCTATGGTCTCGATCAAACGCGGATTTGACTGATTTCTGAAAATATATTTTTGGGGTGTCCTGACGCAATGTCCTGTCACGCAGTTTGTACGCAGCGTATGGACGAAAAAACTCCTCCTGGCACCCGGCCAGGAAGAGTTTTAAATGACACATTGGATATTGCATTGGATAAAACTTGGGGCGCTCACCCCTTCGATTTACCCGGACCGGACACCGTCCGATTTTTGAACAATCGCCAGCTTTGTCAGCCGGCGGACCTTGATCATCGGATGCCACTCCATGATCCACCCGGGGTTTCTCAGGCCCCGGGTTCTTTCCACTACAGAAGGGGCTGCCGGCCCCTATACAACTTCATCTCAATTTTTCGTCACATCCGAGACACGCTTCGACCATGATTGACCATGGACTTCAACGCGAATCCCGCCGCTCATACACCCTTGAGGTTTTTCAGGGTCGTAACCCCCGTTCCACCAGCTGCCAGGCTGGTGAACTCTTGGCTGCATTTCGCACCACTTAGCCGTCGATCCTTCGTTAAAGCAGATCGCCATTCACTCACCATATCGCATCACAACGCGGGCTTTACCGCCTTTCAGCCGGCCGAACCGGGAAGGTCCTGACTTACTTATTAATGTGATGTGCTCGATATCGCTTCCGTGACTTCCAGACACTGTTGGCCCTAGATGGCACTTGCTCTTTCCGGAATGCAACCTTTTTAGGGGAGGCAATTACACGCTTAAGCTCTCAATGCGGCTTGCAGCTCACCCGATGCGACTCGGGATTACTTGCACGCTCGCCCGACCGGTCCAGACCACTTGGTCTGTCCGGCCGAGGCACACCTTGCGGCATGCAGTTACATAGCCTTCGTGTCCGGCACAGGTTGCGCGATTGCGCGCGTCCCCTGGTCGAGACTCTCACTCGATTTGGATTTTTTATCGGCAGGGCTTCCGGTTATTTATTTCCGGAGCCCGTTTCGTGTTCGCACCGGTCCCCGTGAAGTCAGGGAACATAGGATAAATGAACGGGGTTACTGGCTTGGCAGCCGATTAGTCCGTTCACTCCCCTCTGCACCCGACGAGCTCCATTACGAGCATCGGGCGCCATGCGACTTCCCCGCTGGCGGCGGGGTCCGGGCACGGCCCGGATTGAGATGTCCTGCGCTTTCTGTCGGCAGACCGGGGGCGTGAGCGCGCCCCATTTTCGATGGTTGGCGGCCACACGCACTACTGGTCTGAGGTCATGCAGAATGAGGTTCTGCCCTATATAGTCGTGCCATCAGCCGTTTTTTGACGTTTTGCTGAATTTATTTTCTAACCCAGTTCAATGTAGCATTAGACGTGTTTCTAATCCTATTGCAAATATAGGGTAATTGACGTAACATATTCTCATCCTATGGCAACAAATATTCATGCAAAAAGAAATTTTTATCCCGCCAACGTTGACCGCGCACCTGCAAAACATTCAGGACGCCTTGGCAGGTTCGCATGCCTTTTTTTATTGCCATGACAATATTCAGAAAACCAAACTGTCGGCCTTCGTCGACAAGTGGCAGGCCTTCGGATTGCGTGCCGACGCACCGGCCAGGGCCTACCGAAAGCGAACCGGCAAGGCCTCGGTGATCCTTTGCATCAGTCACGACTATCTGGATCTGGCCGCCATCAAGACTGATTGGTGGATGTTCTCGACTCCCGGCAAGTTGGGTCTGGCCGACAAAGAAAGTGACCTGCCGGGCAAGGTCATGGATGCCCGAACGCTACCCCGACTGGCCGTTGGGGACTACGAATTTCTGCAGGCGGAGAAGGCGATTACGCGGAAGGAAAAGGACACGACCTGGACCTGGCGGATGACACCCAAACGTTTCAAGGAGTGGGAAGCGTGGCTGGTCGAGCGGGCTCAGCAACACGACCTGAAGGCGGTTCTATCCGGCTTTCAGACCATTCGCCATCAGCCGTTGGCGGCGGGGGTTCGGGGTCAGGTGATGCGGCTTGAGTTTGACGTGAACCGACTTTTGCAGAAGCTGGGGCATCCGCAGATCAACCTCGGCGAGTTGCCGATCATGATAAAAACCAAACGAAAATCGGATCAGGCGATCTAGTCGGTCGGTCGAAACTTGGCGGTTCATTTGGTGTTCATCACCCGTTCGCGGGCGGTATTGCTACCGAAAAAATTCGGTCTGGGAGATCATGCCTGGATGCGGGCCGCACCGAGT
>JAYVXF010000251.1:0-4152 GCA_043793345.1 Betaproteobacteria bacterium | reverse complement strand
GGCGCGGGCATCGGCGGGGTGCTGGAGCCGCTGCAGGCCAACCCGACGATCATCGAGGACAACTGCTTTGTCGGTGCGCGCTCTGAAGTGGTCGAAGGCGTCATCGTCGGCGAAGGCTCGGTAATTTCGATGGGCGTTTTCATCGGCCAATCGACCAAGATCTACAATCGCGAAACCGGTGAATTTTCCTATGGCAAAGTGCCGCCGTACTCGGTGGTCGTGTCCGGCAGCTTGCCCTCGGCCGATGGCAGGTATAGTCTTTATTGCGCGGTGATCGTGAAGCAGGTTGACGCCGGTACGCGCGCCAAGACGAGCATTAACGAATTACTGCGCAGCTAACGAAACGGAACCGATTCAGCAAGCAAGGGAGCAAATAATGGCGGTGTTGACCAGACTGTTTGAGCTGATGGCGGAGAAACAGGCCTCGGATATTTTCATCTCGGCCGGCGCGCCGATTCATATCAAGATCAACGGCAATAGCGTGCCGGTGAATCAGCAGGTGATGAGCGCTGAAGACACGAAGCAGGTTTGTTACGAAATTCTGAAGCCGCATCAAATCGAGCGGCTGGAAAAAGACTTCGAGCTTAATTTTTCCCTGCGCATCGCCGGTGCAGGCAATTTTCGGGTCAACATGATGTGGCAGCGTGGCAGCGTGGCAGCCGTGATTCGCTACATCGCCTTTGAAATTCCGGATTTGCGCTCGCTGTCGTTACCGCAGGTGCTGGCGCAGGTCGTGATGGAAAAACGCGGCCTGATTTTGGTCGTGGGCGCCACCGGCTCGGGCAAATCCACCACGCTTGCCTCGATGCTGGATTTTCGCAACGGCATGAAGCAGGGCCACATCCTCACCTTCGAGGATCCGATCGAGTTTGTCTTCAGGTCAAAAAAATCCATCGTCAATCAGCGCGAAATCGGCAGCGACACACATTCCTTCGGCGAGGCGATGCGCAATGCGATGCGGCAAGCGCCCGACTGTATTCTGGTCGGCGAAATTCGCGATGTCGAGACCATGAAAGCGGCGATGATGTATTCGCTGTCCGGCCATTTGTGTCTCGCGACACTACACGCCAACAACAGCTACCACGCACTCAATCGCATCATCAATTTTTTCCCGCTCGACCAACGCGCGGTGCTGCTGGCCGACTTGAGTGTGAGTTTGAAGTGCATCATCTCGCAGCGGCTGATAAAAAACCTCGAGGGTGGACGCTCGCCTGCGGTGGAGGTATTGATGAACACCACCAACATCGCGGAATTGATTCAGGAAGGCAAGGTCGGCGAGATCAAGGACGCAATGGAAAAATCATTAACGCCGGGCTCACAGACGTTCGAGCAGGATTTGTTCCGAATGATCCAGCAGGAAAAAATCAGCGTGGACGAAGGCTTGGCGAATGCAGATTCGGCAACCAACCTGTCACTGCTGATCGGTAATTCCGGCATGAAGCCGATCTACAAAGACGGCCTGCCGCCACCGGAAAAGGGTCGCCCCGGCGCGCCGAGTTTTAGCGAGTTCAAGATTAATTAGCGTAGCGTACTCGCCGTGAAGTGTTACCAAACCCGCGAATGGGGTCTGCCATTCACGTAGGCGAAATAGGCTCGCGGCCGCCAGATGCCACCGTAGCCCCAACCAGCGCCGCTGGAGTACCACAAATCGTTATACGCATTACGCCGACCTTGGCGCTCCGCAGACATGAGTTGTCCGAACTGCATGAAATCGAGTACCTGATCCGGCACACCGTCGCGCGACAACTTCGCGTATTGCGACGCCATCACGTCGTACGTCGTTCTGGATTCCTTGATCACCTGAATAATCGACACCGCATCCTTGCCTTCCTTGGCCAGCGCGACAATTTGTTCCAGCGCGATCGGTTGACGCTCCGGCAGATTCATCGATGCACAGCCTGCCAGCACCAGCATCGTGGCAATTGCTGACATGGTTTTAAGATTGTTGCATGTGTTGCAAACGCGTAAACTGATGTTCATGGTGACCCTCCAAAAAATTCGGCATTCTGCGTTCCAATCAGAGATTTGGATCGTCGTGAAGCGCCGAGGTTCCCAAACGGGACTATTTACTTTCCCCCGCTGAATATTGTAGCGCGGTAGTTGATGCTCGTCCCGCCCGCGGTGACACACTTTGTTACATCATCGATGCCCGGCTGGCCGCGATTGCTGAGGGCTTTATGTCCATCGTCGAATATCGATTGAATTGCAGGAGAAAATAATGGCCGATTTATTTGAAAACCCGATGGGCACCGACGGCTTTGAATTCGTCGAATACACCGCGCCCGACACCGAAGCCCTGGGGCGACTATTCGAAGGCATGGGCTTTGCCGCCGTCGCGCGCCACCGCAGCAAGCGCGTCACGCTCTACAAACAGGGCGGGATCAACTTTCTGGTGAACGCCGAGCCTGACAGCTTTGCGCAGTCGTTCGCGCGCGTCCACGGGCCTTCCGCCTGCGCATTTGGCATCCGCGTGAAAGACGCGGCTGCCGCATTCAAGCGCGCGGTGTCGCTCGGCGCAAAAGCTTATGATGGCCCGGTCGGGCCGATGGAATTGAATATTCCCGCCATTCAGGGCATCGGCGGCTCACTGTTGTATCTCATTGACCGCTATGGTCCGCGCACCATTTATGACGTTGATTTTGTGCCCGTCGCAGGCGTTGACCCCGATCCAAAAGGTGTCGGCCTGCAATATGTCGATCACCTCACGCACAACGTCTATATCGGCCGCATGGATACGTGGGCCGAGTTCTACGCGAAGCTGTTTAATTTTCGCGAAATCCGCTACTTCGATATCAAGGGTAAAAAAACCGGCCTCACCTCGCGCGCGCTCACCAGTCCCTGCGGAAAAATTCGCATCCCGATCAACGAACCTTCGGATCAAAAATCACAGATTCAGGAATATCTGGATGCGTATAACGGCGAGGGCATTCAGCATATCGCGCTGGCTTGCAGCAATATTTACGAAACGGTGGAAGCGCTGCGCGCGAAGGGCGTGAAATTCCTCGACACGCCGGATGCCTATTACGCATTGGTCAATAAACGCGTGGCAAACCACGGTGAAGATTTGCCACGTTTGCAAAAAAACAAAATCCTGATCGACGGCGAAGGTCTCGATAAAGAATCGAAAGAAGACAAACTGCTGCAAATTTTTACCGACACCGTGATCGGGCCGATTTTTTTCGAGATCATCCAGCGCAAAGGCAACGAAGGCTTCGGCGAAGGAAATTTCCGCGCGCTGTTTGAAGCGATCGAGGCCGACCAGATTGCGCGCGGGGTGCTTTGAACATGGCTGACACCAAATATCAATCCGGCTTTGGCAACCAGCACGCGACCGAAGCGCTTGCCGGCGCGCTGCCACAAGGGCAAAACTCGCCGCAGCGGGTCGCGTTTGGGCTGTACGCGGAACAGGTCTCCGGCAGCGCCTTTACCGCACCGCGCGCGGAAAATTTGCGTTCATGGCAATACCGGCTGCGGCCATCTGCGCAGCATTCGCCGTATCACGCGATCAGTCACAACTTGTTGCGCACCGCACCCTGCTCTGAGACACCGGTTTCACCAAATCGCTTGCGCTGGAATCCGCTGGCGACCGTAGCAGATGGCGACTTCCTCGATGGCCTCGTCACCATCGCCACCAATGGCGATGCCCGCTTGCAATTTGGTGTCGGCGTGCATCTCTATGCGGCGAGCCGTTCGATGACGCGGGTGTTCTACAACGCCGATGGCGAGTTGTTGATCGTGCCGCAGACGGGCATGCTCACGCTCAAAACCGAATTTGGCATACTCGAAGTGGTGCCCGGCGAGATTGCCGTGATTCCACGCGGCGTGAAATTTCGCGTCGAGATTACTGAAGCCGCGCGCGGTTACGTTTGTGAGAATTACGGCGCGCCGTTGCGACTGCCGGAGCTGGGGCCGATCGGCGCGAATGGTCTCGCGAATGCGCGTGATTTTTTGTACCCGGTCGCGTGGTTTGAAGATGTCGCGAAAACTACCGACATAGTCGCGAAATTCGGCGGCAAGCTGTGGGCGTGTAAATACGACCACTCACCATTGAATGTCGTCGCGTGGCACGGCAACTATGCGCCGTACAAATACGATCTGGCGCGCTTCAATACCATCAACACCGTGAGCTTCGATCATCCCGACCCATCGATC
>JAYVXF010000250.1:0-13153 GCA_043793345.1 Betaproteobacteria bacterium | reverse complement strand
GCTGGTTCATCACCGCGCATTTGGGGTTTGGCGAAAACGCCGATACGCTGGAGATGATGTTCTTCGGCACCAATAGCCGTGGCGCTGAATCACTCACCTTCGTCGCTCCCTACGGCTACAGTCTGGAGCTGTTGATGTTGTGGAGCGACAAATCTCTCGTCGTCAGCTTCGGCATCGCCACCACGCTCGGCATGATTTTGGGATCGCTCGCGTATTCACTGCTCAGCAAAAAATTTCGCTGGGAAGGATTCGCCAGCGTCGAGGACACGCGCAACCACATCATCGGCGCGATGCTGATGGGCGCGGGTGGCGTTACCGCGATGGGCTGCACGATTGGCCAGGGCGTGAGTGGATTATCGACTCTAGCGGTGGGTGCGTTTTTTGCGCTGGCCGCGATGATCGTGGGGTGCTTTGCGACGTTGAAGTACCAATATTGGAAGATGATGCAAGAGGAGTAGGCTTGCCCGTGCGCTCGCTGATATTTCGAAGGCTTGCCCGGTGTGCAATACTTTGCCAAACGTGTGACCAAGTCCGTGCCTCACTCGCGCAAGAAATGAAAAAATTCTACGATGGCGATAACCTGCAAATTCTGCGCGAGCACATCGCGGACGAATCGGTCGATCTAAGCTACGTCGATCCGCCGTTCAACTCCATACGCGATTGCAGCCTACTATTCAACACGCCGGAGGGACATGAGTCGGACGCGCTACGGCGACCACCTGCTATTCAAAACGCCAAGGATCACGTGTCCGACGCGCACATGTCCCGCCTCGTGCAGGGAAGTATTGCGGCGCGAATGTAAGTCCGATAGGATGCATGCATCGGGGTAAAGACAGATCCCCGGTGGCTTACCGCCAAGACGGCGTCCCGTCCAAATCTGTTTCTTCCCTCATTCCAGTCAGGGCAGTATATGGACGCCGCCTCATGATTCACCCACAACCCGCCCAGGAAATAAATCCGCCGCAGCTCGACGCGCCGCCTTACTCCCTCTGGCAACTCGTCCTGTACATGCTGCGCCTGGGCTCGCTGGGTTTCGGCGGTCCGGTCGCGCTGGCGGGCTACATGCATCGCGATTTGGTCGATGACCGGAAATGGATTACCGATGCCGACTACAAGGAAGGCCTGGCGTTAGCGCAGCTCATGCCTGGTCCGCTGGCCGCGCAATTGGCGATGTACATGGGCTATGTGCACTATCGCGTCACCGGCGCTACGCTGGTCGGCATCACCTTTGTCCTGCCCTCATTCCTGATGGTCGTCGCACTCGGCTGGGCGTATCTGCGCTTCGGTGGCCTCTCCTGGATGCAGGCGGTGTTCTACGGCGTGGGCGCCGCCGTGATCGGCATCATCACCATGAGCGCGTACAAACTCACAACGAAAAGCATCGGCAAGGACAAGCTGTTATGGGCCATTTATCTCGCGCTGGTTGCAATGACCGTGATCACCGAAACGGAAATCGCCTGGCTGTTTGTTGCCGCCGGCATCGTGGTGTGGCTGTGGCGCGCCCCGCCAAAATGGTTTCGCGACGGCGGCGCGCATGTGGTGCTGGCCGCGCAACTGCCGGTCGCGGCACCGGTGGCAAGCTCCATCGCAAGCGGCATCGACTGGTCGCTGCTCACGCAAATCGGTTTTTTCTTCGCCAAGGCCGGTGCCTTCGTGTTCGGCTCCGGGCTTGCCATCGTGCCGTTCCTGTATGGCGGCGTCGTTACCGATCATCAATGGCTGACCGAGCGGCAATTCGTCGATGCGGTCGCGGTGGCGATGATTACACCGGGTCCGGTCGTCATCACGGTCGGCTTCATCGGCTACTTGATCGCCGGTTTTCCGGGCGCGTGCGTGGCGGCACTGGGCACGTTTCTGCCTTGCTATCTCTTCACGATTTTGCCGGCGCCGTATTTCAAGAAATACGGCAAGCTTCCCGGCCTCGTCGCTTTTGTTGATGGTGTGACCGCGGCCGCGATCGGCGCGATTACCGGTGCGGTCATCGTGCTGGCCAAGCGGTCGATCGTTGATCTGCCTACTGTAATGCTGGCGCTGATGACGGTCGCGCTGTTGTGGAAATACAAGAAACTGCAGGAACCGATCATCGTCGCCGGTGCGGCAATCATCGGACTGATCGTATATCCGCTGTTACATGCGTAATGGACCACACTGCGAACGGGGGAACGTCAATGATCGATCAGGTCATTAGCGATGCGCTGATGGACGTGAAGAGTGCCGCGATTGATCGGCATGGCGAACAACCGGGGCATTGCCTGGCTGGCGATGCCGAATTCACAACACCAATGGAGGTTGCAATGAAAAATATCATACTGGGCACCGCGATGGCGGCAGTTGCCGCCCACGCATCCACAGAGGCGATCAATTTCGACAAAGACCGTCCGGGCACATTGCCGGCCGACTGGATCGCGGGCGTGACCGGCAGTGGCAAACCGGTCTGGAAGGTCGAGGCCGATACCGGCGCACCAAGCGGCCCGAATGTGTTGAAGCAAAGCGGCGTCGGCGATTACCCGTGGTGCGTCAGGAAAGGCGTATCGATCAGCGATGGTTTCGTCGAGGTGAAATTCAAGCCGCTCACCGGCAGGGAAGACCAGGCCGGCGGTGTGGTGTGGCGCTGGAAAGACGGCGACAATTACTACGTGGCACGCGCCAACGCGCTGGAGAACAATGTCTCGCTCTATTACACCGAAAGTGGTCGCCGCAAAACCATCAAGTACGTCGATGCGCCGGTGGCAGGCAGGATGTGGCACACGCTGCGCGCCGAATTTCAGGGCAGCAAAATTCGCGTGCTGCTCGACGGCAAGGCTTACATCGAAATCGACGACGCGCATATCGCGGGATCGGGCACGGTCGGCGTGTGGACCAAGGCCGACAGTGTCACCGCGTTCGACGATTTCAGCTATGCGGCATCGGCGCGCTGAGTTGGCAATTGTCGGCCATGCCGCAGCCTAGCGGCGCATGAATTGTCCCCACGTCAATCGACTGCTCATCGCCAAGGGTCTGCGCGCATTCGGCGACGGCTTTGTCAGCCTGCTGTTGCCGCTTTATTTGCTGGAGCTTGGTTTCAGCCCGCTGCAAGTTGGCATCGTCGCCACCGCCACGCTGCTCGGCTCGGGCATTCTCACCCTGCTGGTGGGACTCCATGCCTATCGCTACCCGCATCGCGCGCTGCTGCTGGCGGCGACCGTGCTGATGGTCGCAACCGGCATCGGGTTTGCAACGGTGAGCCAATTCTGGCCGCTGCTGGTGATCGCTTTCGTCGGCACGCTCAATCCATCGAGTGGCGATGTCAGCGTGTTTTTGCCGCTGGAACATTCGCTCATGTCGCGGGTGGTGGCGGACAAAAACCGCACTGCGACGTTCGCCCGTTACAGTCTGGTGGGGTCGCTGCTCGCGGCTGCCGGTTCGCTCGCGGTGGTACTGCCGGGCATCATGGCAAACATGTTCGGGTGGCCGGTCAGGACGTCGATGCCGGCGATGTTCCTGCTGTACGCGCTGCTGGGCGCGCTGGCGGCGCTGGCTTATCGCGGCTTGCCGGCGGTGGAGAAATCGTCCGCAGATTCCGCGCAGGCGAAGCCCGATGCGCCGCTGACCAAATCGAAGAAAACGGTCTATCTGCTCGCGACCCTGTTTTCCCTTGATGCCTTTGGCGGCGGCTTTGTCGTGCAGTCGATGATGGCACTCTGGCTCTATCAGCGCTTCGGATTGTCGCTTGCGACCGCGGGCGAAATTTTCTTCTGGACGGGTCTCCTGACGGCGCTGTCCTATCTGGTCGCGGTGCGCATCGCCAGCCGGATCGGCCTCGTCAACACCATGGTGTTCACCCATCTTCCGGCAAATGTTTGTCTGCTGCTGATCCCGTTCATCGCCGATCTCAACTGGGTGATTGTGCTGCTGTTCATCCGCAGCGCGTTATCACAAATGGATGTACCCACGCGCAGCTCTTACGTCATGTCCGTCGTCACGCCTGCGGAACGTCCCGCTGCGGCCAGCCTCACTTCCGTGCCGCGCAGCCTGGCCTCGGCGGTTGGCCCCTTGCTGGCCGGCTTCCTGCTGGGAATATCCACCTTTGGCTGGCCGCTGGTGGTCGCCGGCGGCCTGAAGATCGTCTACGATTTATTGCTGCTGGTGATGTTCCGGAAAGTGAAACCAAGCGAAGAGGCTGCATCCGCAGGAGAATAGCCCGCGCGTTTGCGCGCCAGAAAATAACATGAAACGCAAGCACTGGCGCGGCGTTCGAGCCACAAATGCCCTGAATAGCGCATCAATACTAGAGTTTCGCGAAATCACCCGTGCACTGCGCATTGTGCTCCTTGTGCTCTTTTGTATATCGATCCCCCTTGCGTATGACGACAACTTGATCGATACTATCGCCGTACAACCAAGGAGCCGTCATGGATACCGTCACCATTTCGCCGAAGTATCAGGTGGTCATTCCGCAAGCTGTGCGCGAGGCATTGAAACTCACGCCCGGCGAAAAAATGCGGGTACTGCAGTTCGGCAACCGCGTCGAGCTGATTCGCGTGCGTGACACCAGGGAGCTGCGTGGGCTGCTGGCCGGCATGGATACCACCATCGGGCGCGACGCTGACCGGGTTTGACGGAAGGTCAACATCATGGCAACGACTGCGCCAAAATTCAACCTCGTTGATTCCTCCGCCTGGCTGGAATATCTCACGGCTGGTGCGCAAGCCGCCCGTTTCGCGCCCGCCATTGAAGACAGCAAGCGCCTCATCGTGCCGGTGATCGTGCTATATGAGGTATTCAAAAAAGTGTTGCGTGAGCGCGGCGAACAACCGGCTTTGCAGGTCGCCGCTGCCATGCACGCGGGCAAGGTCGTGCCGATGGATGCGGCGCTCGCACTCGATGCCGCGCGTTACGCGTTGCCGCTGGCGGACAGCCTCATTTACGCCACCGCCCAGCGCCTCGGTGCGACCGTGTGGACGCAGGATGCCGATTTCGAAGGCTTGCCCGGTGTGCAATACTTTGCCAAACCCGTGAACAAGCTCGCGACTAAAATGCGCAGACGATGAAAAAACTCTACTACGGCGACAACCTGCAAATTCTGCGCGAGCACATCGCGGACGAATCGGTCGATCTCATCTACCTCGATCCGCCGTTCAATTCCAAACGCGATTACAACCTGCTCTTCAAAACGCCGAAGGGTCACGAGTCCGACGCGCAGATCACCGCGTTCGAGGATACGTGGCACTGGGGTGGGCAGGCGCAGGATGAATTCCGCGAAATCGCGAAATGCAGGAACACCGATGTCGCCGAGATGATGCAGGCGCTGCGCGCTTTTCTCGGCGAGAACGACATGATGGCCTACCTCACGATGATGGCCAATCGCCTGCTGGAAATGCATCGCGTATTGAAGCCGACGGGCAGTCTGTATTTGCACTGCGATCCGACGGCGAGCCATTATTTGAAGATTGTGTTGGATGGGGTGTTTGGGAAGGAGAATTATCGAAACGAAATTATTTGGAAACGTTCATATGCGCACAGCGATGGCGCTCAAGGCTCAAAACACTTTGGGCGAATTACCGACACAATTTTTTTCTACACAAAAAGCGATCTAGCCAAATGGAATGTTTTGTACGGCGCATACGATGAGGAATATGTCGAACGCGACTATCGTCGAGTTGACGAAAACGGGCGACGATATCGATTGGATAACATTCAGGGACCTGGTGGCGCGCAAAAAGGTAACCCAAGCTATGAGGTGATGGGTGTAACGCGCTATTGGCGATATTCAAAAGAGAAGATGAATCAACTCATGAAGGCCGGAAGGATTATCCAGACGAAGACAGGGACAGTGCCTCAGTACAAGAGGTATCTCGATGAAATGCCAGGCGTACCTGTACAAAATTTGTGGGATGACCTACCGGTGATAAACAATCGCGCAAAGGAATATCTCGGCTACCCCACCCAAAAACCCCTCGCCCTCCTCGAACGCATCATCTCCGCCTCCAGCAACGAAGGCGATGTAATCCTCGATCCCTTCTGCGGCTGCGGCACCGCGCTCGACGCGGCGCAAAAATTAAAGCGCAAGTGGATCGGTATCGACATCACGCATTTGGCTGTATCACTGATCGAGAAGCGTTTGAAAAATCGTTATCCCGCACTCGCCAAAAAAGGCGCGTTCAGTATCGAAGGTGTGCCGCAGGATTTCGCCGGTGCGCGCGATCTGGCCGAGCGCGACAAGCATCAGTTTCAGTTGTGGGCGTGTTCACTGGTGAACGTGCAGCCGTATCGCGGCGGCAAGAAAGGTGCTGATCAAGGCATCGACGGGCTGGGCTTTATCGAAGTCGCAAAAGCCAAAACCGAAAAAGTATTACTGAGCGTAAAAGGCGGTGAGCATGTCGGCTCCTCAATGCTGCGCGATCTCATCGGCACGGTGGAACGCGAGAAAGCGGCCATCGGATTATTTGTCACGCTCACGCCACCGACCAAGCCGATGATCACCGAAGCGGCGAGCGCGGGCCACTACGAATCGCCGCATCACGGCGCGTTTCCGCGTATTCAGATTCTGACGATTTCCGGATTGCTCGACGGCACTGAGCGCCCGCGCTGGCCGGATCTTTCTTACGGCGAGCAGAATTTCAAGAAGGCGAAGAACGAAGGCAAGGTCGCCAGGCAGAAGGGGTTGTTTGAGGAGTAGGGGTGCTGACATATAACCCCATCCCGGCCCGGCGCAACCCTGGTGGTTGTTCCCCTCGGGGAGGGGAAGGGGCGGATCGCGCTAGCGCTAACGCAGTGCTGCGTATTTAATGAGAGTTAGTTCCATGGCCACCAAATAACTCCTTCCCCCGGCCACGAGGGGGAGAGCGAAGCGAGGGGGCAACGGGGATGGGGGCGATGCCAGTTGCGAAGACACCCACGCCGGAGTCACGGCTAACGGCGATCGCGCAAATATTCGAATGACGCGCAAACTAATTTCAGCATTGCACGAGTGCATATTAAAAAAAGAAACTCTAGCACTGGCGCGCCTTCCAGACCACAATGCCGCCACGAGGCGCACAAAATGGCGATCTACGCTGTTTTGTGCTGGAGAATCCCCATCCATTCGCAATAACTCAACATCACGCGCAAATCCTTTCGCGCCGCTACAGCAACGTGCCCTTCAAAAATAGATAGCCGACACTAAAATAAATTACCAGGCCGGTCACATCGACGAGGGTGGCGACGAACGGCGCGGAGGAGGTTGCCGGATCGAGGCCGGCGCGACGCAGGATGAACGGCAGCATCGAGCCTGCCAGCGTGCCCCACATGACGATGCCGATTAGCGACACGCCGACGGTGAGCCCGACCAGTAACCAATGCGGGCCGTAGATGGTTGAAAACTGTGACCAGCCGGCGATTCTTAGAAATCCGATGGTGCCCAGAATCGAGCCCAGTGCCAAACCTGCAAATACTTCACGGCGCATGACGCGCCACCAATCCCTGAGCGCAACTTCGCCCAATGCCAGCGCGCGGATCACCAGCGTCGTAGCCTGCGAGCCGGAATTACCGCCGCTGGAAATGATCAGTGGCACGAACAGCGCGAGTACCACCGCCTTCTCGATTTCGCCCTGAAAAAATCCCATCGCCGTCGCGGTCAGCATCTCACCCAGAAAAAGTATCACCAACCAGCCGGCGCGCTTTTTGACCATGCGCCAAAACGTGATCGACATATACGGCTCATCGAACGCTTCTGAGCCGCCGATTTTCTGAATCTCTCTGGTGGCTTCCGCTTCGGCCACTTTCAACACATCGTCGATTGTCACGATACCGATCAGCACGCCGGTGGTATCGGTAACGGGTAATGCTTTGCGATCCTCTTTCAGGAAAACGCCAATCGCGGCGTGCTCTGAATCGCTGGCGGTGAGCGTCACGAAGCGGTGATCCATGATGTCGGACACGAGCTTCGCGGGTGGCGCCAATAAAAATTCCCGCACACGGATATCGTCAATCAACAGGCCTGCGTCATCGACCACATATAACACCGTCAAGGTCTCACTGTCCTGGCCATGTTCACGCACATAGTCCAGTACCTGTTGCACATTCCAGGTCTGTTTGATGGCAACGAAATGTGGCGACATCAATCGACCGATGCTGCCCTTCGGATAGCCGAGGAGCGCCAAGGCAACGCGATGTTCCTCGGGCGAGAGCAGCGTTAAAAGTTGTTTGGTGACAGCAGCAGGGGACTCCTCCAATAATCCGGTGCGGTCATCCGGTGCCATATCGTTCAAAATTGCCGCGACCTGTTCTTGCCCCATCGCCTTGAGCAGCCGCTCCCGTTCGGGCCGGTTCAGAAATTCAAAGGTGGCGGCAGCAATTTTGCGCGGCAGCACCCGGATCACGATCGCCTGCTCGACACCGGTGAGCGGTTTGATCATGGCCACGATCATCGGCGGCGTCCAGTTTGTCAACAGGGTGCGTATCCGGCCCATGTCGTGTGCGGCAATGGCTCCACGCAAATCATTCAGGGTATGCATGTTTATATTCCGATTTTTATTTCTTGTTGACTTGATGGTGTACGAGGGCAAACCCGAGCACATTACTTGTGCGTCGGTTCATTTTCAAAAAAACGATGCTCCACCCAATGCAGCGCGAGGTTGGCGACGATCAGCACGGCTGCGGCCAATATCGCCATCAAATGAAAATTCAATCCCGCGAGAATGCCGACTGCGGCCGTACACCAGATCGTGGCCGCCGTATTGAGGCCGCGAATCGTCGGCCCTTCATGCCAGATCACACCGGCACACATGAAGCCCACGCCCGACACCACCTGCGCGGCAATCCGTGTCGGGCTGGAGTCTTGTATGACCAGCAATGCCACCAGCACGTAGGCGGCCGAGCCCATGCAGACAAGGGCATTGGTGTGCAGGCCGGCCGGTTGCTTGCGAATTTGCCGTTCCAATCCAATCGCGGTTCCGAGCAACAGGGCTAATATCAAGCCGACCATGGCCTGCATGATGACAGGTGTTAAGCTTAAATTAATTTCCATTTATTTCCAGAGGTAAGTGCGACCATGCATGCCACCACGCAAGCTATTTTAGAATACAACCGGGGACGCGATGCAGAGCGCTTAAGCTTGAAACTGGCCGCAATCCGCACCAACCCTTTCGCATTTTTTCGCGGCACCTGCCCGCTGTTTTACAGCACGCTGGCGCTTGATCGCGCGCTGCGATCGTCGCCCATGGTACTCGCCTGCGGTGACTTGCATCTGGAGAATTTCGGCAGTTACAAGGGTGATAACCGGCTGGTTTATTTTGACATGAATGATTTTGATGAAAGCTGTGTTGCTCCCGTTGCGCTAGAGCTGGTGCGATTTCTCACCAGCATTCTGGTCGCCGCCAAGCCGCTGAAAATCAACAGTACGACGGCGTCGAAAATGGTTGCAAGTTTCATCGAGACCTACGCCGCAAATGTCATCTCCACCAAGCCACGCTGGATTGAGCGCTCCATCGCCACCGGTCCGGTCAAGAAATTGTTGCAAAGCCTGAAGGGCCGACACCGCTGCGATTTGATCAAGCAGCGCACGCGGCGCTTGGCGGGCAAAATCCGCTTGCTGATCGATGGCGAGAAAACACTTGCGGTCACATCCAAAGATCGTGCGCGCGCCGAGTCCATCCTGTCGGCCTTTGCCAGCACCCAGGCGTCGCCCGCGTGGTTCCAGCCGATTGATGTTGTGCGGCGTATTGCCGGTAACGGCAGTCTGGGCTTGGAGCGTTACGTCGCGTTGGTGCGCGGTGATGGCAGCGTGGATGGGCAGTACCTGATCGACATGAAGCTCGCCAACCCGTCTTCACTGGCAGCAAATATCAACGTCTCCCAGCCGCGTTGGCGAAGCGAAGCCGAGCGGGTGATTTCGATTCAGCGTATCGCGCAGGCGATATCGCCAGCGTTGCTGGGTTCCATCGGCATCGGCAAGCGCTCATATTTGATCAAGGAGCTACAGCCGTCAGCGGATCGGGTCAATCTGGCGGCGTTGGGTGGCAAGTTGGGTGCGTTGAATGAGGTGGTGCGCACGATGGCCGAGAGCACCGCGTGGGCACACTTGCGAGGTTGCGGCCGATTTGGCACGGGCTCCGTTGACGCACTTGCCGGTTTCGCCAAGTCGGCACTATGGCGCAGCCAAATCACTGCGTGCGCACAGGCGGCGAAGGCGCTGGTGTTGCAGCAGTGGCAGGATTATTCAGCCGATTACGATGACGACAGCGAGCCGAATCTGCTGCGGTCGGCGGCAGGAGGTTTAACAGGCTAAGTTTTTGTTTGCAGATCGTGTCGCATCAAGCCGATGCGCAGTCCCAATATGGGCAACAGGATAAGCGTAAAGACAGTCGCACTGATGATCCCGCCGACAATCACCACCGCGAACGGGCGCTGCGTTTCAGAGCCGATGCCGTGCGACAACGCAGCCGGCAGCAAACCCAATCCGGCCATCAGCGCCGTCATGATGATGGGCCGCAAACGCGTCACCGCGCCTTCGATGATGGCATCGGCAAAGCCCATGCCGGACTTGGTGTGCTCAAATATTTTCTCCAGCATGATCACGCCGTTTTGTACCGAAATGCCAGCCACCGCGATGAAGCCTACGGCTGCTGATACCGATAAATGCAGGCCTGCAAATGCGAGACCGGCAAACCCGCCGATGAGCGTAAACGGAATCATGCCGAGCACCAGAAACGCCGGGCGCAGACTGCGGAAATTCCAGAACAACAACGAGAATATGCAGGTCAGGGCAATCGGGATGATGACCTTGAGCCGTGCATTGGCACGTTGCTGGTTTTCAAATTGTCCGCCCCAGGCAACTGTGTAGCCGGGCGGCAGGCTTACCTCGGCGGCGACGCGGGCTTGCGCTTCGGCAACGAAGCTGCCCTGGTCGCGACCACGTAAATTAGCCTTGACGGTTGCGTTGCGACCGCCTGCCTCACGTGTGACGCGCGCCGCACCCTGATGGACGTCGATGTCGGCGAGCTCGCCGATTGGCACACTGCCGACGCCGCCCGGCAGGGCTATTTCCAGCACGCCGATATCATCGATGGCATCGCGAAATGGCAGCGCCAATCGCAGTGTGACATCGAACCGCTTGTCGCCTTCGTAGACCGCGTTAACCGTGGTGCCACCGAATGCGGTCTGAATAGCCGCGTTGACGTCGGCTACGTTGATGCCAAACCGCGCCAGTCGATCACGCTTGATTTTGACGGTGACTTCGGTCTGCCCGCCAACCGGAATCGCCGCCACATCGACGGCACCTTCAATGCTTGCCAGGATGCGCGCAATGTTCTGCGCTTTCGCTTCCAATATGTCGAGGCTGGGGCCAAATATTTTTACGGAAATTTCACCTTTGGTACCCGACAGCGCTTCTTCCACGTTGTCTTCAATGACCTGTGAAAAATTTGTCGGCAGGCCAGGGATGGCGCGGAGTTTTTCCGTCATGTCGGCGACCAGCGCATCCTTGTCGTGAAATTTCCATTCCGACTTCGATTTCAGGTCAGCCAGAATTTCCAGATTATTTGGCCCCTTCGGGTCAGTCCCGTCATCGGGGCGACCCACCTGCGTGATGACCGATTTCACTTCCGGGTAGGAGAGCAATATTTTTCTGACCTTGCGCTCGACTTCTTTGGTGGTCTCAATCGCGGTGGGCTGCGGCAGGCTGATGGTCAGCCAGATATTGCCTTCGTCTAGCTTGGGCAAAAATTCCGAACCCAGCAGCGGTGCGGCAAGTATCGCGATGACCAACGCGGCAATCGAGCCACCAATAACAAGGGAGCTATACGACCGGGAGCGCACCAGCAAATTTTTGTATGAGGTTTGCAGACGATGCATCCACGGGCTTTCGCGCTCGCCCATGTCGGTACGGCGCACCGCAAAAGACAGCAGTGCGGGCACCAGCGTCAGCGTCAAAATCAGGCCGCCCAACAACGCAAACGAGAGCGTCAGCGCGACCGGCGTGAAGATTTTTCCTTCGACCCGCTGGAAGGTAAATATCGGCAGGAACGCGACAATAATAATCGCCTTGGAAAAAATAATCGGCTTCGCCAGCTCCACCAGCGTGGCGCGCAACGTTTGCGCGCGTCCTGCGATGCCCGCCGCCAATCCGGCTTGATTGCCGGCCAGCGGCATCGCGGTGTCGCTCGCCAGCTTGACCATCAGGGCTTCAACCAGCACCACGGCACTGTCGATGATGATGCCAAAATCGACCGCGCCCAACGACAGCAAATTGGCCGATACGCCCATTGCCTGCATCAAGATAAAAACGAACAGCAGGGCCAGCGGAATGACGCTGCCGACAATCACGGCGGCCCGCCAGTTGCGCAGAAACAGGATCAATATGCCAATCACCAGCAGGGCACCCACGGCGAGATTTTCAGCGACCGTGCGCACCGTGTGGGAGACCAGCTCCGAGCGTTCGTAAATTGAGCGGATCTTGTAACCCTTGGGCAGACGCAGATTGATTTCGTCAACGCGCACTTTGACCGCAGCCACCACCTTGCTGGCATTGCTGCCCTTGATCATCGAGACGATACCCTGCACGACATCATCTTGCTCATTGTGCGCGACAATGCCCGAGCGCGCGCGCTCACCGATCGCAACAGTTGCAATATCGCTGACGCGGATTGAGCGACCGTTGCGCGACGCGACCACGACTTCGCCGATATCGGCCAGCGTTTCATAAATGCCGATGCTCCGCAGCACCAGACCTTCATCGCCGCGGCGAATAACACCGGCACCGGCGTTATCCCCGTTTTTGGAAACTGCCTGATTAACCTGATCGAGCGTGACCGCAAATTTGCGCAGCAGATCCGGATTGACCTGCACCTGATATTCCTTGATCGCGCCGCCAAAACTCACCACGTCCGCCACCGACGGCACCATCCGCAATGCCGGGCGAATCGTCCAGTCCTGCGCGGTGCGTATTTCCGCGACCGGGGTGCCGACAGGCGCATCCAATACGTAGCGATAGATTTCGCCAACCGCTGTCGTGAGCGGCGCGAGAGACGGCTGCACACCGGTCGGCAGTGTCACTGTCTGGAGTTTTTCCAGCACCTGTTGACGGGCGAAATAATCCTGGGTGCCGTCGGCAAAGGTCAGGGTGATGATGGATAAACCGGTGAGCGATACCGAGCGGGTTTGCAGCAGGCCCGGCACACCGCTCATTTCGCGTTCT
>JAYVXF010000249.1:0-13220 GCA_043793345.1 Betaproteobacteria bacterium | reverse complement strand
TGAATACGCTATCCAGATTGGTGCTCATCACCACCGACCAATCAATTTTCGACATTTTCTTGAATGTCATGTCCCTGGTAATACCGGCGTTGTTGATGAGGATGTCGACGGGGCCGACTTCCTGCTGGATCTTTGCCACCGCCGCCGCGCACGAATCGAAATCGGCAACGTCAACAGCGTAGCCATGAAAATGAAAATCGCGCGCCGCCATTTCCTTGAGCCAGGCTGCCGATTTTGTATTCGATGGCGAATAAGTCACCACCACCTTGATGCCCATGCGGGCGAGCTTCATGCAGATTGCTTCACCCAAGCCACCCATTCCGCCGGTCACGACGGCAATTCGTTGTGTTGCTGGCATGTCTCTCTCCTGTTGTGTTTTATGGATTATCCGCTACGACTTTTCCTTCACATACCGGCCGGGTGCCGCCTCGGTAGGTTTGAAGTCTGCATTGCCCAACGTGGACCGCGCTGGCACCATTCTGCCACTGTATTGTTTCAGCCAATCAGTCCAGCGCGGCCACCAGCTTCCCTCGACTTCCCTAGATGCCTCCAGCCATTTCTGGCGGGCGACATTTGGCGCGATACTGATACGGTGGCTGCGTTTATTTTTCGACGCCGGGTTGACTACACCGGCGATGTGGCCTGAGGCACCCAGCACGAACTCGGTCTTGCCGCCGAGCAGCGACGCGCTGGTGTAGGCCGTGTGCCACGGCACGATGTGATCCTCTTTGGCGGCAAACACAAACGCCGGCATATTCACATACGACAGATCGACCGGAACGCCACACATCGTAAGCCGGTCCGGCTTGGCCAGATTGTTTTTCGAATACATATTGCGCAAATAATAGCTGTACCAGGGACCGGGCAGATTGGTGCTATCGGAATTCCAGAACAGCAAATCGAAAGCGGGGGGCTTGGTGCCTTTCAAATAATTGCCAACGACGTAATTCCAGATCAATTCATTGGCACGCAGCGACGTGAACGCATAGGCCAACTCACTGCCGTTGACGATGCCGCCCTGACCGATTTCGCTCTCGCGACGGGTGATGAATTCTTCATTGATGTATGAAGTCACCTCGCCTGCATCCGAGAATTCGAGCAGTGTGGTGAGAAAAGTGGCACTCTCAACCACATCGTGTCCCATCCGACGCAATACGGCGAGCGTGCTGGCGAGCAGGGTGCCGCCCACGCAAAAGCCGAGCGCATTGATTTTCTCGACGTTGGTGATTCGCCTAACGTTGTCGATCGCTTTGACAACGCCGTTGGCAATGTAGTCGTCCCAGGTCAAATGGCCCTGCGCTTCTTTGACGTTACGCCACGACACGATGAAAACAGTGAAGCCCCGCTCGACCGCGTAACGCACGAACGAATTGTCTGGACGCAAATCGAGTATGTAGAATTTATTGATGCACGGCGGCACGATCAGCAGCGGCCGAACGTGTACCTGTTTTGTCAGCGGCGTATATTGCACCAGCTGGAAAATTTCATTTTCGAACACCACGCTGCCTGGCGTCATCGCAATATTTTCACCGACCTTGAAAGCGCCTTCATCGGTCATCGAGATGTGGCCTTTTTCCATATCCTGCTGTAGGTTTTCCAAGCCAGCCTTAAGCGTTTCGCCCTTGGATTCGAACGCCGATTGAAGTGCCTCCGGATTAGTCGCCAAAAAATTTGCCGGCGACATCGCATCCAGATGCTGCTTCACAAAAAAACGCATTTTCTTGCGCGTGTCGTCGGCGACATCAAGATTTTCTACGCTCTCAAGCAGCAGTCGATAAGTCGATAGATAGGATTCGGCGACATAGCGAAACTGTGGCAAGGTTTGCCAGGCTTCACCCGCGAAGCGCTTGTCCTGGGTGCTGGCCAATGCCTGCTCGACGCCGGACGAAAACCGCCCGTGCGGCTGGATAAAAATATCCATCAGGCGTTTCTGCTCGTGGATGAAACGCTGCTGCAAGTCCGCCAGCTTGGCAGGCTCCTGCGACAACGCCTGCATCCAGGCCTGATATCCTTCCTTCACGCTCGAGGGCGACGGAATCACGCCCAGACTTTGCACCCAGCGGCTGTGGGAATCGTCCATCGTCGAGTTGCTGCCGGATGAACGAGGGGTGGAATTATTTTGCGTCATGATGCGCTCGGTTATGTGGTGATGTACAGTCCAATAATTGTACGTTAGGTCAAGCGGGATCATTGTTTATCTTATTATATCTACGGTTAGCCAACAACCGACCGCTTCAAGACTTGAAAACCTGCGAGGAAACTGCGAATGCATATTGTGTTGATCGCCTGGCTGTACGTGACGCTGATGATGGCGATCACCGAAAAAACCATTACGGCTGGGGTGCTGACGCTGGTTTTTTACGGTCTGCTGCCGTGCGCGATTTTGCTGTGGCTGGCGGGCACGGCATCCCGTCACCGTGCGCGCAAAAAACAGGCGCTCGATTCCTTTGCCGCGCGAGCCGCGTCAGACAAACTGGTGAACCAGCCAGATCGAGCCGACACCGGCACCGATCAGTGAAATCTGCTGCACGCTATCGGCCAGCGACGAGCGTTTGTGCAAACCGGGAATCAAATCCGCAATCGCCACGTAGATCATGCTGGCGGCCGCGAAACACAAAAACATAATCGAATATTCGGCCAGCGACACCAGCATCACGTAGGCCAGCAGCGCGCCGGCCAGCGTCGCGAAGCTCGACATGACGTTCCAGAATAACGCCTTGCCGCGTGAGAAACCGGAGTGGATCAGCACCAGAAAATCGCCCAGTTCCTGCGGCAACTCGTGGGCGATGATGGCAATCGAGGTGACCACGCCAATCTTCACGTCGGCCATGAACGCTGCGGCGATCGCGAAGCCATCGGTGAAATTGTGAAAGCCATCGCCGATGATGATCATCCAGGCAGAGGTTGTGCGACCGGCGTCTTGCAGCGCATGGCTGTGACCTGCATGCGCGTGTGCCTCTGAGGCCGAGATCGCCGCCTCGGCTGCGCCCGCGTGGTCGTGACTGTGTCGCCACAGCACCATTTTTTCGAGTACAAAAAACGCCAGAATGCCCGCCAACAGCCAGCCTGCGGCCAGATGATAGCGCGTGGTTTGCTCAAAAATATGCGGCAGCAAATCCAGAAACACCACGCCCAGTAGCGCGCCGACGGCATAGCTCACAAACAATGGAATCAGTCTCGGCTGCACGCGCCACGCGACCAGCGCTGCGAGCAATGCCGAAAGCGTACTGCCCGCGAGACAGGCGATGATGATGTAGGTGAGGGTCATGGGTTATCGGTGTCTAGGTGCAAATTGCTTGATTGAACCGGGCTGGCTGCGGCCACCACCACCCGCCTCGCGATCCTGTTTTCTTATTTGCAACTCAATTGCAACATGATACCACAGAGGCAAGAGGCGAACTTCTCATTCAAGCCAGATGAGCGCTGCCATGCGGCCAGTTTGTCCATCGCGCCGGTAAGAAAAAAAACGCGCTTTCTCACTTACCGTGCAAAACTTGCCGCCGAAAATTTTTGTGACACCCGCGCGTTGCAGCCGCCGTCGCGCCAGTGCGTAGATGTCGGCTAAATATTTGTCGGCCTTATCCCTTATCGGTCGAAAGGCATCTGCGTCCTCACGCGACACGCACGTAAACGCATCAAACACATCCTGCCCAACCTCAAACGCATTCGCAGCAATTGCAGGGCCCATCCACGCTAATATTTTCGCAGGATCTGCGCCCATCGCACTCACTGTTCGCTCCAGCACGCCGCTGTGCAGTCCTCGCCAGCCCGCGTGCGCGACCCCAACGCGCGAACCGTCATCGACACAAAACAATACCGGCAGGCAATCGGCCACCAGCACCGCGCAGACGGTGTTTTTTGTTTCGCTCACGGATGCGTCAGCCGCCAACGACGGCGCAATCGACGCACCGACGGCATCGGCGAAAATGACATTCACACCATGCACTTGATTCAGCCACACCGGCGCCGCCGGGAGCAATTCGCGGACACGATGGCGATTTTCGGCAACATGAAGCGGCACATCACCAACGTGCGCGCCCAAGTTGAGGCTCGCATGAACACCAGTACTGACGCCGCCGGTGCGCGTGGTGAAAAACGCTTTCACGTTTGGCGGCGCGGCCCAGTCAGGAAAAATAAGATCGTTGGTTTGCAACATGCCAGTTGACCCGCAGGAAGTTTTGTTGAGCCAGTTCTCCCTCACCCCAGCCCTCTCCCAAGGGAAAGGGTGAAAAATGCGGCACGATGGGTGGAGCATTCATCGCGTCCGATCAATCGATGAAGCCGACAAATTCGATCAACTCGCGCATGTCATCAGGAATGTCGGCATCAAACGTCACGCTGCCACCATGCTCAGGATGATCAAACGTAAGCTGCCTCGCATGCAGCGCCTGCCGGCCAAATGTGCGGAACGCTTCGCGCATCTCGGCGTCCGTCCCCGCGGCACCAGGCCCGTAAACGGGGTCACCCTCAATCGGATATCCAATCGCCTGCATGTGGACGCGAATCTGATGGGTGCGACCGGTCTCAAGTCGGCATTCGAGCAGCGTATGCAGCGCGAAACGTTGCAGCACGCGAAAGTGCGTGACGGCAGATTTGCCGCCCTGCTCCTCGGCAACCACCGCCATTTTGGTGCGGTGATGCGGATGCCGGCCGATTGGTTTGTCAATGGTATCGGCCTCCGAAATTCGCCCGCGTATCAGCGCCACGTAGATGCGCTTCACCGTGCGCGCCTGCAACTGCTGCACCAAAGAAAATTGTGCGGCCTCGGTTTTGGCCGCGACCATCACGCCACTGGTGTCTTTGTCGAGGCGATGCACGACGCCGGCGCGCGGCACGTTGGCCACCGACGGATTGCGAAACAACAAGCCATTGAGCACCGTGCCGCTCCAGTTGCCGGCACCCGGATGCACCACCAGCCCCGCTGGCTTGTTGATCACGATGACGGCATCGTCCTCAAACAATACGTCAAGCGCGACATCTTCAGGCAAAAAAGCTTTTTCATCGTCGCGCGGCATCAGCGTCGCGTGAATATTTTCGCCACCGTAGAGTTTGGTTTTCGGCACTGCCGGTTTGGCGTCGACGGTGACAAATCCCTCCTTTGCCAACGCGGCCAGCCGACTGCGCGAATATTGTGGCAACATTTCGGCCAATACCTGATCCAATCGACTGCCCGAAAGTGAAATCGGCACTTTCAGCGTGACCGTTTTCGCTTTGGCAGGTGACGGCGATTCGAGGTCGCTTGGGCTATAATCTTCCTCTTCAATTTCGACTGGCATTCACAGAGTATGACACGATCTTTTCTCGCCGCGACCGCCCTGCTGCTCGCGACCACATTCCTCGCGGGCTGCGGCATGTTCGGAGACAAACTTGACCCCAAGAAAAACTGGTCGGTCGAAGAATTCTACAAAAACGCCCGCGAAGAACTCGACTCCGGCAACTACGCTGGTGCGGTCAAAGCGTACGAAGCGCTCGAGGCGAAATATCCGTTTGGCCGCTACGCACAACAGTCGCAGCTCGACATCGCCTACGCCTACTACAAGGAAGGTGAAACCGCGCAGGCGGTCGCCGCGGCCGACCGATTCCTGAAGCTGCACCCGAATCACCCGAACGCCGACTACGCGCTCTACATCAAGGCGCTCGCCTACTTCAAACCCGACTTGGGATTATTCGGCGAGTTGCTCAATCTTGACCCCTCCGAGCGCGACCCAAAAGCGCTGCGCGAGTCCTTTGAAGTGTTCAAAGAACTCGTCTCGCGTTTCCCCGACAGCCGCTACACCGACGACTCGCGCATCCGCATGGCGTTCCTCGTCAATGCACTCGCGAAACACGATGTCGCCGTCGCCCGCTACTACCTGAGTCGGGGCGCCTATCTGGCAGCCGCCAATCGTGCGCAAAGCGTGTTCCAGCGCTATCCGCAAGCCACTGCCACCGAGGACGCGCTGGTGCTCTCGGTGCAAGCGTACCAACAAATGGGCATGGCCGAGCTCGCAACCTCATCGCGCCGCGTGCTGGAAAAGAATTTCCCGAATAACGAACTGGTGGCCAAAACGCCGGGCGGCGGCAAGCCCTGGTGGAAGCTTTGGTAAAATAACAATCCAGCACTGGTGCGCCTCCCAGGCATAAAGTGCTCCAAAACCCGCGCCAGTGCTAGAGTTTTTCTCTTTTATGCGGGATACTACTCGACCAATTCCTTGAATTTCCCCAGCTCCAGCAATTTCTTTTGCCGCTCCTGCACGATTTTTTCGGGGGTTTTTTCCGCAAGCGTTTTGAGGGAATCGGCGATGGCTTTTTTCAGCGTCACCGCCATCGCCTGTGGATTGCGGTGCGCGCCGCCCAGGGGTTCACTCAAAATCTTGTCGACCAGGCCGAGCGCTTTTAATTTTGGCGCGGTAATGCCGAGCGCCTCGGCCGCCTCTGATGCGCGACCCGAATCTTTCCACAATATCGCCGCACATCCCTCCGGCGTGATCACCGAGTAGGTTGCGTATTGCAGCATGTAGGTCACATCGCCAACGGCAATCGCCAGCGCGCCGCCCGAGCCGCCCTCGCCGATGATGGTGCAGACAATCGGCACGCGCAGCCCCGCAAGCACGTAAAGATTGTGGCCGATCGCTTCTGACTGGCCGCGCTCTTCAGCGTCCACGCCGGGATACGCGCCGGGCGTATCGATCAGGGTCACGATCGGCACGCCGAATTTTTCGGCGAGCTTCATCAGGCGCAGCGCCTTCCGGTAACCTTCCGGCCGCGGCATGCCAAAATTACGGAACTGGCGCTCCTTGGTGTCGCGGCCTTTTTGCTGGCCCATCACCATCACCGTCTGCCCGTTGAAACGCGCCAATCCACCCACCAATGCCGGGTCTTCACCAAAGCTGCGGTCACCGTGCAATTCCTCAAAATCGGTCATCATCATGTCGATGTAATCGAGCGTGTACGGTCGCTGCGGGTGACGCGCCACCTGCGAAATTTGCCACGCCGAAAGTTTGGCGTAGATATCTTTGGTGAGAGTCTGGCTCTTGCCGGCAAGCTTTTCGATCTCAGCCGATATATCCACGGCGGAATCATCCTGCACAAAGCGCAGTTCCTCGATTTTGCTTTCCAGCTCGGCAATCGGTTGCTCAAAATCGAGAAAATTAAATTTTTGTGGGCTCATTCGGTGCGCGCAAATGTTTCATAGCCGCAATCATACCAAGTCCGGCGGTTATAATTCGGCGATGGGCAACCGACTGACGAAGATCACGACACGCACCGGGGACAACGGCTCGACCGGTCTCGGCGACGGCAGCCGCATCCAAAAGAGCGCCCCGCGCGTAATAGCAATGGGAGAGATCGATGAACTCAACAGCATGCTAGGACTGTTACTCACAGAACCATTGCCGGACGCTGCGCGCGTCACGCTCGCCCGCATCCAGAATGAGCTGTTTGATCTCGGCGGAGAAATCTGTATTCCCGGCCATCGCGCATTGACCGACGCGCACGTGGCGTTTCTTGACGGCGAAATCAGCCGCCTCAATGCCGGCCTTGCGCCGCTAAAAGAATTCATTCTGCCCGGCGGTTCGCGCGCCGCTGCATGCTGCCACCTTGCGCGCACCATCGCGCGGCGTGCAGAGCGCTCGCTGGTGTCGCTCGCCCAAACGGATTCAATATCCACGTTAGCGTTGCAATATCTGAATCGGCTGTCGGATTTACTGTTTATTCTGGCGCGCACCCTGAATCGCCATGCCGGCATTGCCGATGTTTGCTGGCAGCACGCTTCCCCATCCCTGGATGCGTCGTAACATCATGTCGACCTCAACTTCTGTGAACCCCAATCCGATCAACGAGCAGCTCGCCGCACTGCTGGCGCAGGCCGGGTTGGGCAACCGCGCCGCCTTCGCCGATTTATACGAAGCAACAAAATCGAAACTGTTTGCGGTCTCGCTTCGTATAGTTCGTGAGCGGCATATCGCCGAGGAAGTTTTGCAGGATAGCTTTGTGAACATCTGGAACAACGCCACCAAATACGCCGTCGCCCAATCCGCGCCGATGACCTGGATGACCGCGATCGTGCGTAACCGCAGCCTCGATATTGTGCGTCGCCCATTCGCGGAGGTGCAGGACGAGGATGATTTTTTTGCGACCAACATGGAAGACGAGCGTCCCGGCCCCGATGAGCAGTTGGTTGCCCGGCGTGATCAAGCCAAAATTGAGCATTGCATGAAAGGCCTCGAAGGCGAGCAGCAGCAAACAATTTCGCTGGCCTTCTTTCAAGGGCTGTCACACTCTGAGGTTGCCAGTCATTTGGGCCGGCCACTCGGTACCGTGAAGACGCACATACGGCGCGGGCTGTTGAAGCTAAAGGGGTGCCTCGAATCATGAAACTAGGCGATCCGGAATTACGCGTAAGGCTTGCATCCGAATACGTGCTCGGCACCATGAAAGGTGGCGCGCGTCGGCGGTTTGACGAATATCTGAAACACGACGCAGCATTGCGCGCCGAAGTGGCGCGCTGGGAAACACATTTGATGCCGTTGAATGAACGCCTCCAGCCAATAACGCCGCACGCCCGCGTGTGGGAAAAAATTGCAACGCGGATTGGTGGATTAAAAGTAGCCGATTCTGTTGAGAAGAAACCGGCCGGTCTATGGGAAAGCCTTGCGTTCTGGCGAAATCTTGGGCTCGGTGCAAGCGGCGTGGCGGTCGCGCTGTTGACCGCGATGCTGGTATTGAAACCGATTGACCCAAGTCCGATGCTGACGGCTGTACTTGCCGAGGACGATAACATCGCGCGGGTTTTCATTGAGCAGCCGAAGTCGGGTTTGCTCATGGTGAAAATGGTGACGCCGTGGCAAACCATAAACGGCATGGCGCTGCAGCTCTGGGTAGTCCCGAAAAACGGCGCGCCACGTTCGTTGGGTCTCATTAACGACACCGGCGAAACCAGATTGAGCCTTGCTGGCATGGATGAAAAATTGTCCGGTGGCCTGATCTTTGCGATCTCCAAAGAGCCTCCTGGCGGATCACCTACCGGCCAGCCCTCGCCCGGCAGCGTGATGTGCAAAGGCGCGATTGCGCACCTGCCGTCCAGCTCTAAACAGCCGCGTCCGCCGATCTAGATCGGCCGACGGCCTCAATGCCTGACCGCGCGGGAATAAAAATGCAAGCAGCGAAACTCTGTCGATGGCTGGCGATTAATTTTGTGGTGGGCTGCTTATCGGTAAGCGCTGCGAGTGGAAGCCAGCCGACCGCAATTTTGCTGGCCAACGTGCTCGGCGAAAATGTTGATCCTGCCGCCTATCTGGTCAGCGAGAAATACGACGGCGTGCGCGCTATCTGGGACGGAAAAATATTGCGCTTTCGCAGTGGCCGCACGGTGAATGCGCCCGCCTGGTTCATCGCCAAATTGCCTGCTGAAAAACTCGACGGCGAGATGTGGCTCGCGCGCGACACGTTCGATCAACTCTCCGGCTACGTGCGTAAATCCACACCGTCGGATGACGAGTGGCGACAGATCAAATACATGGTGTTTGAAAATCCCGATGGAGCGGGAACGTTTACGCAACGTTATGCGCGCATTCGCGAAATCGTCGCGAAGACAAACTGGCCGCAATTGGTCGCGGTTGAACAGGTTCGTGTCGCTGATCGTGCCGCATTGAAACGCAAATTTAACGAAGTGGTCAAAGGCGGCGGCGAAGGCCTGATGCTGCATCTTGCGGATGCGCCGTATGTGACCGGGCGGAGCGACGTTTTGCTTAAACTAAAACCGTTGCAGGACACTGAAGCGACAGTCGTTGAACGCCTTCCTGGTAAAGGCAAATATCTCGGCCAGATGGGCGCGTTGCGGATGGAAATGCCGGGCGGGAAGCGCTTCAATATCGGCACCGGATTTACCGATGCCGTGAGGAAAAATCCACCATCCGTCGGCATCACAGTGACCTACACCTATCGCGGCATGACCAAGAACGGCACGCCGCGTTTCGCCAGTTATTTGCGGGTGCGGGAAGAGTTTTAAACTCACTGTAAACATGACACTGTCATTTCGAGCAAAGCGAGAAATCTGCTTTGTTTTATGCAGCAATAAAGCAGATTTCTCAAGCGATGGTGCCGGGTACGAAATGACATAAAAAATGCCGTCATGTATGAGACCCACACTCCTCCCGGCAACAAAGCGATGGGTTTTACTTTGCTCTATCGACTTTCGCTTTCTCCATGCTCGCCCGCACCCGATCAAGCGCCGTACAAATTTCCTCAGCCGCCAACAATACACGCGGCCCCGGACGCAGAATCCAATCCGCATTCAGCGCGTAAATCCGGCCACTGCTGTAAGCCTCCATTCCCGCGTAAAGCGCCTGGTCGCGCTTGACATCTTTCAGGATCGACGCGGGCCGCAAAATCACATCTGCACCACGTTTTAACAATTCCTCGCGCGAAGGCTCGATCACCATCTGCGCCATGTCCGAAAATACATTGTCGCCACCGCAAAGCTTCATCGTTTCGGCAATGAAGTGCTGCCCGTTTACCGTCATCAACGGCATCCGGGAAATTTCAAAAAATACCCGCACCCGCGTCTTACCCTTTTTAGCCATCTCCAGCATGGAAAGCTTCGACTCGAAGATGGCGGCAGCGCGTTCTGGACCGTCGGCAAGTTTGGCTCTGCCGGTAAGCTTGCCGATGGTTCGAATTGCGCGCGCGACATCGGCAAGCGTGCGAATCTCAATCACGAATACGTTGATGCCGAGCGATTCGAGACGCGCGATGTCAGTCGGCCGCGTGCCGCCTTTCCAGGCCAACACCAGGTCGGGCTTTAACGCCAGCAACGCTTCGAAGGAAATACCGGCAGCATCCGCCACCTGCGGCTTATCCTTCGCCGCCTCCGGGAAATCGCTGTAGGCCGAGACGCCGACCAGTTGCTGTTGTGCGCCAGCGGCGTATGCGAGCTCAGTCAAGGACGGCGTCAACGTGACCACGCGACGGGCGGAATAGGTAATGGCGTTAGGGCGACCCGCATCGTCGAACAGCGGCGCAACCGGGGCGGTGACGGATGCGGCGTTAACGGCCAAGCTTACAACCAGCGCCAGCGCGGCGCTTACGACCACCGCCAGAGTGGCAATTGCGCGCCTCCTGGGAAAAAAGCGCGGCACCGTCACGCTGCCTTGCTCACATCCTTCACCGTTGCAGCACGTGCCGACGCTGCCAACGCACGCCGTTTTTCATAGGCCTCACGCGCAATCGCCACATCCTCCAAAAAGTACGGCAATTCCTGCAAGGTGATCGCCTGCGCCGCGTCGACCAGCGCTTTATTCGGATTCGGGTGCATGTCAACCAGCAGCATATTCGCGCCGGCAATTACGCCTTGCGCTGCGACGTGAAAGACATCGAGAATGCCGTCAGGAGAGGCGGCGCGGATGCCGACCGAATGCGAAGGGTCAACGCATACCGGCATGCGCGTCAATCGATGCACCACGGGAACATGCGCAAAATCGACCAGGTTGCGATGCGGATCGCCAAAATTTGTTTTCATGCCGCGCAAACCAAAAACAATTTTGGTGTTGCCTTCGGATGCGCAATATTCTGCCGCCATCAACGATTCATCCAGCGTAATGCCGAAGCCGCGTTTCAATAAAATCGGCAGCTCCCGCTGGCGTCCGACGGCTTTGAGCAATTCAAAATTTTGTGTGTTGCGCGTGCCTATTTGCAGCATCACGCCGGTCGGATGTCCGGTCTGTAAAAGCGCCGCGTTAATCTCATCGACGTGCGCCTCGGAGGTGACCTCCATCGAGATCACCTTGATGCCGTAGTTGCCCGCCAGCTCGAAAACCCAAGGCAAACATTCGCGGCCCATGCCCTGAAACGAATAAGGGCTGGTGCGCGGCTTGTACGCACCCATGCGCGCGCAGACTTGTCCGTGATCCTTGAGACACGCAAACGTCTGCTCGACAAAATCCTTCGTATCGACCGCGTTAAGACCCGCAACCGTGTGCAAAGTATCCTGCGAAAACGTGACGCCGTTATACGTAAAGCCGGTGTCGTGTTCGTCCGCCTGATGCCGACCGAGAATGCGCAGTTCGGTCGCCACTTTTATTCCTCGGTCGTCGAGTGCAGGCGGCGCTCGCGCACGGCGGCGGCCAACTGGTTCAACAATGTTTCGGTATCCGCCCAGCTTACGCAAGCGTCAGTGACCGAGACGCCATATTCCAGCGCCTTGCCCGGTGTGATGTCCTGTCGCCCGGCATTGAGGTGACTCTCGACCATCACACCGACGATGCGCGCGTCGCCAAGGCTAAGTTGTGCCGCAACGTCGGTCGATACGTCCAACTGTTTTTGATGATTTTTGCTCGAATTGGCGTGCGAAAAATCGATCATCACGCGCTGCGCAAGACCCGCTTTCGCCAATTCGTCGCAAGCCGCATTGACACTGGCTGCGTCAAAGTTTGGCGTTTTCCCGCCGCGCAAAATGATGTGGCAATCTTCGTTGCCCGCCGTCGAAATAATTGCCGAGTGCCCGCCCTTGGTCACCGACAGGAAATGATGCGGTGCTGACGCAGCCTTGATCGCGTCGACCGCGATTTTGATGTTGCCATCGGTGCCATTCTTGAAACCAACCGGGCATGAAAGCCCTGACGCGAGCTGCCGATGCGATTGTGATTCAGTGGTGCGTGCGCCAATCGCGCCCCACGCGATCAGGTCGGCAAAATATTGTGGCGAAATCAGGTCGAGATATTCAGTTGCTGCAGCCAAGCCCAGCGAATTTATGTCGAGCAATAATTTCCGCGATAAGCGCAGCCCTTTATTGATATCGTGACTGTCGTTCATGTCGGGGTCGTTTATATACCCTTTCCAGCCGACGGTGGTGCGCGGCTTTTCAAAATAGACGCGCATCACCATCGTCAGATCCGGCTCAAGCCGCAACCGCAGCGCCTGTAGCCTTGTCGCGTATTCCATCGCCGCATCGTAATCATGAATCGAGCAGGGACCTACAATCACGAGCAGCCGATCATCGCCGCGATGCATGATGCGATGAATTTCCTCGCGCGCCCGATACACGGTTGCGGAAGCGGCGTCGGTCACAGGAAATTCGCGCATCAGATGCGAAGGCGGGGTGAGCTCTTTGATGCCGCGAATGCGAAGGTCGTCCGTGTTGTAGATCATGTCACGCTCCGAGTGGACTACTTGCAGCTTGGGCTTGGCACTAAGGCCGGATGGTTTTGCATTTGTCATCTTACATTCCAACATTGAATGCCACC
>JAYVXF010000248.1:0-4240 GCA_043793345.1 Betaproteobacteria bacterium | reverse complement strand
TGTCGCTCGAGCCAGATCGCCATCACAGCCGCTTGCTTGCGGCCTTTGCCAGTAAGCCGCCGTTGAATGTCCGGCTCGCTGTCATTCTTGACCGGGGCTGCGTCAGCGTGGCGCCAGAGGATGAGATCCATAGCGGGCACAATAACCTGCGCAGGTGACGGCATGGTGACAAATGCGGTTTGCCGCAGATCGAATTAATGAAGGGAATTTATATTAACCCGTCATTCCCGCGAAGGCGGGAATCCAAGTTTTCATAGGGTCGTGATACCTCAACGAAATTGGATTCCCGCCTACGCGGAAATGACGGAAATTTTAGGTTAATAGAAGTTCTTTCAAGCGTCCCACTAGCGCTGGCGCGGCGTTACAGGCACATTCGGTCTGGAAGCCGCTCCGGATAATGAGTTTGATGTCGTTGTAGGTCGCGCTGGCGCCAGCGGTGACCGAATTGCTACTGTCCGCAACCTTTAGCCACAACGGCTACTCGCTACTGGTGTTTCGCCACAACCAGAACAACGAACTTGTCGCCAACAACCGTCGGTAGAAAAACCGTCTTACTTTTCCCGTCCATCACCATCGTTTTTGCACCATTTTCTGTGACGACGCTGCCGCGCAAACTGTAGTGGTCGGCATCGTCTTGATGCGTGACCGTCAAGCTACCTGTGCCGTCACCACCGGAGGTAAGGACGGTGCGTGTCTCCTCATCAAAAATCACTGCGTCAGGCTTTTCACCAATCGGAAACTGGGTGATTCTCCTGCCCGTCCTGGCGTCTGTGACGGCCATAATTGAATTCCGGCACGCCGAAAACAGGCGCGAATTTTTAATGTCGATGGCGAGTCCGGTTGGTTCGTCGCAACCTTCAAGTCGCCAGCTCGCGATGACTTTGCTTGATGCGACATCGATAACGTTGATGCCTGCGTTATCTTCGATGTTGAAATAGATTTTGCCCTTGCCATCAGTGACCGCAAACTCGGGCCGACCGGTCGCCTTCACGGTATCAATCACTTTTAAGGTCTTCGTATCGATCACATCAACGTTCGCACTACCGCCGTTGAAGACAAATAATCTATGCACTGATGCCTCATAAAGAATTGCGTCCGGATTGGTGCCGGTTACTTTGATTTCTGCGCTTGGCTTCAGCGAGTCCAGATCAAACACGGTGACCGAGTTTGTCTTGCCGTTACTGGTAAAGCCGAGTTTCAAATCCTGTGCCAGCGCCACGCCATGCACGCCTTGCGTATCCGCAATGGTGGAAATAATTTTCCCGGTGGCGACTGCCACTACGTCGATGTGATTCCCGCGCGTGACGAACAGATGCTGGCGGATTTCGTCGAGCGCGATGTAATCCCATTTCGTCGCAGCACCAAGCGGTAAACGTTCAACCACCTGGTAACCGGGCCCAGCCGCAAAAAGAGCGGCTGATGCCATGCTGAACATAGTGAGAACCAATAGACTTGCTTTCACGTTAGCACTCCTTGTTTGATTTTTCTTAAAAGTTGAAGGTGAACCCGGCCTGATACGTCGCACCATAAAATTCGCGTTGGATGGTCCGGTCAGCAGTGCCTTCCGCGAATTTCAACGCGGTGTTGGTCAGGTTCTTGCCGTTGAAATATACCGACAGATTTTTATTGATCTCATATGAACTGCCTACATCGAGCGAGAATCGCGGTTCCGAAAACACGTCCGGGACACCATCGCCGCCAATCGCAAACAGGTTACGCGAAAGGTAGTAAGCGCCCAGCCGTAAATTTAAGCCGTTCTTTTCATAAAACACCGATGCGTTCACCGTATGCTTGGAAGTCGATGGCAGCTTGGCGAACTCGCCTGGACGAATTTCAAATTTCGAATCGACGTATGTGTAGTTGAGTCCCGCGCCCAGACCACTAAACGCTTGCGGGAGATTTTTGAAACGTTGTTCGTAATTGAACTCCACCCCTCGTGCGTACGATTTGCTGATGTTGCGGAACGAAACCACGTGTGCAACACCAACAAATCCGGCAAACAGTCCGTTATTCGGAAACGTCTGATTGCTCACGCTGTTGGCGATGTAGTTGTTGAACTCTTTGTCGAAAATGCCCACCGACAGGATTCCGGAATCGGCGAGATAACGCTCAATCGAAAGATCGAACGAATTCGCCGTAACCGGTTTCAAGTTTGGATTACCTTGCGACACGAAATTTGCGGCCGGATTGATCACCAGTGATGGCGACACCTGATTGAAGCCAGGCCGCGCAATCGTTGACGAGAAAGCAGCGCGCACAAACGTTGAAGGCATGAATTCATATTTCGCCTGGACACTTGGAAAGAAGTTTGAATAGCGCTTCGATGCGCTGACCGGGCTGACAAAAGCATTGCCGTTTACATCGACTCCTTTTGCGAATGCCGCATAGTCGGCCTCGGTCTGCTCCACCCTGAGTCCACCGACGACGCCAAGCTTGCCCAGCGCGATCTGATACTGACCATAGGCTGCATATATATCCTCCTTGCCGGTCTGTGTCTGGAGCGCGGCGTTAATCGCGTTGCTGGCGGTAATGGTTTGGTTGCTGGCAAGAATGTTTTGCAGAAGACCGGGCGTAAGCTGCGGACCGTTGTTATAGGCACCGTCAAAAAAATTGATGTTACCGCCACTCGATGCAGCCGTCAGGGGGATCGCCGGAATTCCTGCGTACGAATAGGGTTGGCCTGCAGCGTTGCGCGTGCGCAAACGGGCACTGCCGCCGACCTTCAATGTTTCTTCGTCGCCACCCGCCCACATCAGCGGCAATTTCAAATTTAGCGCGACTGAGCTCTCTTTGTCACGAATGTCTTGCGTGCTGTTTTGAAATTTCACCAGCGTGTAGTTCGCAGGATTCAGGTAATCCGCACCATTGATGGTGAAGCGTGGTGTGTTGCCCTTGCCGCTATTGTCGTAAGTGACGGTCCCGGAAGTTGGCGTGAAATTGAAATCAGAATTGTAGTCGTAGAATTTTTTAAACGACCCACGCGTGAAACCGACTCGATAGTCGAGCAGCTTGTCGCCAATCATGTTTTTTCCGCCGAGGGCGAATACCTTGTTATTGATCCGCTCTTTTTCGTCACGCAAGGTTTTATCGAAGCCATTCGCGGTAAGGCCATCGGTAAAGCGGCCAGCAGTCAATGTCGGCGTGCCATCCAGCGTGATGGTCAGGCGATTTCGCAGTACGGTTTCGGTGTAGCCAGCATCAAAGGCGCGAAAGTAATAGCTGTTGTCGCGATCCGGCTGGTAGCCGAAGTCAATGCCGACGCCATGCCGCTTGCGATTGTATTGATAGTGGCGCTGATCCCATCCGGCATAGGCCAGCGGTGAATTGACACCGTCATCGATAAAGCCTGGCTCAACGTCATCGATGCCGCGTTTGTCTTCGTAGTAAGACGACGAAAAAATAACTGAAAATGGCCGATCCGAATAGCCTTCCACTTCGCCCTTTTCATTGCTGCGTCCACCAAAACGACCACCTGCAGAAAAAGACAAATCGGTAATGTAGGTTCCTCTCAGCGGCTCGTAACCGCTACCGATACGCCCGTCGAAAAATGCCTTGCCGTCGCGCGGCGCGGTTTTCGGGGTGATTTCAATGGTACCGCCCAGCGCCTCCGCATCCTGTTCGGGCAGATTCGATTTGGTCACGGTAATTGCGCCGACGAGGCCGGTCGGGATGGCATCCAGCGCCACCGCGCGTCCGCCACCGAAGGGCGAAGCATTATTTGACGGTGGCAGGCGAAGGCCACCAAATGTTGTGCTGTTCAAATCTGCGTCAATGCCGCGGATATTGATGTAGCGCCCTTCTCCGGTATCGGTTTCGAGCGAGATGCCGGGAATGCGTCGTACTGCCTCTGCAATGTTCACATCGGGAAGCTTGCGCATTTCTTGCACGGTCATCACGTTGATCAGGTTCGGCGCTTCCTCTTGCGCTTTACGGGCAACAGAATTTGAGGTGCGCTGCGCCTGAATGATGATCGTCTCCATCGCGGTATCTGCTGCGGCCACCTGCTGCCCGAATGCAGCGCTCGCGTAAAGCTGGACGACGAGAATTGAGATGAGTGATCGCTTGTGGTGAACAAGGTGCATAAAGTGACTTTCGGGAAGTGAGTGGATGAAGACACAAAACGCCGAATGATAAAGAGGCGTTGTGACAGCATAAAGACTGCGTTGTATACGCAAAGGTTAAAAATGATCGCTGGATATATGCGGGTCAACGCACATGCGGAGCCTTCGGACACGCCCGA
>JAYVXF010000247.1:0-4258 GCA_043793345.1 Betaproteobacteria bacterium | reverse complement strand
GCGGCAAAGGAGTTGGTCGCCGACGGTTTTCAGGTGATGGTGTATTGCTCGGATGACCCGATTCAGGCAAAGATGCTGGAGGAAATCGGCTGCGTTGCTGTCATGCCGCTGGCGTCCTTGATCGGCTCGGGCATGGGCATCTTGAATCCGTGGAATCTGCAAATCATAATTGATCGCGCGAAAGTCCCGGTGTTGGTTGATGCCGGCATCGGCACCGCGAGCGACGCGACGATTGCGATGGAGCTCGGCTGTGACGGCGTGCTGATGAATACGGCGATCGCCAAGGCTGCCAATCCGGTGTTGATGGCGAGCGCGATGAAGAAAGCAGTCGAGGCCGGGCGCGAAGCGTTTCTGGCCGGGCGCATGCCGAAAAAGATTTATCAGGCGTCGCCGAGTTCGCCGACGGGCGGGCTCATCGGGGCAAAGTAAAAAGCCGCCAATTCAGGCGGCTTTTTTATTCTTAAGCGGCGTACCGCTTTCGTTAGAACCGAATACGAATCCCAAACGAAAAAGTATCGCCGTCTAAATCGTTGCCAGCGAATGAGTTGCCATTCAGGTTGCGGTAGCGCTCAAGCCCAAAGCGAAAGCCCAGGCTGCGATTGAAATCGTATTGCACGCCCAGCCCGACTCTGGCCGCTGAGGTATAACGAGACGCGCTGTCGCCAAGTAAGCCAATCGGTGCCGCACCACCAAATATGCTATCGGCTCGCACCCGCGCAACGCCTGCGTTACCCGTGACCGACAGCCGATCAAACAGCGGCAGCGACCCAACCAGATCAAGCCCATAAGAATTTGATTTCTGCGTCAACTGTGACGATCCAAACAACAGCCTTTGCCCGTCCCATCGCGTGATATCTGCATATTGCCCGACGAGCGCCAGGTGCGGCACCAGGCTCGATGAAAAACGATAACCAAATTTCAGATCAGTGCCGCCGTTTTCCAACAAATCGGCAGTGCTGAAAAAACGCGAACCAAACAACAAATTATTCGCATCCGTCGGCAGCGTGCCCCGCACTGCGTTGAGCGGCAGGCCGCCGTAATACTGCGCATGAGTGGGCGAGCTCAGGCTCGCGGCGAGTGCGGCGCCAGCTACGCTGAATAAAACAATTTTTATTGTTCGCATGGTTCGATCCTTTCGCGTCCGCCGAGTCTGCCGTACACACTTTCCGACACCACACAATAGAACGGTCTCAGCGCTCTGTCAAATAAGAAAGTTTGTGCCGCGATTGAACTATTTTTTTGCCCAGCCCTTTTCAACGCTTATTCAACGCTCATTCAACGCCGAAGCAGCAAGCCCTTAAGATAATCGCCTTCCGGGAAATGCAGCGCCACCGGGTGATCCGCGCCCGGTCCCAAGCGCTGCACAATCTGCGCGTCAACTTGCGCGTCCAGCGCCGCACCCGCGACGACTTTTTGAAACAGATCGGCACTGATCCCGCCTGAGCATGAGAACGTCATCAGATAGCCGCCGGGCCGAAGCAGTTTCAAGCCGAGCAGATTGATGTCTTTGTAAGCACGCGCGGCTTTCTCGGCGTGGTGCGCGGTTGGCGCGAATTTTGGCGGGTCGAGGATGATGAGATCAAAACTTTTTGCCTGATCGCGCAATTTGCGCAAGGCTAAAAACACATCGGCATCGAGCCATTCGGCACGCGTTTTGTCGAGGCCATTGAGTTGTAAATTGCGCGCCGCCATTTGCAGCGACGGCGCTGAGCTATCGATGGACAGCACCGATTTGGCACCGCCCATGAGCGCGGCTACGCTCATGCTGCCGGTGTAACAAAAGCAGTTCAGCACGTCGGCATTCATCGCCAGCGCTTTTGTCAGCGCACGATTGTCGCGCTGATCCAGATAAAAACCGGTCTTGTGGCCGTGGGCAATATCGACAGCGATGTTCATGCCGTTTTCATCGATGACGATTTCGGGCGGTAACGGTTTGCCGGCAATCAAACCCGTGCGCGGCGACAAGCCTTCAAGCTCACGCACGTCGGCGTCGGAGCGCTCGTATAGCGTGCTCGCCTCCGTCAGCTCCATCAATAGACCCGCAAGCATGTCGCGTTGCACGTCGATCCCCGCAGTGAGCAATTGCATCACGATCACCTCGCCGTAGCGATCAACAATCAGCCCCGGCAGCCCGTCGGACTCGGCATGGATTAGGCGCGCGGCATTGGTTTGTGAAAATAACGGCGTGCGGCGCGCAATCGCGGCTTTGATTTGCCGCCGATAGAATGCTTCGTCGATCACGTCCCGCTCATCGAACGACAACACCCGCGCAATGATTTGCGATTGCTCGCTGAACGCGGCGTAGGCTAAAAAGCGACCGTCGTCGGCCTGCACGCGCACGATGTCGCCGGATTTGGTGCCTGCGTCGATGGATTGCATCGCGCCGGAAAAAATCCACGGATGCCTGCGCAACAACGATTTATCGCGGCCACTTTTGACGATCATTTTTTTCATGTGTCTATTGTACCGAGCGCGCAATGGCCGCACATCAAGAATGTTGCCGGTTCGTTTTTGGAAGCTGGGTAGCGCCGTTGACGTGTCGACAACACTCGGATCCTGTCATTTCGAACCCAGCCTCATCGGGTGAGAAATCTGCTTCATCAGGGCTTAAGGAAAGCAGATTTCTCGCTGCGCTCGAAATGACAGGGGGTTATTTTAGGAATGCTCGATTGCGCTCAGCGCCAATAAATCGCACCGTATAATTTCAGTATGGAAAAACAATTGCCACCTGCCGACTTGCCAACAACGCATCGCCCCATCCGCAGTTTTGTGTTGCGCCAAGGCCGCATGTCGCCTGCGCAGGTGCGCGCGGTCGATACGCTGGGCGCGCAATTCATGTTGCCGTTTGCCGTCAACACCAAGCTCAATGCCGCAACAATTTTTGGCAACACTGCGCCGATGGTCGTCGAGATCGGCTTCGGCATGGGCGAGGCCACTGCGGCGATTGCGCAAAAACTTGGCGACAAAAATTTCATCGGCATCGAGGTGCATCGGCCCGGCGTGGGCGCGCTGCTGAAACTGATCGGCGAAAATAATATCAGCAATCTGCGCATCATCCAGCACGATGCGGTCGAAGTGCTGACCAACATGATCGAGGATAATTCGCTCGCCGCATTGCACATTTTTTTCCCCGACCCGTGGCCGAAAAAACGCCATCACAAACGCCGCCTGATTCAGCCCAAACTGGTGGCGCTGCTCACGCAAAAACTAGGCACCGGTGGCTACGTACATCTGGCCACCGACTGGGAGGATTACGCGCATCATATGCAGGACGTTCTCAGCCACGAGCCCCTGTTGCGCAACACGCCAAACGCGGTCAATGGATTCGCACCGCGCCCCGAATACCGTGGCTCTTCCAGTTTTGAGCGTAAGGGAATGGCCAAGGGCCACGACGTATGGGACTTGGTGTTCATCAAGAAATGAATCCAGAGTCCGACGCCACGAGTAAAACATTACAGCGATGTCACTTGACACGTTATGCCAATTCCAAATTATTGCAGTCGTAATTTACCGTCATTCCCGCGTAGGCGGGAATCCAAGTTTGCTCAATGAAAATTGGATTCCCGCCTACGCGGGAATGACGGTGCGATTATTAGTCTATTGTTTTAGAAATCGAATTCGCCGCCGACCGAAAGCATCCAATGCCCAATATCGATGATCCTTCCCTGTCCATGCTAGCCCGCCGCGCGCGACTAAAGCAATTCGCCGCCTTGGGACTACTCGGTCCCGCAGGCACTGTCGCATTGATTCAAGCGGCGTTAGCCAGAGGCGACGTGCCGGTTGTGAATGGCATCCATTCGCTCGCCGGCAACGCCACCGTCAACGGCCGGCCCGCAAAAATCGGCACCCCGCTTAAGCCCGGCGACACAGTGGCAACAAATAAGGGCAGCAGCGCGGTGCTGGTGATCGGCAAGGATGGTTTTTTATTGCGCGATAGCACCAGCGTTACGTTCGAGGCGAGCAAATCCAAACCGGGTGTTCTCGGCAGCGTGTTACTGACGACGGGCAAAATTCTCGCGGTGTTCTCCGCACGGACCGACGAGACTCTGGACATCAAAGTGCCCAACGCGACCATTGGCATTCGCGGTACCGGTTGCTACCTCGAAAGTGTTGATGTGCGCACTTATTTCTGTCTCTGTTACGGTACAGCTACGGTGGATGGCGCAGGCATGGCGCAGAGGAAAATTCTCAACACCACACATCACGAAAATCCGGTGTGGCTGGATGATCGCGGCGGCGTGATGAAGGTGGAAAAAGC
>JAYVXF010000246.1:0-13421 GCA_043793345.1 Betaproteobacteria bacterium | reverse complement strand
GGAACATGACGGATCTGACAAGCTGGCAGCGGCAGCGGCGCGCACTGCTGGCGGTCGCACTGGTCACGCCAGCGTGGCCACTGCGTGCGTCACCATCGCGCACGCTGACCGTGGCCGCGTTCCCGGCGGTCGACGCGATTATCGAGGCTGCGAAACCCGTGTGGCAGCGCCTTCACCCGGATGTCGAACTGCGCATCTTCAGCCGGCAGTATGTGGATCACCACACGGCCATGACCACCGCGTTGTCGACGTCGGCCTACCTGCCCGATGTCATGGCGCTCGAGTCGACCTATGTCGGCCGCTACGCGCTAGGTCAGGGCCTGGAAGACCTGACACAGCCACCCTACAGCGTTGGGCGTTTTCGTGACCGGTTTGCCCGCTTCGCCTACGATCAGGCCATCAATCGCCGCAGCGAGGTGATCGCGGTGCCCACCGACATCGGCCCCGGCACCCTGCTGTATCGTAAGGACCTGCTGGCCCGCGCTGGCCTGGCGGAAGCGGACCTGACCTCGTCTTGGGATGGGTATGTCGAGGCGGGCATCAAGCTCAAGGCCGTCAGCGGTGCATACCTGATTGCCAACGCGCAGCAGGTCAAGGACATCCTGATCCGCAGCGGCCTGAGGCCCGGCGAGGGCCTGTACTTCGACCAGGATTCGCGCGTGCTGGTGACGTCGCCTCGGTTCGTGCGCGCCTTCGAACTGGCACGCAAAGTGCGGCAACACAAACTGGACGCGCGCGCGTACGCGTGGTCCAACGAATGGGCCGAGGGCTTCCGGCGGGGCAGCGTGGCCACCGAGCCGACCGGGGCTTGGATGGTGGGGCAGCTTGCCAACTGGGTGGCGCCGGACACGCGCGGCCTGTGGCGCGCTGCGCCATTACCCGAACAGACGTTCGTCGGCTACGGCGGTACCTACTATGCGATGCCGCGTCGCGCGTCGGCAGCCAACAAGTCGCTGGCCTGGGAATTGATTCAGTTGCTCACGCTTAACCGCGCGCAGCAGTTCGCCGCCTTCAAGTCGCAGGACGCTTTTCCCGCCCTTGTCGAAGCCTATGATGACCCGTTCTTCGAAGAGCCACTCCCTTTCCTGGGGGGGCAGCGCGCGCGCCTGCTTTGGCGGGACGCGGCGCGCAGGATCGTTGCAACCGGTTCGCATAAACAGAGCGACTTTGCCAACGAGGTCATCAACACCGAGTTGTCCAACGTGATGGACCGCGGCAAACCCATCACCCAGGCCCTGGCCGATGCCCAGCGTCTGCTCGAACGGCGGGCCCTGCGTTGAAAGCCATGTTTAGTCTGCCTTCTGCCCTGCGCCTGTCGCCCCGCTGGGCACCGTATGTGCTGATCAGCCCGTTCCTGATTCTGTTCGCAGTGTTCGGCGTGTTCCCATTGCTGTTCTCGCTCTACCTCGCATTCCAGTCCTGGGAGCCGACCAGCGGCCTGGGTGCGATGGAATACGTGGGTGTCGCCAACTTCGTGTTCGCGCTCGGTGACGAATGGTTCTGGAAGTCACTGAAGAACACACTTTGGCTCGCTGTTGCGGCCGGCGCGCCGCAACATCTGGTCGCGATCCCGCTGGCGGTGTTCATACACAACAGTTTCCGTCGTCTTCGCGACGGAATCGTTGGTGCCTACTTTCTGCCCTACATCACGTCAACGGTGGCGATCGCAATTATGTTCAGCGCACTATTCTCCACTGATTTTGGCCTCATCAACGCCGGCCTCGGGCTGGTCGGAGTGGGCCCGGTCGACTGGCTCAACGAACCAGCCTCGCTCAAGCCGGTGATTGCATCGGTGGTGTTCTGGCGATACCTGGGCTTCAACGTGGTGCTCTACCTCGCGGCGCTGCAGACCATTCCGAAAGACCTTTACGAGGCAGCCACCATGGACGGCGCAAGTCGCTGGCAGCAGTTCTGGTGGATCACGCTGCCCAGCATCCGACCAATGATGTTTTTCGGCGTGACGCTTAGCGTCGTCGGCGGGCTGCAGTTGTTCGAGGAACCCTTCATTCTCACCCGCGGCAATGGCGGCACCGATCAGGCTGGCATGACAGCCGCTGTATACCTCTATCGCATGGCCTTTGATTTCAACGATTTCGGCGGGGCGAGCGCGATGTCTTGGCTGTTGTTCACGGTGGTCGTGGCGTTGACCTGGCTCACCAATCGTACTTTCCGGCCCAAAGGGGGCGCGGCATGAAGCGCATGTCCGGTCCGCTTGTGCCATGGGCTGCCTACGCCGTGGTTGGCGTTGGCGCGCTGATCACGCTGGCGCCGTTCTACTTCATGTTTGTCTTTGCGACGCAGTCCCGCACCAACATCTTCAACCTGCCGCCGCCGCTGTGGTTCGGCGATGATCTGGTCACCAACCTGAAAATCCTGACCGAGCGCCTGCCGTTCTGGCGCAATCTCGGCTGGAGCGTCTATGTTGCGCTGGCCTCGACGGCGCTCACGCTGCTGTTCTGCTCGATGGCAGGCTATGCCTTTGCGTTGATGGAATTTCGCTTCAAGAAGGCGCTATTCACGCTGGTGATAGCGACGATGCTGCTGCCCTCGTTCATGAGCATGATCCCGACCTTCATGATCATGGACGCATTGGGCTGGATCGACCAGCATCGCGCGCTCTATATTCCCGGCGCGGCCAGCGCGTTCGGCATCTTCCTGATGCGCCAGTTCGCCTCGACGGCGGTGCCGAAGGAGTTGATCGAGGCTGCTCGCATGGATGGCTGTGGCGAGTTCGCCATTTACTGGCGCATCGTGTTGCCGCTTCTGAAGCCTGCGCTCGGCACGTTGGGGCTGATCACGTTCATTTCCTCGTGGAACAATTTCATCGGCCCGCTGATCGTGATGCGCAGCGTCGATAACTACACCCTGCCGCTGGCGCTGCGCAGCCTTCAAAGCACGCTTAACACCGAGTGGGGCGCGCTGATGACCGGCTCGGCCATCGCCACGATTCCCCTGCTGATTTTGTTCGCCGTCTCGTCGCGGCAACTGATTGCCGGGCTTACGGCCGGTGCCGTCAAGTGACGACGAACCGTTGATATGAGTATGCCCCAACACAACAACCTTGTCCGCCAGTTTCCGCCCGACTTCGTCTGGGGCGTGGCCACCAGCGCGTTCCAGATAGAGGGAGCAGCGCGCGAAGACGGCAAGGGCGAATCGATCTGGGACCGGTTCTGCCGCGTGCCCGGTGCCATCGCTGACGCGAGTACCGGCGACGTCGCCTGCGACCATTACCGCCGCCTGGAAAGCGACCTCGATCTGATTGCTTCGCTGGGTGTCGATGCCTACCGCTTCTCGGTATCCTGGCCGCGTGTGCAGCCCAACGGCACCGGCGCGTGGAACGAGCGCGGGCTGGTGTTTTACGAGCGCCTGGTCGACGGCCTGCTTGCGCGCGGTGTGAAACCATATCTGACGCTTAACCACTGGGATCTGCCGCAGGCGCTGCAGGAGAGGGGTGGCTGGGCTGCACGTGATACGGCGCACCGCTTCGTCGACTACGCACGCAGCGTGCAGCGCCGCCTGGGAGACCGGCTGGCAGCAATCACGACCCACAACGAGCCCTGGGTGATCGCGATGCTCGGGCACGAGAACGGCACCTTCGCGCCAGGCATTAAGAGCCGCAAGACCGCGATCCAGGTTTCGCATCACCTGCTGTTGAGCCATGGCCTCGCGCTGCAGGCGCTCAGAGCCGACGGCTGTCCCGCGCGGCTCGGCATCGTGCTCAACCTCGCACACATGCAGCCGGTCACCGAATCGGCAGCCGATCTGGCGAAGGCCCGGCTGGACGACGCGTTCGGGCGGCGCTGGTACACCGACCCGCTGTTCAAGGGTGCTTATCCGCAGGAAGTCCTCGACGCGCTCGGCGCCGACGCGCCCATCGTCGAGGCCGGCGACATGGCTGTCATCGCCGCACCCATGGACTACCTCGGCGTCAACTACTACTTCCGGGTCATGTGCAGTGCGGATGGATCCTTCGACCTAAAGAAAAGCGGTGCGGCGCTAACCGAGATGGGCTGGGAGATCTATCCGCGGGGTTTGACCGAACTGCTCCTGACCTTGCACCGCGAATACACGCTGCCGCCGGTGTACGTGACTGAGAACGGCGGTGCCTTCAAGGATTCGATCACCAACGGCCGGGTGCACGATGCCGATCGCATCAATTACCTACAGAGCCATATTACGGCCGTCGCCGACGCGATGCGCCAGGGCGTCCCGATGGCAGGCTACATGGTATGGAGCCTGCTGGACAACTTCGAGTGGTCGAGCGGCTACGCCAGGCGTTTCGGGATCGTGCATGTCGACTACGCTACGCAGGCGCGCACGCTCAAGGACAGTGCACTTTGGTACCGTGGTTTCCTGGAAGAACGTCAAGCCGCGACATACACCGCCAAACACGCCGCCAAACACGCGGCCAAGGGAGACTGAATTGGGACACGTGAGCTTGCGGGGCATACGCAAGAGTTATGGATCTACTGAAATCATCGCCGGCATCGATCTCGACGTCCATGACGGCGAGTTCCTTGTCTTCGTCGGCCCCTCGGGGTGCGGCAAGTCGACGATGTTGCGCATGATTGCCGGTCTCGAGAGTATTACTACCGGCGAATTGCTCATCGACGGGCAGCGCGCGAACGACGTGCGGCCGGTCGACCGTGGCGCAGCGATGGTGTTCCAGAGCTATGCGCTGTATCCGCACATGACGGTGGCTGAGAACATGGGCTTTGCGCTCAAGATGGCCGGCGTCGCCAAGGCGCACCGCGACCAGCAGGTGCGACGGGCGGCCGATGTGCTGCGCATTGCCGAATTGCTGGGGCGCTACCCGAAGGAGTTGTCAGGCGGGCAGCGACAACGCGTGGCAATCGGCCGCGCGATCGTACGCAAGCCCAGGGTGTTTCTGTTCGACGAGCCGCTGTCCAATCTTGATGCCGCGCTGCGCGTGAATATGCGCATCGAGCTATCCCGTTTGCACAAGGAATTGGGAACGACGATGATCTACGTCACTCACGATCAGGTCGAGGCGATGACTATGGGAGACCGCATCGCGGTATTCAACAAGGGCCGCATCGAACAACTCGGCGCGCCGATGGATCTCTACAACAGTCCGGCCAACGAGTTCGTGGCGGGCTTCCTTGGCGCGCCGCGCATCAATCTGATCCCGCGCCCGGAGCCGGGCTCCTCCGAAGCGCACCGCGCGCTGTGGGAGCGCCTGGCGCCGGCGGCCGGTCCTGCGGTGAATAGCGCGGGACTGCGCGCAGAGCATGTGCACCTGAGCCTGGCGGGTGAAGGCGTTGCCGCCACGGTTGAACTGGCCGAGCACTTGGGAGACGTGTCAATCCTGCACCTGCGTGTCGAGGGCCTGGACGAACTCGTGAACGCCAAGGCCGGGGCGGGCCACGCCCCCCTAGCCTCTGGCCAGCGCGTCGGGTTGCAACCCGATGCCGCGTGTACGTTGCTTTTCGATACAGCTGGCCGCAGATTGGACTGAACGAGGCGCACGATGCGATTACGTCACACTAAACAGTTGATCACCTTTGGCTGCCACGCGGCTTTCGCCGCCAGCGCACTGGCGATGGGGGCGGCATCACCCGTGGCCAGCAGAACACCCCTCCAATTGCCCGCCGACTACCACCTGGTCTGGGCTGACGAATTCGATACCGACGGCCTGCCCGATCCGGCCAAGTGGGTCCACGATACGGAACGTAACAAGGCCGGCTGGTACAACGAGGAACTGCAGTACTACTCGGGTCCGCGCAAGGAAAATGCGATCATCCGGGGTGGCCGGCTGATCATCCGCGCACGCAAGGAGTCGCTGTCGCGGGCAGCCGACTGGGGCGGGCAGCGATTTACGTCGTCGCGTCTGATTACGCGGGGCAAGCGCGACTGGATCTATGGCTTCTTCGATATCCGCGCGAAGCTGCCTTGCGGAAAAGGCACCTGGCCTGCGATCTGGACGCTGAACACACCGGGCATGTGGCCCGCCGGTGGAGAACTCGATATCATGGAGCACGTTGGCCGCGATCCGGGGCACGTGTTCAGTACGGTGCACACGGCGTCGGGGCACGGTGGCAGTGGCACCGGCGACGCGGTAAGGATTGCCGATGCCTGCCGCGCCTTCCACAACTACCAGATGCACTGGACCGCCGAGTGGGTCCGCTTCGGCGTCGATGGCGTCGTGCACTTCGAATACAAGAACCCGCACACCGGTCCCGAGCGCTGGCCGTTTGACGCGCCACAGTTTCTGATCCTCAACATCGCCGTCGGGGGCCTCCATGGCGGTGCGGTCGACGAGCGGGTTTTTCCGGTCGCAATGGAAGTCGAACACGTGCGCGTCTACCAGCGCCAGCAGTAGACGTCCCCCCTTGCTTTCGCGGCCGAACGTCATGTCCCGGTTCCATTTACGCCCGTCCAGTGGTTTTACTCACGCTATGTTGCGATGGGCAAGCGTGCTGCTGGTTATCGTCTCGGCAGCGGCTGGGGCCGCTGCCCACGGCGACGCAACCAACGCGTCGACACTGCGGCCGCTCCCACCTGACTTCGGATCCCGAAAGGCCGTGGCGTACTCGCCGTTTCGCATCGCGAAGAACCTGGCGGACCGCGATAACGAGGTTATCACTGCGACGATGATCAAACAGGACCTCGATCTGTTGCTTGCCGGACGATTCACCCTGATACGGCTGTTCGACAGTTCGGACAAAGTCGCCCGGCTGACGCTGCGGGTTATCCGGGAACACGGTCTTGACATCAAGGTAATGCTGGGAATTTACGTGCATCGCGACGACCCCGCATCCAACGACGCCGAGCTGGCTCGCGGCATCGCGCTGGCCCATGACTACAAGGACATTGTGCTGGCCGTTAGCGTTGGCAATGAAACGATGGTGACCTGGTCCTTCAACCGCGTCGAAACGCTCGCGATGAAGGGCTACATCGATAGAGTGCGCCAAGCCGTCGACCAGCCGGTGACCACCGACGACAACTGGGCCTTCTTTGCCTGGAACCGTCGCGTTGAGCAGGATCCGGTCCCCATTCTCACCAGCATTGACTTCGTCGCCATGCACACCTACCCGGTGCTGGACTCGGTCTATAGCCCCGACCTTTGGGACTGGCGGCAGGCCGCAGTGCCACCGAAGCAACGTGCCGCCGCGATGGTGGATGCTGCCGTGGCCCGTGCCAAGTTCGAGTACGCCGCAGTGCGCTCACATATGGATGCACTTGGCCTCAAGTTGATGCCGATCGTGATCGGCGAAACCGGCTGGCAGGCCGACCCGGCCACCGTACCGTTTCGAGCCCATCCGGTGAATCAGAAAATGTACGTGGGTCGAATGAACGCGTGGCAAGCCGCGCGCGATGGGCCCCGGGCGATCTTCTATTTCGAGGCGTTCGACGAGCCCTGGAAGGAGGCCGATGACAAGTGGGGCCTGTTCAATGTGAAGCGCCAGGCGCGCTACGTGATACGAGACTTCTACCCCCGCGCCGTCTGGGAACCCGGCGACTACACACTGGCCGATGCCGCCTACGTGACCCCGATCGCCATTCGCATGGTCGTCTCGGCACGGCGCTACACGTTGCTTGCCGACACTGCGACGCCGGGCGAAGTGCGACCCGCGCTAGGCTCCTGGAAGGTCCGCGATGGCAGCGCCACCGTCCGCCGCGACAGCGGAGTCGAGATTCTTCCCCGCTCGGCGAGTCGCGAATGGAACGTTAGCCTTCCTGTACCAAACAACCAGGCCGACGATCTTTCAGCGTTCGCCGCCGGAACCCTGAACTTCCGCATCCGGACCACCACTCCCAATCCGCTGGAAGTCGGGTTCCAGGTGGGCAGCGCCACCGAAGGCAGCGCCTTCGCGGCAAACATGCCCCTGATTAGCGGCGAATTCGGGTATGTCAACGACGGGGCGTGGCACGAGATATCCATTCCCGTTGACACCATCCGCCAGCACGTCGCCCGCAGGGAAAAGGTGGGGTTGAGTCGCATCGACCTGATGCGCGTCACGAGTCCGTTCGTCATTGTCGGCCGCCATGCGGCGATGGGCGCGGTTGCCGGCACGCCCTCGCAAAACTACATCGGCCTCGATGCGATCTACTGGGCGAGGTGATTCGAATTTGACCTGGTACTTGCGCTTGACCCGAAGGATGATGCCCGAATCGTCCCGGCGAAAACATAAGGCAACTTAAGGCGCCTGAAGCGCGCGAGTCGAGCTGCGTATGACCAGGCGCGGTTCGGGCAGACAGTCCGTCGGCACTTGCCCGGCCAACAAGCGCAACAAAGAGACAGCCGCCAACTGGCCGAGTTCGAAGGGTGCCTGATGAATGCTGGTAAGTGGCGGTATTGAATGCACGGCACCCGCGAGGTCATCAAAACCGACAAGCGAGACATCGTCTGGTACGCGCAGACCGCGCCGATATAACGCGAGTGCTGCGCCAAAAGCCATTTGGTCGTTGGCAGCAAAGATTGCGGTAAACCGTTCACGGCTATCAAGAAGTCGTTCGACTGCCTCAAGGCCGCTTTTCTCCTGGTAGTCGCCTGGCAAAACCATTGCAGGGTTGAACGGCACCCTCGCCGCTTTCAGCGCGCTGCGATAACCACGCAGACGCTCGGTCGCGTCGGGGTGCGCGGGGTCGCCGCCAATGAACGCAATGCGTCGGTGTCCAAGGGTCAGCAGGTGGTGGGTTGCCAGCTGCGCACCCTGGAAATTGTTGAAGTCCAATGAATAGAGCCCCGGCGTCGTCAAACTGCGGCCGGTGACGACGACCGGTAAAGACTTTGAAATATTTCGCAACGCGGTGTCACTGAGGCGGCCGGTCAGGATGATGAGGCCGTCGACCCTCCGAGAAAGCAATATGTCAATGCAGCGCTTTTCTTCATCGGCATTCCAGTGCCCACTGACGAACAGCGGGCTGTAGCCAGCGTTGCCGAGTTCTTCCTCGATGCCACGAAGCGCAAGACCATAGAACGGGCTGTCGATGGCCTGCGTGACAACCCCCACGCTCAGAGTCCGCCCTCCCGCAAGGCCGCGTGCCATCGGGTTGGGGATGAAGCCGAGCTCCGCAATCGCCTGGTTGACCGCCTCGCGTTTCCTCGGGCCGACCACTGCGGTGCCATTGAGAATGCGCGATACGGTACTCGGCGACACACCGCACGCATCAGCAACCATCTGTAGCGTGACCTTGTTGCCCTGGTTGCTCTTATTGAGTCCTGCAATCCTGTGCGCGTTCTTTTCAGTCTTCGTCATTATGGGCACGATTTCGGGCTGCTGAGGATTTTGTTGGATGTAGGAATATCAAACACCCTTTTGCACGAATCCTGAATGTATCCGATGGCACGGGTGCGGTCAAATGCACTTCATTGCGTGGTGTTTGCTGCACTTGCCCAAATGCCAATAATCAAGCATTGACACGGCTTTCCGGGGTATTTCAGCCTAAAGGTTCATGGATTCTGGAGTTTTGCAAAAAATTGCCTCTTCTGTGCTCCGTACGGTGAAATTTCAAATGGACAAAAATTAATCCATATAAAACTCCTGATACCCTCACTGACTTCAGAATTGACATCGGCAATTGAACATATGCTCAGCTATCGCCACGCGTTCCACGCAGGCAACCACGCCGACTTACTGAAACATTTTCTGCTGTTTGAATTGATTCGCTACTTCAGCCTGAAGGAAACGCCGTTCTGGTATGTCGATACCCATGCGGGCGCAGGCGTGTATGCGCTCGATACCGGCTACGCAACCAAACTCTCGGAACACATCGACGGCATCGGCCGACTTTGGAGCCGCAAAGACATGCCAGCCGAGCTGGCCGAATACGTCAACCTCGTGCGCGAACTCAATCCCGATGGCAAGCTGCGCGCGTACCCCGGCTCGCCGTGGATTGCGCAACGACTCCTCAGGTCGCAGGATCGTTTGCGGCTATTCGAACTGCACAGCAGCGACAGTGCGCTATTGCAAGATAATTTTCGCGCACTCGGTTCTGCTGTAGAGCGCCGCACCATCATTGCGCCCACCGACGGCTACGCGGGCTTGAAAGCTGTATTGCCGCCATTGCCGCGTCGCGGTCTGGTGCTGATCGATCCATCGTTTGAAGACAAAAGCGATTACAGCACCGTTCAGGTCGCACTAAAAGATGCGCTCACCCGTTTCGCCACTGGCAGCTACATGCTCTGGTATCCGCAGCTTATCCGCGCCGAGAGCCAACGATTGCCGACCACACTGAAAACGCTGCCCGCAAAAAATTGGCTGCACGTTGCGCTGTCGGTCTGCGTGCCCGGCGAGGATGGATTCGGCATGCGCGGCAGTGGATTGTTCATTCTCAATCCGCCGTGGACGCTGCATAAAACCTTGCAGGAAGTGATGCCGTATTTGGTGAAGGTGCTGGGGCGGGATGCTGGGGCGGGGTTTGTGCTGGAGCAGCGGGAGAATTGACGTACTGCTTCACTCTGTTTGGAACTTATGTTAGTGACCGCGTGATCGCCACCAATCGTGCCTTCCCCCGTGGCTCGGGGAGCAACCACAAGGGTTGCGCCGGGCGCAGAATAGTGATCATGGTAATAAGTTGCATTACACAGCGGTCAGGAATATTGATGACAATATTCATCTTGCACCGTCATTCCCGTCTTCGCGGGAATGACGAACCCTGATTTAAAACTGTCGCCATTATTTCTGACTGCTTAGTAAATATGAAGCACGACACCAGCTTGAATTAAAACCCGCTATTCGCGCACCGACTCCGGCTCCTCCACCGCGTAGCCACGCGCTTTCAGCTTTGCCAGATAGCCATCCGTCGCAACCAGTCGCGCAATCGGCAGAATAGCGACCGCAATCGCGTCGTTTTTCAACGCCGCTTCCGCCGCATTCAGCCACATGTTTTCAACTTGCGCGGGCAAGTTTTGTGCGCCTAGTGTTTTCATGAATGACGCGTCCCGGATGGCGGCTTCGCAGGCGGCGCGTTGGTCGGTTGCGGGTAATTTGCGGATCGCATCGATGTCGCCCGTCGCCCATGCATTGGCGCGGATGCGCATCGCAGCCAGATCAGTTTCGATCCGCTCAATGGTTTTTGCGAAGCAATCGATATCGGCGAGGCGCGATGCCCTGAGTTCTTTCAGTGCGCCGCGCGGATCGTTGATGGTCGGCTCAAACGTCACCGAGGTAATTTTGACTTTGTGTTTATTTGCCGCGTTTCGAATCACCGGCCACACCGGGCTCGAACTGGTAAGACCGGATTTGTTGATCGCCTTGCGATAGAGCTCTAGCGCTGCAAACATTGGTCGCCAACGTTCAATATCATTTTCTTCATCGGTGCGGTTGTATTGATCGATGTATTTATCGCGTACCACCAGCCAGCGCGCGTACAAGTCGGCGGGAACAATATCTTTCAGCATCGCGTCGTCGGGATTTTTTCGTACCTGCATCGCCGACGGCAGCATGGTCAGCGCTTTGAAATAGCCAATCTGCTTTATCGAAATTGCAATCGATGGCTCGGCAATGACTTGCTGCGATTGCGCGACGATGGCCTCCAGCCCCTTGGCGCGCCAGGTCATTTTTTGCGGCACCGGCGTTTGCGTGCCGACGATCCAGAGTACATGATTGTCTTTCGACACTTTCCACATCCCAGGTCCCGGCTGCTCACCACTCACGATCATTTCCTCCAGCATGATCGGCGCTGACGACGATGTCCCGGCTGGCGTCCCCGGTGTCTGCGCAACTGCCGCAGGCGGCGCTAAACCACCCAGCACAGCTGTAAAAAATATTAAGTAAATGCGCAATTTAATTTCCCCAAAAACGCAAGGTGAACAACACTGACAACAGACTCGCCAGTAGTGCGGAAGTTCCTGCGATTGATCGCACTGCTATCATGCTCGCATGAAATCACCGGTCTCCAAACTCCCTCACGTCGGCACGACAATTTTCACCACCATGTCGGCACTCGCGCAGGAAACGGGCGCGGTCAATCTCGGTCAGGGCTTCCCGGATTTTGAATGCGATCCGCGCCTTATCGACATGATGAACGACGCCATGCGCGCGGGCCACAACCAGTATCCACCGATGGCAGGGATGTTGCCGCTGCGGGAAATGGTTGCCGAAAAAGTGGCGACGCTTTACGGCCGCCACTACGATGCAGCGCATGAAATCACTATCACGGCCGGCGCCACGCAGGCGATTCAAACCGCACTCACCGCGATCGTGCATCCGGGGGACGAGGTAATTATTTTCGAGCCGGTGTACGACAGCTACGAGCCGGTGATTCGACTCAATGGCGGCGTGCCGATTTTCGCGACGCTGAAATTTCCGGATTACCGGCCGGATTGGCAACAGCTGCGTGCGCTCATCACGCCGCGCACCCGCGCCATCATGATCAACACGCCGCACAATCCGACGGCGACTTGCTGGCGAGCAGAAGACATGGAGGCGCTGAGTGATTTACTGCGGGGCACCGATATTTATCTCATCAGCGATGAAGTGTACGAGCACATGGTGTTCGACGGTGCGGTGCATCAAAGTGTGGCGCGTTTCCCGGCTCTGACTGAGCGCGCGTTTGTTATTTCCTCTTTCGGCAAAACCTATCACGTCACCGGCTGGAAGATCGCCTATTGCCTGGCGCCGAAAGCATTGACGACAGAGTTTCGCAAGGCACATCAATTCATTGTCTTCACTGTACACACGCCATCGCAAGTCGCGATTGCCAGTTACATGCGTCTTGGCACGCATAACGTGCTGCAACATTTTTATCAGGCCAAGCGCGATTTCTTTTTGTCGCAGGTAAAAAATTCGCGCTTCAAGTTTCAGCCTTCACACGGCACTTATTTCGTCTCGGCCACGTATGCGCATCTCGATGAATTCGCTGACATGTCGGACACCGATTTTGCGCAACATCTGGCGCGACAATTTGGTGTGGCGTGCATTCCGGTGTCGGCTTTTTATCACGACGCGACGGATCACAAAATCGTGCGGTTTTGTTTTGCCAAAAGGGAAGCAACGCTCGCCGAGGCGGCAATACGATTAAACAAAGTCTAGTACTGGCGCGGATTGCAGAGCAATAATGGCTGAAACGCCGCGCCAATACTTGATCTATGTTGACAAACGCGGGTTAAGTACTGATCGTCGTGTCCCGCTTTCCAACGACTGTCATTTCGAACGCAGAGAGAAATCCGCTTTTTCTTTGCAGTGTCATCAAGCAGATTTCTCACCCGATGAAGCCGGGTTCGAAATGACAAATAATAAAAATTGCGCCGACGATGAGCGCGGTAAGTTGCCACGCGAAAAAATCAGCCCCGCGCTGATTCGCCGCCACTCATAAAATCAACATCGCCCGATAGTCATTCACGTTCGTGCGCGTGGGTCCGGTGACAATCAAATCATCGAGCGGCAAAAAAAATCCGTAGGCATCATTCATCGCCAATAGCGATTTCGCGCTCACGTTCCGGTCGAGCGCGG
>JAYVXF010000245.1:0-4277 GCA_043793345.1 Betaproteobacteria bacterium | reverse complement strand
GTCAAGCTCGCCCTCACCGAGAAACCACTATGAGTGATCCTATCGTCGGTGTCGTGATGGGCTCCCAAACCGACTGGGATGTGATGCAGCATGCCGCGGGTGTTTTGCGCGATTTTGGCGTGGCGTTCGAACATAAAGTGGTGTCGGCGCACCGCACGCCTGACGCGATGTTCGCGTACGCCGAAAGCGCCAGGGCGCGCGGCCTGCAGTGCATCATCGCCGGCGCAGGCGGTGCGGCGCATTTGCCCGGCATGATTGCGAGCAAGACCACCATCCCGGTGCTGGGTGTGCCGGTGCCATCGAAGCATTTAGCGGGACAGGACTCGCTTTACTCCATCGTGCAAATGCCCAAAGGCATTCCGGTGGCGACGTTTGCGATTGGTGAAGCGGGTGCAGCCAATGCGGCCCTGTTTGCAGTGAGCCTGCTTGCCAACGTTGACGCGTCGCTCGCCACCAAGCTCGCAGATTATCGTGAGCGGCTGAAAGAGCAGGTTGCGGCGATGCAGTTGCCTGAAGTGCTGTAACGGCAATGATTCTTCCCGGCGCAACCCTTGGGCTGGTCGGCGGTGGCCAGCTTGGCCGCATGTTCACAATGGCTGCACGCAACCTCGATTATCGCGTTACCGTGCTGGATCCTGATCCGCTGTCACCCGCTGCGGAATTTGCCAGCGGACACCTCAACACTGCCTACACCCATCCGGTGTCGCTCGAAGAAATGGCACGCACTTGTGCTGCCGTCACGACTGAGTTTGAAAACGCTCCGGCCGAAGCGCTGATCGAATTGGCCAAACGCACGACGGTGCGCCCCAGCGGCCACGCGGTGGCGATCGCGCAGGACCGCACCGCCGAGAAAGCCTTTTTTACCTCAAACGGTTTTCCGGTGGGTCCGTACGCGGTGATTCGACGCCTTGACGATGTCGACGCTGCGCTGCGGTCGGTGAAGTTGCCCGCCGTGTTGAAAACGGCACGCTTCGGCTACGACGGCAAAGGCCAGACGCGCATCGCAACGCGCGACGAGCTGGTGACGACGCTCACCGATTGGAAAAATGCGCTTTGCGTGCTCGAACAATTTCTGCCGCTGAAAAAAGAAATATCGGTGGTGCTCGCCCGCAGTGATGATGGCACCACCGCCATATTTCCGATTGCCGAAAACCAGCATGTGAATGGCGTGCTCGACATCACCATCGCACCGGCTCGCATCGCGCCGACTCTTGCGCTGGAGGCCGAAAGGATCGCGACGGCGCTCGCTGCGAAACTTCAATACGTTGGCGTGATGGCGGTGGAATTTTTTATTGTCGCCGATGACAAACTACTCATCAACGAAATCGCGCCGCGTCCGCACAACAGCGGGCATTACACCATCGACGCCTGCCGCACCTCGCAGTTTGAGCAGCAGGTGCGCGTGTTGTGCGGACTGCCGATGGGCGACCCTTCGCAGCATACGCCGGCCGTGATGCTGAACCTGCTCGGCGATGTCTGGCGCGGCGCAGAGCACACTGTGCCGCCGGATTGGCAGGCCGTGTTGAAGCACCCGGGCGCGCATCTGCACCTCTATGGTAAACGCGAAGCACGCGCCGGTCGCAAGATGGGCCACGTGACGGTGTGTGATGTCGACCAAGCCACCGCGTTGGCGGTGGTCATGGAAATCAAGCGCGATCTCGGTGCGCCCGTCATTCGCGGCTATGAGCTGACTACAAAACCCTAGCAATGGCGCGCCTCTCCAGCCGTTTTCGTGCCAAACACCGCGCCAAATGGCGATCCACGCTGTAGGGAACTTTCATTAACCCGTCATTCCCGCCTTCGCGGGAATGACGGGTTAATAGAATTTCCCTGCATGCTGATGCAAACACTACGCCAATTATCATAAGTACTCTTTCCGCGAAAATCATCATGACCTCCAAACCGATCTGGCTTCAACGCACGACTGTTGAAGAACTAAATTCGTCGAAGAATTCCCTGGTCGATCATCTGGGCATCGAGATGCTTGAAATCGGTGACGACTTCGTCAAGGCACGCATGCCGGTTGACCATCGCACGGTGCAGCCGATGACGAAAGTTTTGCACGGCGGCGCATCCGTTGCGCTGGCCGAAACGCTCGGCAGCACCGGCGCATTCCTGTGTGTCGACACGTCGAAATATTTTGTTGCGGGTCTGGAAATCAATGCCAACCATGTTCGCGCGGTGCGCGATGGCTGGGTGACGGGTGTCGCGCGACCGCTGCATCTGGGCCGCACCACGCAGCTTTGGGAGATTCGCATCACCGACCAGGCCGATAAACTGGTGTGCATCTCGCGCCTGACCATGGCGGTACTCGAAAAACCGGTCGCTTGAATCGCGCGTTGCCATTTCACGCGTCTCACCGCACGCGGGTTTGTCAGCCATGAAGCGCTACGTCCACTCCTTCTTCGCTCCTTATCGCGCATTTTTTGCTCTGCCTGATGTGACCGCAATGGTGCTGGTCGCGTGGGTGTCACGGCTGCCGGTGGGCATGATCGGTTTGGCGATGGTCATGTTCATGCGTGAGAGTTTGGGCGATTTCAGCGCGGCGGGCAGTGTGGTCGGCGCTTATTTTGTGTCGATGGCGATATTCGCGCCGGTATGTGGCCGCATCATTGATCGCATCGGCCCGCATTGGCCGCTACGCATTACCGGCGTGTTGCACAGCGTGTTGCTCGCGCTGCTGTTTGTGGTCGCGTCCCAACGCATGTCGCCGTGGATGGTGATGCTCGCCGCTGCCATTTCCGGCGCGTTTTCGCCGCCGATTGCGGTGCTGACACGCACGTTGTGGCGACACCGATTCACCGATGAGACCAATCGTCGCATGGCATTTTCGGTCGACTCGATCATGATCGAGCTTAACTTCACCGTCGGTCCCGCGCTCATCGCAATGGTGATTGCCGGCTTCGGTACACGCGTGGCCTTTCTGATGGCGCTGCTCGCCACTTTCGCCGCATTCATTATTTTTTTGTTCACACCGGCGCTTGCCTACTGGAAACAAGAGCCGCACATCGAGCGCCATTTTCTGGGTCCGTTGACGGAGCCGAGATTGGTCGGCCTGTTTGTGGTCACGTTCGGGCTGACATTTTCATTCGGCATTCTGGAGGTTGGCTACCCCGCATTCGCGACTTATCTGGCGCTGCCGGTGTTGGCCGGCGTGTTTCTCGGCGTGAATTCACTGGGCAGTGCGGTGGGTGGTGCCATCTACGGCGTGCTGCATCTGAAGGCATCGCTTGAGCGCCAATTTGCGTTTGCGCTCGGCATTATGTCGGTGCCGTTTCTGCTGCACTGGTGGGTGGATCAGATCGTTGTTTTTGGTGTCATTGCTTTTTTTGCGGGCACCCTCATCGCGCCGGCGTTGACCGCACAAACCCTGCTCATCACCCGCATCGCGCCAAACAAATATGCAACCGAAGCGTTTACCTGGTCGGCAACCTTCATCGTCAGTGGTATCGGCATCGGCATGGCGGCCGGCGGTGCGGTCGCTGAATTGATCGATGTGAAAGCCACTTTTTTGCTCGGCAGCGTGGTGCTGGCGGGAATGGCGATGGCGGCGCTGTGGTTGCAACCGGCGCGGCACTTGAAGCAATCAGCTTGAAACTGCTCGTCGGCCAAACACCAGCGCTGGCGCGGCGTTTGGGACTTTTTTGGCTGGAAAGGCGCGTCAAATGGCGCTCTGCGCATTAAACTGCCGGAATTTTTTACATGTACGCAAAATGGAGTTTGCAATGGGCGCTTGATAATCTCGTTGTCAACGAAAATACCCCATCAGTACCAGAGCCTGCCAGCATGGCGCTGCTTGGCTTGGGCTTGATTGGCATCGCCGCAGCACGCCGCAAATCTGCAAAAAACAAACACGCGTAACACTTCGCGTCGTCATGTTGTTAGAGGAGCCCGCCTTGCGCGGGCTCTTTGTTTCTTAGCCAGTCGCCTGAGCTGGATTCATCAGCCCAACAACTAACTGCGGATCAATGTGCATGGATCGACATAATTGAAATTGTTGGGCTGATGAATCCAGCCCAAGCTACGCGCTGTCACGCCACCAATGCAAGCTCAACGCGTATTGCGCAAAGCGACCAAGTTGCATGCGAGCGGTCGCTTTGGGGATTGTAGTCCTGGATGATGATTGTGCGGTGCTGTTGGATATGCAGCATGGGCAACGCAGAAAATCAAAGGGGGTGGCGTCTGAGGTTTCCCCACGAATGATTCTTGTAAATCAAGCATGTAGGGCGTAGTCTTCACGTCAAAACGAGGTCTGCAATGGCCTGATCTTTTTCCTT
>JAYVXF010000244.1:0-13479 GCA_043793345.1 Betaproteobacteria bacterium | reverse complement strand
CTCGTCTCTGTTGCTCTGATCCTCACCTCGCGGTGGATGGGGGTTACCCACTACCCTGCCCTGTGGAGTCCGGACTTTCCTCTACGAAAACAAGTTCGTAGCGACCGTCTGGCGCGCTTCCGTGGTCATGGTATCACGCAGCGATATCCAGCACTGTTGGCTTAAGGCCCGTTCGCCCTGAGCTTGTCGAACGGTCTTGCGGCGTCGAGATCCCTCGGCAGGCTCAGGGCGAACGGAAGATTTTTAAGTGGGCCGTATTGAGCGATGACCGTCTTGTGCATTTTCCCGCGCACCCATGCGTCCGCTGCGGAAATATTGTGCGTTGTTGTAAAACGCTGGCGATTCATTTTCCTTCCACCACCCCGGCACACCCAGCCACGGCAGCGGAGAGAAATTCTTCGGCGACGACAGATTATTTTCTTCCATCAGCCACGCAGCAGTACGCTGGTCAATGTGGCGCATTTGCGCAGCGTGATTTGCGGCAACGAAATCATCATTGACCAAAAACAAAATTGCCTTCGCGGTCACACCGATATACGGATCAAGCGCTTTCTCCAGCATCGAATGACCGAACAAATAAAAGCGCATGCACGCAATCACCTCGGCACGACGATCAACGAACAGCGTTTTCCATTCAAAGTGGCGGATGAGATCGAGCAGAGTTTCATCGTTGCTCGTGACGATGATGCCGCCCTCGTCGAAAAGAGTGAGCACATCGCGCGGTGTGGAGCGCGCACGCAATTCGCGCTCGCCATGCGCGGACAGAAGCCGCGCGTGCATTTCGCTGATGGCACTTTTTGCTTTCGGAAACGAGAGCCAGGACATGGCGTTAAAAAAGTCGTGCCAATTTTCGCGCGTCGCGATTTCACCGGATTCAGCGATGCGCGTTTCGTAATGCGGCGCGGCGGCGGCATCTTCATTGGCGACAAAACGAATCGGCTGGTCACGGTAATTTCGAATGCCAGCCGCGCATGCATTGAGCCGCGCAATTCCCGGCCATTCTGCATCTCCAATCAACCGCGCTAGCGGATCGCGTAGCGAATCAAAAGGCGCTGTGGAAAATTGCTGTCTGGCGCGCTGCCAATCCATCGTTATTTCTATGAAACCAGGCGCCAGTGCATCAGCTCACCCGCGCGCAAAGGCACCAGCGGTGAGCCGGGAAACGCAAGTTCCTCCGGCACGATCCAGCTTTCTTTTTTCAGCGTGATCCGTCCCTTGTTGCGCGGCAGACGATAAAAATCCGCGCCGTAAAAACTCGCGAAAGCTTCAAACTTGTCGAGCGCGCCAACGCTTTCAAACGCTTCAGCGTAAAGTTCCAGCGCGTGCAGCGCCGTGTAGCAGCCTGCACCGCAGCAGCCCGCTTCTTTGGTGTTTTTTGGATGCGGCGCGCTGTCTGTGCCCAGGAAAAATTTGGCGTTGCCGCTCGTCGCCACTTTCAACAAAGCAAGGCGGTGTTCTTCGCGTTTCAATACGGGGAGACAATAAAAATGCGGGCGCAACCCGCCTTTGAAAATCGCATTGCGGCTGTACAGCAAATGTTGCGGCGTGATGGTGGCGCCGATGTTGTCGCTCGCCGCAAGTACAAACTCTGCGGCGTGCGCGGTGGTGATGTGTTCGAGCACGATGCGCAATTGTGGAAAGCGTGCGACCAGCGGAATTAAATGTTTTTCGATGAATAGTTTTTCGCGATCAAAAATATCGACATCCGTGTCCACCACTTCACCATGCAACAACAGCGGTAGTCCGGCGCGCTGCATTGCCTCGAATACCGCAGCGCATTTGCCAATGTCGGTGACACCGAAATCAGAATTGGTGGTCGCACCTGCCGGGTAATATTTCACCGCCTTGACGAAGCCGCTTGCAACCGCATCGCGTATGTCGTTTGGCGAGGTGTTGTCGGTGAGATAGAGCGTCATTAGCGGCTCGAAGGTTGAGCCAGCCGGAAGTGCGGCCAGAATTCGCTCGCGATAGTTGCGCGCATCTGCCACTGTGCGCACCGGCGGCTTCAGGTTCGGCATGATGATGGCGCGGGCAAACTGGCGCGCGGTGGCGGGCAGCACCGCTTTCAACGCGTCGCCATCGCGCACATGCAGATGCCAATCGTCCGGGCGGGTGATGGTCAATTCGTTCATGTGATGATTATATCCGGCGGGTTGAATGACTCCTTCGGCAATGCACGAGCGCGTATGGGCATAGGACATATGGGCATATGGTTGAAAGCCTCCACACACTGTCATTTCGACCGCAGGGAGAAATCTGCTTCTCGTCGCGCAAAAAAAAACAGCAGATTTCTCCCTTTGGTCGAAATGACAAATTTTTTTGGGCGATGTTGCCCAGACACTGGTGCATCACTTTGAATCGCACGCGTTCCGGAAGAGCAAGTTGACTGCATCCGGTGGTGGGAGTATTTTCATGATTCAATCGACACCGCAGTACCGATCAAAGCGTCGCATCCCGACCGCGCGAATTCTGGGTCGCCTAGTTTAGTCAAGGAGGCAACATGAATCTTTCTCATCGTTCACAGTTATTGCTGAAATCGGCTTTCGTGTTTCTTGCAGGTTTACTGTTTGCGGGCAGTGCGCACGCAAGCGATTTACCCACCGGCAACGCGCCCGAAAAACTGGGAACAGTACGCTTCCCTGTCTCCTGCAACGACGCGGCGCAGGCGCATTTCACCCGTGCCGTGGCGCTGCTGCATTCTTTCTATTGGCCCGAGGTGGAGAAGTCGCTCACCGAGGCCGAGAAGGCTGACCCCGGCTGCGCCATGGTGCATTGGGCGCACGCCATGGCATTGATGGGCAACCCCTATGGCTGGCCTGTCACTGGCAAGGCGCTGCGTGACGGCATGGCAGCGGTGGAAAAAGCCCGTGAGCTCAACCCAAAAACAGAACGCGAGCAGGACTACATTGCCAGCGTCGAATATTTTTTCAAGGACGCCGAAAAAATCCCCGCACAAACGCGTCAGCTCGCCTACGAATTGTCCATGGCCAAGCTGGCGGCTAAATACCCGGATGATATTGAAGCGAAGATATTTCACGCGCTGGCGCTATCAGCCAACTTTGATCCCAACGACAAGACCTACCGCAATCAGTTGAGCGCTGCGCAAATATTCGAAGGCATTCTCGTTGAGAAGCCCGATCATCCCGGCGTGTCGCACTACCTGATTCACTGTTACGATTCGCCGCCGCTTGCGCAGCGCGGTTTGGCCTCGGCCTATCGCTACCGTGACATCGCGCCTTCCGCACCGCACGCGCTGCACATGCCATCGCACATCTTCACGCGGCTGGGCATGTGGGACGACTCGATCGCCGCCAACACGGCCGTGCTCAAGTCCACCCGCGACCTCTACGGCAGACTCCACGCCTGGGACTACATGGGTTACGCCTATCTGCAAAAAGCGCAGGACGAAGACGCAAAACGCGTACTTGACGAGATTCTGGCGCTGCGCAAGGTCGAGGGAGAAAATTTTAGTGCCGCGTATGCCCTCGCCGCAATTCCGTCCCGCATCGTGCTGGAGAGACAGCGCTGGTCGGAGGCCGCATCGCTGAAACTGCCAATTTCAGAATTCGATTTCGGCTGGCAGCAATTTCCGCATGCCGAAGCAATCCTCGTGTATGCGCGCGCCCTGGGTGCCGCGCGGCTGGGCAGAGTAGCGGCTGCGAAAAAAGACGGCGCGCGTCTGGCTACATTGAAAATTGCGATGCTCGAAGGCAAACAGTTTTATTGGGCCGATCAGGCGGACATTCAAATCCAGACCGTCAACGCCTGGATCATTCGCGCCGGTGGCAACAACAAAGAGGCGTTGCTGCTTTTGCGCGCTGCCGCTGATCACGAAGACGGCACGGAAAAAAGCGCGGTGACACCTGGCCCGATCATTCCGGTTCGGGAGCAACTCGGCGATATGTTGATGGCCATGAAACAACCGCGCGAGGCGTTGGCTGAGTACCAACGCGCCATCACCAAGGAGCCGAATCGTTTCAGAAGTCTTTATGGTGCCGCACGCGCCGCAGAGGCCGTCAAGGATGTCGGCACGGCGCAAAAGTACTATCAGCAATTGCTGACCAGCGCGAACAACCCGCAAGGCATTCACCCTGAAACACAGCATGCGAAGCAGTATCTTGCGCGGCGCTGAGTTTCTCAGCGGATTAGCGCGAGGGCAATTTTTTACATTACAAGTTTTCGGGCGATGCCTTCAATGCCAGCGCCAAATCGTAGACCTTGTTCTTCTTTTCCCCGGTGAGTTTCACCGCCAGCGCCACCGCCTGTTTCAGCGGCAATTCCCCGCATAATATCGCTAAAGTCCGCTCCAGCGCTTGCCCCTGGGCCATTTGTTCCTCAGGAGCCGCGCCAGTGCTAGTGTTTGCCACAATAACCACGAACTCACCACGGATATTGTTGGCATCCGTTTCCAGCCACGCCGCTGCATCGCGCAATTTCACACGGTGAATGTTTTCAAATTTCTTGGTGACTTCACGCGCGAGAATTATTTCGCGCTCCATACCGAACGCATCCAGCAGTGCCGCGACCATCTCGACGATGCGGTGCGGCGTCTCGTAAAACACCAACGCGTGCTGACAAGATTTCCAACCTTCGAGCGCGCGTTTGCGATCTCCCACACCAGCGGGCAGGAAGCCCGCAAACGTGAAGCCGTGTTCGCCCTCGCCGCTGGCCGAAATGGCGGCGACGACGGCCGAGGCCCCTGGAATCGGAATCACCTTGAAGCCCGCCGCACGCACGGCATTCACCACCACCGCACCGGGGTCGGACACGGCCGGTGTACCTGCATCGGTCACCAGTGCGACTGATTGGCCTTGTTGCAAGAGGTTGACGATGCCGTCGGCGGCGTTGCGTTCGTTGTGTTCGTGTACGGCAATCACGCGGGTTTTTATCGCGAAATGATTGAGCAATATTCTGGTCACGCGCGTGTCTTCACAGGCGACAACGTTGGCCGATTTCAGTGTGTCGATCGCGCGCAGCGTGATGTCGCCAAGATTGCCGATCGGCGTGGCCACCACATATAATGCATTGTCGAGTAAATTTTCGGTTTCAGAAGTCATCAAATTTTTCTTTCGCGCGATGCGAACATACAATCTTCCGTCTACATTTTTTCTGCGGGTACTGCTGACCAGCGCAGTCGTCATGGCTACTGCATTGTCGGTGGAAGCGCAGGAACGCGCAAGCACGCCCGAGCCCGGCAAGGCGGTGACTGCGCCGCTGCTCATGCCGGTGGCGCCGGTCGCCAACCGTGCCGGGCAGCAGTCCGTCGAGACACCCGACGCGACGCCCAGGCCATCTACAACGCCTGCGACCGACGTGGAAAAACCAGTACCGCATGTCGCGTTACTTTTGCCATTGGCGTCGAAAATGTTTGGCAAGGTGGCCGAAGCGTTCAAGCTGGGATTCATCGCCGGTGCGGAAGCCGACGGAAAAAATGCGCCCCTGTATCGCATCTACGCCAGCGACGATGAAGGCGCTTCACTTGCAGCAATTTATCGCAAGGCCGCCACCGACGGCGCCATTGCGATCATCGGCGGCGTGACACGCGATGGCGCAAACATGATCGCGCGCGAGTCGCGATTCCTGCCGACGCTTGCGTTGAATGCGCCCGTTGTTTCTTCCGATAACGATTTGCCCGACCGATTCTTTTATATTTCCCTGAGCCTCGACGTCGAGGCCAAGCTGGTCGCGCGCATGGCATCCGACGAGGGACTGCGCAGTGTGGCCGTGGTGGTCGCGAATAGTCCACTGGAAAAACGTATTCAGGAGAGTTTCGAGAAAGAAACGCTGCGGCTCGGCGGCGAAATTGTCGCGCGTATTTCATTCGGCGGCGACCGCAGCGAGGCGGCGCGCGTGACCGCTGCGTTGGAAAAACTCGGGTCCAAAGTGAGCGTCGTTTTCATGACCGCCGATCCGGTCGCAGCACGCTTCATTCGCCCCTACCTGCCGCCGGGCATGCCGGTTTTCACGACATCGCATAGTGTCGATCCACGCGCGGCTGCCGTGGCCAATCTTGATCTCGACGATGTCCGCCTCCTTGAAATGCCGTGGTTCGCAGAGCGCGATCATCCGGCCGTGATGGCTTACGCCAAACCTGCGCAGGCCTTGGCGGTTGAATATGAACGGCTGTATGCGCTCGGCATTGACGCGTGGCGTCTCGGCCAGTTGATTGTGAAAACGGAGAACGCAAAGAGCCTGCCGCCGCTCGACGGCGTCACCGGCCGCATCACGCAGGACGGGCACCAGCTCGCCCGTGCGCTCTCGCCGGTGGAAATTCGCGACGGTAAATCGCAGCTTTATCGTCGCGGCGAATGACACTGCTGCAACTTTTCAGCACCAAAAAAACCGGCGACGATGCTGAGCGGATTGCGGAACGTTTTCTGATCAGTCACGGCCTCAAGCTGGGCGCGCGAAATTATCGCTGCCGCCATGGCGAGATCGATCTCATCATGCAGGACGGTGAAACACTGGTGTTCGTTGAAGTGCGACTGCGGAAACCAATGCGCGGTAAAGGCGATTTTGGCGGCGCGCTGGCGAGCATCACCGCAGCGAAGCAGGCAAAAATTATCGCCACCGCGCAACATTATCTGGCGGGGATGAAGCATCTGCCGCCATGCCGGTTTGATGTGGTGCTGTTGAACGGATTGAATGTGCAGGATGTCGAATGGTTGACCAGCGCTTTTGAGGCGTAAAATTTAACGATGATAAATATAGAAAACCGCATTACCCAGCACTTCCACGACAGCATCGCCACCAAACAGCGCGTCGCTGCCGCGCTCACGCCGCACCTCGCGACGGCTTCACATGCGATGGTCAATTGCCTTAAAGGCGGCGGCAAGATTCTTAGCTGCGGAAACGGCGGCTCGGCCGGCGACGCGCAGCATTTTGCAGCCGAGCTGGTGGGCCGTTTTGAGCGCGAACGTGCCGAACTCGCCGCCATCGCACTGACCACCGACTCATCGATTCTCACGGCGGTCGGCAACGACTATTCGTTCGATGAAATCTTTTCCAAGCAGGTGAGGGCGCTCGGCAAGTCCGGCGACATCCTGTTTGCGATTTCCACCAGCGGCAATTCAAAAAACGTCATTGCCGCCATTGAAGCGGCGCATTTGAAAGGCATGCACGTCGTTGGCATGACCGGGCGCAACGGCGGAAAGATTGCCGGTCTGATACAAGCGGGCGATGTACTGCTCAATGTTGATTCACAGGTGACCACACGCATTCAGGAAGTGCATCTGCTGATGTTGCACTGCCTTTGCGATGCCATCGATAACCTCATGTTTGGAGAAATATAATGCGTGTACCTTTATTTTTTGTAGCCGCCATCGTCGCCGTCATACTGCCGGGCTGCATTCCATTGGCGGTCACCGGCATCGGTGCCACCGCGCTGATGGTCGATGATCGTCGTTCAACGGGCGTCTATGTCGAGGACGAGAATATCGAGTGGAAGGCGCGCGGTCGGCTGATCGAAAGCTTCCGCGATTCGCACGTGAATGTCACCAGCTTTAACCTCGCCGTGTTACTCACCGGCGAAGTGCCGAGCGAGCAAATGAAGCTGGATGTCGCGGCCGCCGTGCGCTCAATCGCCAGCGTCAAAAATGTGACGAACGAACTTACCGTTGGCGGCAATACCGCGCTCACCGCACGCGCCAACGATACCTTTATCACCACCAACGTGAAAACGCGCTTCATCAATAACGGCAAGTTTTCCATCAATCACGTCAAGGTCGTGACTGAAGCCGGCACCGCGTTTTTGTTGGGCATCGTGACGCGTGAAGAAGCCGATGTCGCCACCGAGCTTGCGCGCACGACCAGTGGCGTGTCGCGGGTGGTGAAGGTGTTTGAATATACTGAAAGCAGCGGAAAGCGTTAGCCAGCGCGCTTCTTCAGCCACCGCATGAACATCCCGATCACCGGCAATTTTTCATACAGCTCGCCGGCCGCGTCCCAATAATCGACGTGATATTGCACGCGGCCGTCGGCAGCAAAGCGAAGATGCGATGAGCCTTTGATCAGCATCGTCTGCTGCGGCTTCAATGATTTCATGCGGAAAGTGAAATCCCAAAACAGCACCGCCGTGTCGCCTTGCAATACGCTTTCGGTGACAACAAAGCGCGGCGCATGCAAGTGATCGAACATCTTCAGGAAAATAATTTTTATTTTATCGATGCCACGAACGTCGTTGAACGGGTCGCGAAAATACGCGTCCTCGGCATAGAACAATTGCATCCCGTTAACTGACTCGCGCGTGAGCGATTGAAAATAGTCGACCAAACTTGCCAGTGATTCCGATCGCTCAGTCATCGCAAGCCCGCATCACAGCTTGGTCGATCTTTTGATCGCCGGAAAATAAAGCGAGTACGGCAAGTGGCGCAGCGCTTTGAGCATGCGCGTGAAGCCCTTCGGGAAATGGATTTCAAATTCACCTTTCTCGAAACCATTGATGATTTCTTTCGCGGCTTCTTCCGGCGTAATCAGCGACGGCATCGCAAAATCATTCTTGTCGGTCATCGGCGTTTTGACAAACCCCGGACAGATCACATAGATGTCGAGGCCCTTGTCCTTCAGGTCGAGATACAACACTTCGGCAAGATTGATGAGTGCGGCCTTGGTCGGCCCGTACACCAAACTTTTCGGCAGGCCTCGATAGCCTGCGACGCTCGACACCAGCGCGATACCGCCGGCACTGGCCTGCATGAATCGCGGGATCACAATCGACAAGCCATTGAGGAAGCCTTCCCAGTTGATCGAGACCATTTGTTTGGCGACGTTCAAATCCAGCTCCCACGCGCGCATGCTGGTGTAATCGCCCGCCATGAAGACCACCAGATCATAGCCGCCCCACGCAGCGACCAATTCCGCCTCGGTGGCTTTGATCGTCTCAACTTTGGTGATGTCGAGCGGCAACGCAATTGAGCGCGACGCACCGAGCCGCGCGACTAATTCGTTGAGCTTGTCGGCACTGCGCGCCGATACCGCCACTTTGGCTTCGAGCGCGTGTAGCTGGGTCGCGAGTGCCGCGCCGATACCGGTGGACGCGCCGATAATCCACACGCGTTTGCCCGACCAGTCGGTGATTTTTTTATTTAGCGCCATGGGTAAAACCTTTGAATTTTAATATTAAAACACTAGAACTGGCGCGGCTTTCAGGGCATAAATGCCCTGAACTACCCGCCAAATGGCAATCTACGTGCTCGCCTGCTGGGCGAAACCGACCGTCACCGCTTCCTGAAAAAAATACTGATCTCTGCCACCCGCACGCCGAATTTCGTCATCGTCGTGCGGTTCGCCAGCGTCTTGTCATCGATCATCCACATCCAGTCATCCATGTCCATGTGGTACGTCGAGTCGCCCACCGGCAGCGCCAACACATAGTTCCAGCGCAATGCATTGCCAGCCGCCTCACCCTTGGCTTCCCCGACGACATCACCCGCCGTACCAAGGTATCGGTCGCCGTCTTTGCGAATTTTCCAGACGCGTTTTTCAGTCTTGCCATCGGACCATTGAAACGATTCGTTCAGCACGCCCTCGTTGCCATTCCACTTGCAATCGAGCTCGACCACCATTCGTCGCAGGACTTTGCCGGAGCGATCCTGCACCATGCCCCAGCCATCGACGCGACCATTGAAATAGGTGGCGAGATCGAGCTTCGGTGTTTCTTTCGCGTAGTCCTGCGGCACCAGGGTCGCGCACCCGGTCATCAATATCGCAACAGTGAAAGACAATATCCAGCGCATCATGGTCACGCTCCTTTGGGTAACAGCGGCAGCGATTCTCTGCCGCTAAAAAATGGCGACCTCACCAGCGCAATCGCCGCGAACGCTTTTAGCACACATGGCAATAACGCGTAGACACCTGCCAGATACAGCAGCGCGTCGGCCGACTGGCTAATTTTTGGCTGGTAGCCCAGCAGCGCCAGTGACGGCAATGCAATCCCCGCTGCCAGGGCGAGATTCATTTTCGTGACCAGATTCCACAGACCGAAATAGGCACCTTCATTGCGGCCCAGCCCGCGCTTGTCGTCGTCATCGATCACATCGGCAAGTATCGATGGCGGCAGCGCCAAATCAGCGCCCAGCCCCAAACCGGAAAGAATGCAGATGATCATGAACGGCGTCGCATCGCCTGCGCCGAGCGTGAACGCCCACACGAAGGCCACGATCGAGACCACCATGCCGACGCACCAAGCAGGGCCCTTGCCGATGCGCGCCGACAGGAAGACCCACAGCGGCATGCCGAGCGCACCGGTCGCAAAGTAGGCAATCAGAAAATGTGCCGAGAGCTCCGGCGCACGCACCACATCGTCGATGAAAAACAGTACGAGTGTCGCCGGAATCGAGGCGGCGATGCCGTTGAAAATAAAAATAATCAACAGCCGTTTGAACAGCGGATTGTGAAGCGGTTTTAACATCGCACGCAACGCGTTTTTGGTGGCGGCCTCGGTGCGCACCATCGCGCGGGGCGAAAAAAACACCGTACACGCCACCATCAAAAATAATAGCGGCACGAAAATCATCGAGAACGCCGCAAAGCCCTCGCGTGGCCCCTGTTGCTTGGATAAAATTTCCGGCAAGGCTGCGGCAAGAAAAACACCGACCAGACCCAGCCCCTCGCGCCATGACGTGACGCGGGTACGCTCAACCGGGTGATCAGAAATTTCCGCGCCGTACGCCTGATAGCTGATCTGCACCATGCTGAACGCGGTGTAGACCAGAAACAGCATCGCCACCAGCCACCACGCCATCACGGCATGATCCCACTGCGGCGGATTGAACAAGCCGACCATGCCGAGCGCCAGAAAAGGTGTGCCGACGATCACCCACAACATGCGGCCCATGCGCGCGTCGCGGAATCGATCACTCCAATATCCCAGCAACGGATCCTGAATCGCATCGAACACGCGCGCGGCCAGCAGCAAGCCGCCGATAGCGATGAGGTTTAATCCGACCACATCAGAATAAAATTTCGGCACGTGAACATAGATCGGCAATGCCGCCATCGCCAGCGGAATGCTGGTGACGCTATAGGCGAGTAGCCGCCAAAAAGACGCACGGCTTGCAGGTGGTGGGGCACCAGCAGTCACATTATCTCTCGTCGAAAAAAGCGCGGCCACGCAACTACGGCGCGCCCAGAAGTTTCAGACGCACCTTCGGATAACTGCATTTTTCAGAAAGCCAAATATCAAAAAAAGCCTTGGCGAATTCTGGATCCGGAATCGTCGCAAGCAGTTTTTCGCGATTGTAAAAGCGCGCCTCCTTGGCCGGGATGGATACGCCGATCAAGGTGTCACCGTGTTTGATATCCGGGAAAATTTTCGTCATCTCGTCCCCCCAGCGGCGCAGTTTTGCGTCGTCACCGACACCCTGCGCGCGCATTTCCTTCACACTGCGATCAGCGATGTCTTTGCCCTTGATCGCCATGTCGTAAACCAGCTCGATCACAAACGGCTCGCTATGCGTGAACGGCTTCATCTGCGTCCACAAACGTACGTCGTACACTTTAAAGCCGAGGAATCGCAACACCGCTTCGCCGCGTACCGAGAGCCCCTTCACGTCGCGCGTGAGATCCTCCGGCAGATTGGTGGCGGCGGCAAAAGTGGCGCACATCAAGAGAGCCACGCCACCGAGACGCGTGATGAGTGTTTGCATACTGCGCATATTTGTAAGCACCGACAATTCCCCGCCCTCAATCCCCCTTTTTCAACGGGGAAGGCAATTCAGTTTTCGCGCCGTAATTCTATCTGCATGACGTCCGTTCTGCCGGACCGAAAACCGGCCTCGCAATAGCAAAGATAGAAGCGCCATATTTGCAAAAATTTTTCATCGAACCCCAGCGGCTTGATCTGTGCCACCTTCGCGTTCAAACGCTGTAGCCACCATTTCAGCGTGTCCGCATAGTCGAGGCCAAAGCGATACGGCTCGCCCGCCGTGAGGCCGGCTTTTTTAGCGTCACTGATGAAGCGTGGAATCGGCGCGAGCATGCCGCCTGGAAAAATATATTCGCGAATGAAATCACTGGTGGCGCGGTAGCGTGTAAACACTTCTTCGGCGATGGTGATTGACTGGATAAGCGCGCGGCCATTGGGTTTCAGGCGATCATGCACGGTGTTGAAAAAAGTTTTCCAGTAGCGCTCACCGACCGCTTCAAACATCTCGATCGACACGACGTAGTCGAATTGGCCTTCCACATCGCGGTAGTCGACCAATCGCAAATCAACCAGATGATTTAATTTTGCGACGTCGAGTCGTTTCTTCGCAAACTCAAGCTGCGCTTGCGACAGGGTAATGCCGACGACTTTCACGCCACGCGATTCGGCGGCATATTCGGCAAAGCCGCCCCAGCCACAACCGATTTCCAGTATCGTCTCACCCGAGAGCGGCTTCAGCACATCCAGAATGCGTTCGTACTTCGCGGTCTGTGCCGCCGCCATGGATTGCGCAGGATTGCCGTTGAATACGGCGCTTGAATAGGTCATCGTTTCGTCCAGCCAAAGGTCGTAGAACGCGTTGGACAAATCGTAATGCGCGAAAATATTTTTCTTCGCCTGCGCGCGGGTATTGGTGCGCAGCAGATGCTTGATGCGAAACAGCAACGCGACCAGCGGCTTACCGTAAAACACCGCTTCCAATGCTTTTTCATTTTCAACGCACAGCATCAGAAAGGCGGTGAGATCAGAGGTAAACATGCGGCCGTCGCGATAGCTTTCTGCCACGCCAATTTCAGCGGACTTGATCGCTTCGCTTGCCACCGCCCAATCGGTAATGCGCAGATCCGCATGCGGGCCCGCGTGCGCACCACGAAACAAAGTCGTGTGGCCGTCGGGTGAGGTGAACGTGAGTGATCCACGATCAAGCCGCTTGATGAGGCTGTAAAACAACTTGCCGATGGCGGGCAGCCTGGCGGCATGGGGAATCGCCGAGAGATCGTTGGTGGTGGTATTCATCAGGGCGCTTTATCGGGTGGTGTCTAGAGATGGCGGTGCGGGCTTGGTAAAAAACGGTACGTGCTTAAGCCACAACTTCAGTGCGTGCCAGTGAATGCGCGCCACCACGCCAAATGTCATCAGCGGGTGGCCGAGAAATGCGCGCAAAGTGGCCGTCGATGTCAACGCCACTGCATCGCCGCGGATGGTGGTCAGAATCAATTTCTCTGCATCAGTCGAGTCTGAATCTTCGCCGTCGAAGTAATCGATCTGGGCAAATGCGCGACCATCAATTTGCTCGAAACGAAATCGGTAGTGGCCTTTCACATCGCAAAACGGCGAGACATGAAACACCTTGCGCGAGGCCAGCCAATCGCCCGGCGCGATGGGGCGCTGGTCGCTGTGTGCAACCAAATAATTGTGCCGTTCGCCGAACGTGTTACTGACCTCGGCAAGTGCTGCGCGCAATTGGCCGCTGTTATCGAAGCAGTACCAGATGCTGATCGGATTGAACACGAAGCCCAGCAGGCGCGGAAAAGTTTGCAGCACGATCTCGCCAT
>JAYVXF010000243.1:0-4322 GCA_043793345.1 Betaproteobacteria bacterium | reverse complement strand
AGTGCCTGTAGATGCCTATCGTTGAAGCTCTGAATGCCGATCGACAAACGATTCACGCCCGCGTCGCGAAAGCCGCGAAATTTCTCAATCTCAAACGTTCCCGGATTGGCTTCGAGAGTAATTTCGGCTTCAACATCGAGTATGACGCGCGCACGAACCGCCGCCAGAATTTCGTCGATGGCAGCGGCTGAAAACAAACTCGGCGTGCCGCCGCCGAAAAAAATCGAGTAGACGCGGCGTCCCCAGATTTTCGGCAGCGCGTGATCGAGATCCGAGATCAGCGCATCGACGTAGCGGCGTTCCGGCGCAACGCCCGCAGCCTCGTGGCTATTGAAATCGCAATAGGGACATTTGCGTACGCACCACGGAATATGGATGTAGAGCGACAGCGGTGGCAGCACATTGAGCAGCTTCCCGCCGTCGGCAATCGGCCCAAAGCCCAGCATTGGCGCGGTGTTTGCCATGGTTAGCCTTTCATCGCTTGCATGCTGCGCAGCTTTTCGGCGAGCGCTTGCATGGCTTTGCCGCGATGGCTGACGCGGTTTTTGATGTCGGCAGGCAATTCGGCTGCAGTGCAACCATGCTCGGCCAAAAAAAAGTACGCGTCATAACCAAAGCCGCCATCGCCGCGCGGTGTCGCGATGACCTCGCCGTGCCATTCCCCGGTCGCGATCAGCGGATGCGGATCATCGGCGTGGGTTACAAACACCAACGCGCAATAATAAAAAGCGCGGTGATCCTGATGCGCTTTTAACTCAGCGATGAGTTTTGCATTGTTGCGGTCATCATTGCCCGGCTCCCCCGCATATCTCGCCGAGCGCACGCCCGGCGCGCCGCCCAAGGCATTCGCACAAATGCCCGAATCGTCTGCCAATGCAGGCAGCCCCGTTGCGCGTGCCGCATGACGCGCTTTGGTGAGCGCATTTTCAACAAACGTGATGTGCGGCTCCTCGGCCTCGCTCACGCCAAGTGCTGACTGCGGCACGGCTTCAAAATCAAACGGTGCCAGCAGCGCAGCAAATTCGCGCAACTTGCCGGGATTGCCGGAGGCGATGACGACTTTTTTCATGGCGCTATTATCTCGCCATCCATTGCTTCGGCGAGACTATTTCATTTCTCATCGCGCCGCATTTCTCTCCCCGTCCCTTGGGAGAGGGTCGGGGTGAGGGGCAGTGGCTTGGGCCAAAAGTGACATTGCGGTAAAATCAATGGTTCCCGAATTTCGTTCATCAGTCCCCCGCAATTCCACCAGCCCTCCAGAAAGACATCATGACCATCCGCGTCGCCATCAATGGCTACGGTCGCATCGGCCGCAACGTTCTCCGTGCCCACTATGAAGGTCACAAAAAACACGACATCCAGATCGTTGCCATCAACGATCTCGGGCCCGTCGACACCAACGCGCATCTGACGCAATACGACACCGCGCACGGCAAATTTCCCGGCACCGTTGTCGTTGACGGCGATTCTCTCGTTGTCGCGAACGGCGGCGCAGGCGACAAGATAAAAGTATTCGCACAGCGCGACCCGGCGCAATTGCCGTGGGGTGAATTGAAGGTCGATGTGGTGCTGGAATGCACGGGTCTTTTCACGACCAAAGAAAAAGCATCTGCGCATTTAAAGGGTGGTGCCAAAAAGGTCATCATCTCAGCACCCGGCGGCAAGGACGTCGATGCGACCATCGTCTACGGTGTGAATCACAGCGTGCTCACGCAGGCGATGACGGTGATCTCGAACGCGTCCTGCACCACCAATTGTTTAGCGCCATTGGTAAAGCCATTGCACGACAAAATCGGCGTGGTGAATGGCCTGATGACGACGGTGCATTCCTATACCAACGATCAAGTGCTCACCGACGTGATGCACGAAGACCTGCGCCGCGCGCGCTCGGCGCCGATGAGCATGATTCCGACCAAGACCGGTGCGGCTGCGGCTGTCGGTCTGGTATTACCGGAGCTAAACGGTAAGCTCGATGGATTTGCGATCCGCGTGCCGACCATCAATGTGTCGATCGTCGATCTCTGCTTTATCGCGGCACGTGATACCACAGTCGACGAAGTCAACGCGATCATGAAGGCGGCGTCAGAAATGCCCGGCATGAAAGGCATTCTGGCGTACAACACGGGGCCGTTGGTATCGGTCGATTTTAATCACGATGCACATTCGTCCACGTTTGACGCGACCCTCACAAAAGTCTCTGGCCGTCTGGTTAAAGTGACGAGCTGGTACGACAACGAATGGGGCTTCAGCAACCGCATGCTCGACACCACGGTTGCGCTGATGGCGGCGAAGTAGTTCGCAGCCATTTCGCTTAAATGAACATGCCCACGCCCTGGCTTTGTCTCATCGTCGCCGGTTGCCTGGAAGTCGTCTGGGCGCTGGGCATCAAATATACCGAGGGCTTCACCAAGCCGGTCGCCTCGACGGTCACGATTGCTGCGATGGCTGCCAGCGTGTGGCTGTTGGCGATCGCGATTAAAACCATTCCGGTCGGTACCGGCTACGCGGTGTGGGTCGGTATCGGCGCAGTCGGTGCGGCAATCGGTGGGATGATTTTATTCGGCGAATCGAAATCGGTGGCGCGCATCGTCTGCATTTTGCTGATCGTAGCCGACGTGGTCGGGCTCAAATTATTTTCGGATATTGAAGCTGCGCGAGGATGAAGCCATGAGATTTGCAGCAATTGGAGGGCACATGAAAACGATTCCTACCGTCGTCACCGTTTTACTGGCGGCAACGTTATTCGGTTGTAAGCCGGCGGCGCCACCCAAAAGCGAAATGCGCGTTGAGAGTGCCTCGGAGGCTGCGAAGAATGATGATCGTGCGATTGCAGGTCGGCTCGCGACGCAAAAAGCGGCCGTTGACGAGGCGTTCGAAAAGAGCCGCGCCAATGAGTTAAGACAGCGCAACGTTGATGTCCTGCGCGCCGTCAGCACGCGCTTTACAGATGGGTTGAATGAAGCGAGTCGCACGGGACGCAGCGATATCGCGGCACCACTGAAAAAACTGCAAGCCATCAAAACCGAGGCAGATACCGTCGAAGTCGACGCCTGCACGGGTGCGGCGCGAACCACCTTACAATCTGCGATGGCGGCTTCAATCGAGGCGTTCAGCATGTTCCAGAAAGAGACCGGCGCTTCGGGTGACGCGACCACCCAGAAAATCCAGCAAGGTGCGGATTTGTTGCGGACGGCGCTTCAGGAAATGGAAGGGTGCCGAAGCAACTGAGCACGCGCCGATAAAATTCGAATCAACAATGGAGCGATGAAAAAGTAATGGCATTTATCCGGCTGTCCGACCTCGAGCTAAAAAATAAACGCGTTTTTATCCGCGCCGATCTGAATGTGCCGCAGGATGACGCGGGCAACATTACCGACGACACGCGCATTCGCGCTTCACTGCCGGCGATTCAATACGCGCTCGACAAAGGTGCTGCGGTGATGGTGACTTCGCATTTGGGTCGACCGACCGAGGGTGCATTCAAACCGCGTGATTCGCTGGCGCCCATCGCAAAACGCATGAGCGAATTATTGGGCCGTGATGTGCCGTTGATTGCGCACTGGATTGACGGTGTAACAGTGGCATCAGGCAATGTCGTTTTGCTCGAAAATTGTCGCGTGAACATTGGTGAGAAGAAAAACGACGACGCGCTTGCCAAAAAAATGGCCGCGTTGTGCGATGTGTATGTGAATGATGCATTCGGTACCGCGCATCGCGCCGAAGCCACCACCCATGGAATCGCTAAATTCGCGCGCATAGCCTGCGCAGGACCATTGCTGGCTGCCGAACTGGACGCGCTCGGCGCAGCGCTCAAAACGCCGAAGCGGCCAATGGTGGCGATTGTCGCCGGATCAAAGGTCTCCAGCAAATTATCAATCCTCAAATCGCTCGCCGAAAAAGTTGACCAGCTCGTGGTCGGCGGCGGCATCGCCAATACTTTTTTACTGGCAAAGGGGTTGCCAATTGGCAAATCGTTGGCTGAGCCGACGCTTGTCAATGAGGCGAATGCGATCATCGAGATGATGGCCGCACGCGGCGCGGCGGTGCCGATTCCGGTCGATGTGGTGTGTGGCAAAGAATTTTCTGCGACAACGCCCGCAGTTACCAAGCGCGCTGAAGACGTTACCGGTGACGACATGATTTTTGACATCGGCCCCGTGACCGCAGCCACGCTCGCGGCCATCATGAAAAACGCCGGCACCATTGTCTGGAACGGCCCGCTCGGCGTGTTCGAGTTCGACCAGTTCGGCCACGGTACTGAAACCGTTGCGCGCGCCATCGCTGAATCAGATGCATTTTCCATTGCGGGTGGCGGCGATACA
>JAYVXF010000242.1:0-4322 GCA_043793345.1 Betaproteobacteria bacterium | reverse complement strand
AATAAACATTAGTTCCATTAATTACGAAGCACTACACTAACATCCTCGCTGCCTATGACGACCTGATCGAGAACAACCGGCGGCGCATGGCTCTTTTGGAAGAGGCGGCGCGGCAGCTTTACCGTGAGTGGTTCGTCCGCCTACGCTTCCCCGGTCACGAACACACCCGCATCATCAACGGCGTTCCGGAAGGTTGGCAGCGTGGCGTCCTCAGTGATGTGGCCGAGGTTAACCGCGCCTCACTATCCAGCAGCTATGATGGACTGATTGATTACATCGATATCTCGTCGGTAACGCCCAGACACATCCAGGAAACGACAAGCTACGATTTTAGAGACGCTCCAAGCCGTGCGCGTCGCATCGTGCAACACGGCGACATCATCTGGTCGTGCGTCCGTCCCAACCGTAGATCTTACGCTGTAATCTGGAACCCGGCGCCAAATCTGATCGCCTCAACAGGCTTCGCAGTGATTACGCCGACTGCGTTACCTACTACATATCTCCTTCAAGCCACGACGACAGATGCCTTTGTTGGCTACTTGGAAAATCATGCTCGTGGCGCCGCCTATCCAGCAGTCGTAGCCGCTGATTTTGAACGCGCTGAGATATTGATTCCGCAACACTCTCTTGTTACCGCATTCAACGATCAGGTCGAACCAGTCTTAAATCAGATTCACAATCTTCACCTCCAAAATGTACGGCTCGGCGCCGCCCGTGATCTGCTAATACCAAAACTGATGAACGGCGACATCACCGTATGACCCGCCTGACCGAAGACACCCTCGTTCAGCAAACCACCGCCGACTACTTGCGCGACGCGCTCGGGTGGGAGTCGGTGTTTGCGTACAACGGGGAGACCTTCGGTCCTGAAGGCACGCTCGGGCGCGCCAGTGACCGTGAAGTGGTGCTCACACGAACACTCGGTGAAAAACTCATTACTTTCAATCCGGGGTTACCCGAGGATGCCTACCGTGATGCGGTGCGGCAAGTGGTGGAATGGAGTGCGGCGCAGTCCCCGCTGTCGCTGAATCAGGACAAGTACGCGCTGCTTAAGGATGGCGTGCTGGTGTCGTTCCGCAACGATAGGGGCGAGATCGTCAAGCAGCGCCTGCGCGTGTTCGATTTCGAGCAGCCTGAGAACAATCATTTCCTCGCGGTGCGCGAATTGTGGATACGCGGCGATCTCTACCGCCGCCGTGCCGACATCATCGGCTTCGTCAATGGCGTGCCATTGCTGTTCATGGAGCTGAAAAACATTCACAAGGATATTCGTCAGGCCTTTGAGAAAAACCTTGCCGACTACAAGGACACAGTGCCGCACCTGTTTCATCACAATGCGTTCATGGTACTCGCCAACGGCTCGGACGCGCGTATCGGCACGCTGTCGGGGCGCTTCGAGCACTTTCACGAATGGAAACGCCTGGAGGAAGACGAGCCCGGTGCGGTGGATATGGAAACGCTGCTCAAGGGCATCTGCGACAAGCGCAATTTCCTTGATCTGTTCGAGAACTTCATCCTGTTCGACGATTCGGGTGGCAAAGCGGTCAAGATCATCGCGCGCAATCACCAGTTCCTCGGTGTGAACCGCGCGATCCAAGCGATGCGTGAGCGCAAGGCACGGCTTGGCAAGCTTGGTGTGTTCTGGCACACGCAAGGCGCGGGCAAGTCGTATTCGATGGCGTGCTTCACGCGCAAGGTGCACCGCAAGCTCGGCGGCAATTACACGTTCCTTATTCTCACCGACCGCGACGATCTCGATACGCAGATCTACAAGACCTTTGCCGGGTGCAGGTTGGTGAATCACGAGAAAGACCCGTGCCGTGCGGCGAGCGGCGAGCATCTCAAAACGCTTCTCGGCCAGCACAAGAATTACGTATTCGCACTGATCCAGAAATTCGGCACCGACGTCAATCCGCTCGAACCATATTCCACGCGAGACGACATCATCGTCATCACCGACGAGGCGCATCGCACCCAGTACGGCAGGCTTTCGCTGAATCTGCGCAATGCCCTGCCGCACGCCGCCTACATCGGCTTTACCGGCACGCCGCTGTTCAAGGACGACGAAATCACCCGCCGCGTATTCGGCGACTACGTTTCCACCTATGACTTCCAGCGCGCGGTGGAAGACAAGGCGACTGTGCCGCTGTATTACGACGCACGCGGCGAGCGGTTGGGCGTCGCAACGACCGAGCTGAACGAACGCGTGTCGGCCAAGCTGGAAGAGCTGGAGATTGACGACATCGATGTCCAACAGCGACTGGAGCGTGAGCTGAAGCGCGACTATCACATCATCACGGCGGAAAAACGCCTCGACCAGATCGCACGCGATTTTGTCGAACATTACTCGACGGCATGGAAGACCGGCAAAGCGATGCTGGTGTGCGTTGACAAGGTGACCTGCGTACGCATGTACAACCTTATCCAGCGCTACTGGTCCGAGCGCATGCGTGCGCTGGGCAGCGAGTCGCGTAAGTTGAATGACGAGCAAGAGGAAATCTACCGACGTCGCCAGATTCAGTGGATGGACCAAACCCGCATGGCGGTTGTGGTCAGTGAGGAACAGGGTGAAGTCGACAAATTCCGCAAATGGAAACTGGACATCACGCCGCACCGCCGACTCTTGAAGGAAGGATTTGCGCTGGATGACGGCAGACGGATTGATCTGGACGAGGCGTTCAAGAAAGAGGAGCATCCTTTCCGGATCGCGATTGTCTGCGCGATGTGGCTGACCGGCTTCGACGTGCCCTGCCTTGCCACGCTTTACGTCGATAAGCCGCTGAAGGCGCACACGCTGATGCAGGCCATCGCCCGCGCCAACCGCGTCAACGCGGGCAAGAACAACGGGCTGATCGTCGACTACTGCGGCATTCTGAAAAATCTGCGCAAGGCGCTGGCGACTTTCGGTGGAGGCGCCGACCCGGACGGACAGGGTGACGGCGAACCGGCGCACCCGGCCGAAGAACTGCTGGAGGATTTGGCTGAGGCAATCGGGTTCGTCCGCGCTTTTCTCGCGGAACGTAACTTCCGTCTTGATGACATCAACGACATAACTGGATTCGCCCGCAATGCCGCCATCATCGCCGCCAAGGAAGCGGTCAATGAAAACGACGAAACCCGCAAGCGCTACGAAATCATGGCGCGTGAGGTATTCAAGAAGTTCAAAGCCTGTCTGACCATTATCGGCATCAACGAATTCCGCCACGCTTATGATGCGATCAATATTATCTACAAGAGCTTGCAAGCCGACCGCGACGCAGCAGATATCACCGACATCATCCGCGCACTTCACGGCGTGGTGGATGAGGCGATCACTACCGCGCCTGCCCGTGCCGCAGGAGAACCGCTGCCCTTCGACATCAGCAAGATCGATTTCGAGCGGCTGCGAAAAGAGTTCGAGCGATCTCCAGCAAAGCACTCGACCGTGCAGACCTTGAAGCAAGTCATCGAAACCCGACTCTCGCGCTTGCTCACGCGTAACCCCTTGCGCACGGATTTACAACGGCACTACGAGGAAATTGTCGAGGCCTACAACAGCGAGAAGGATCGCGTAACGATTGAGAACACCTTTGCAGCACTGCTGAAATTCGTGCACGCGTTGGACGATGAGGAGAGCCGTGCGATGCGCGAGGGCCTCGACGAGGAAAGCCTTGCGCTGTTCGATCTGCTATTGAAGCCCGGCCTTGGCAAGCCGGACATCGAGCGCATCAAAAAGGTCGCAGCGGAACTGCTCACTGCACTGAAAGCGGAAAAACTGCGAATTGAGAACTGGCGGGAAAAAGAAGCGACGCGCGACGCAGTACAAGTTGTGATCGATAACTTTCTTTGGGCCGATCAAACTGGCTTGCCGTCGCCGGCCTACAGTGAGGAAGATGTCAAAACCAAGTCGCGAGACGTGTATCGCCACGTGCATCGCGTGTATCCGTCGGTACCTTCGCCCTTCTATTCTCTACACTGAGCAGCAGGAATACAAATTACACTTCTTCGTGCCGCATGATGAACCTCAAGCACCGGCGAACCTTACGTGACATAAATGCCTGAAGAAGCGCATGGATAGGCTTTCTACGCGGCGCCATCCACCGCCAGCAGCGCCAATAACTGCTCCTGCGCATTTCGCTTAACCGCTTTCGGCCCACGCGCCGGGCGCTTGCGGGTGTAGCCGCCGGCGCCGTCCATATCCCACGCCTGCACGTTGTCCTCAAGGTAGGGTTTCAAGCCTTCGCTGATCACCCGGCGCTTGAGCTTCGCGTCCTGCACTGGAAAGCACAGCTCGATGCGACGAAAGAAATTGCGATCCATCCAGTCGGCGCTCGACAGCCATA
>JAYVXF010000241.1:0-4333 GCA_043793345.1 Betaproteobacteria bacterium | reverse complement strand
CGCGATGTCCGAGCTAACGACACGTCTCAGGAACATCGTTGGTGATGCTTACGTACTTACCAGCAGCGAAGATACCTCCGCGTATCTCGTCGATTGGCGTGGCAATTATCGAGGACGTGCAATCGCTGTGGTTCGCCCCGCCAACACGAATGAAGTTGCCGCCGTCGTCACGCTCTGTGCCGAAACGCAGACCCCCATCGTCCCGCAAGGCGGCAACACCGGCATGGTCGGCGGCGGTGTCCCCGATACCTCCGGCAATGCCATCGTGCTATCGCTCACACGCATGAACAAAATTCGCGGCATCGATCTTGCCAACAATGCGATGACCGTCGAGGCCGGCTGCATCCTCGCCGCCGTGCAGGAAGCCGCACTCAACAACGACCGCTATTTTCCACTATCGCTCGCGGCAGAAGGGAGCTGCACCATCGGCGGCAATCTCTCCACCAATGCCGGCGGCACCGCCGTGTTGCGCTATGGCAATGCGCGCGATCTGGTGCTGGGTATTGAAGCGGTGACAGCCGACGGCAAAATATGGAACGGGTTGAAAGCACTGCGCAAAGACAACACCGGCTACGATCTTAAGCATTTGCTGATGGGTGCCGAAGGCACACTCGGCATCATCACTGCGGCGGTGTTAAAACTTTATCCGAAGCCGCAGCGCACCTGCACTGCGCTCGTCGCCGTACCTGATCCGGCAGCGGCGGTTGCATTGCTCGCAACGATCCAGAGCGCAATGGGCGACCGGCTTACTGGTTTCGAATTGATGTCGCGCGTTTGCGTTGATCTTGTCATCAAACATTTTCCGGCGACGACAGAGCCATTTTCTGCGCATCATCAATGGCAGGTATTGGTTGAGCTCACCGACACGATGAAAGACGCGCCGCTGGAAGAAGCATTGTCCGCAGCACTCGAGCCGGCGTTTGCCAATGGCCAGGCGCTCGACGCCATCATCGCGGGAAGTGTTGCCCAGTCGCGCGCGATCTGGAATATTCGCGAACACATTCCCGAGGCCGAAAAACTTCAAGGCAAAAGTGTGAAGCACGACATCTCGGTACCGATTTCGCGCATTGCCGAATTCATTCAACGCGGTGATGTTGCGCTCGGCGCAAAATTTGCCGACGCGCAAGTGATCTGTTTCGGCCACATCGGCGATGGCAATCTGCACTACAACTTAAGTTTTCCGAGCACGCCACCGACGCTTCAACAAACGCACGAAGCCAACAACATCGTCTATACGCTGCTCGACGAACTCGGCGGCTCGATCAGCGCAGAGCACGGGCTTGGCCAAATGAAGCGCGAAGAAATCACCAAACATAAATCGAGCGTGGAGCTCGACATGATGCGCGCCATCAAGGCGGCGCTGGATCCGAAGGGAATCATGAATCCGGGGAAGGTGCTTTTGCTGCAATAAGCCAAACACTAGCACTGGCGCGGCTTACAGAGGCATTTACCACCTGCCGAGCATGTCGAGTCTGTACGTTGTGCAACGTTGAAAATAACTAAATTTAAATCTCGGGGACGTTCTTGGCACATCTTTCCTTTATTTCAGATGCCGCATTGACTGCAGCTGTTACACGGCTGCTTACGGTAGCCGACGAAGCAGTCTCACAGTCAATCATCGCAGCCGGTAGAAATAAAATTGACCCATTCGGCGTGCTGTTCGAAATGGCAGGATTCAACCTGTCCTACGAATCGTGGCAGAGCGCGGAGGCAACACGTCAGGCGCAAAAGACCCTGACCAATGAGGTCGGACTTTTCCATCAGCATATTTTGGGAAGCATCGCGGGCTGGACGAATCTGGGAACTGGCGCGGTCGTCGATCTGGTTTGTGAGAAACGCAAAATCGTTGCTGAGGTGAAAAACAAGCACAACACCGTGAAAGGCTCTAACAAAGTAACTGTATATGACGATCTTGAGCGAGCCGTGGCGACGAAGGGTCACATACACTTTGGCTACACCGCCTATTACGTCGAAATCATCCCCAGCAGCAAGACGGGGTACGACAAACCGTTTACACCATCAGACAACAAGACGGGGCTCGCGCGGAAAGCCAATGAGCGCATCCGCATCATTGATGGTAGGACGTTTTACGCGCTCGCAACAGGCGTGCCCGATGCACTAAACCAACTTCACCAAATACTCCCGGGTGTGATTGAGACTTGCTCAAAAAAGAAATACAAGTTTATTGATCCCAACGTAACCGCAGTCCTCTTCGAGAAGGCATTTGGAAGCGCGAAGTAATTGCTTGGGACAGCCAATGCTGCCTTTAAATAAGCAGAAAAATCTTGACGCTATAAAAACATACAGCTAAAGTACCCTTTACCTATGCAAAGGGTATTAAATGGAAAAAGACGCGCTGCAATCCGAATCAGACATCTCCATCTCCGACGCGAGCCACGTGATGAATGTGTCGGTCGACACCATTCGGCGGTGGGAGAAAAAAGGGCTCGTTAAAGCGACGCGGTCCAACAATGGCCACCGCATGTTTCGAGCGACCGAGTTGGCGGGCTTGAAAGCGAAACTCTCCGGTGCTGCGGGCGTTGCGCACCGCGTTCTGGTCGCTTCCAGCCGCACCAAGTATCGCGTGATCGAACTTTTTGCCGGTGCCGGCGGCCTGGCGCTGGGCTTACACAACGCGGGGCTCAATTGCGCGATGCTGGTGGAAATTGACAAGCATGCGGCGGCAACGTTGAAACTGAATCGTCCGCGCTGGAACGTGATCGACAAAGACATTGCGGACGTTGGCTTCAAGGGCATCGATGCCGACATCGTCGCAGGCGGATTTCCCTGCCAGTCTTTCAGCTATGCAGGCAAACGGCTGGGATTTGAAGATACACGCGGCACGCTTTTTTATGAGTACGCGCGCGCGATCCGCGAAACGAAACCGAAAGTAATACTCGGTGAAAACGTCCGAGGGCTTGAGCGCCACGATGGCGGACGAACGCTCGCAACGATGCTGGCGATTCTCGACGAACTCGGCTACGACGTTCGCTATCGCATTCTGCGCGCGCAGTACCTCGACGTTCCACAAAAGCGCGAACGTCTCGTGATTCTCGGCGTGCGCAAAGATCTCAAGCGGGCAATTGCTTTCCCGAAAGAACAGGATTACACGATCTCCATTCGGGCGGCGCTCAAGGATGTTCCCGATTCGCCGGGGCAAAAATATACTGAGTCAAAGGCGTCGATCATGTCGCAAATTCAAGCAGGTGGTTACTGGCGCGATTTGCCGGATCACCTGCAACGAAAATACATGGGGGCAAGCTATTTCCACGATGGCGGCAAGACCGGCATGGCGCGTCGGTTGTCGTGGGACGAGCCGTCATTGACGTTGACTTGCAACCCGGCGCAAAAGCAAACCGAACGTTGCCACCCTGCTGAAACTCGCCCGCTCGCGGTGAGGGAATATGCGCGCATCCAATCGTTTCCAGACGAATGGATTTTTTCAGGCTCAACGGCCGCGCAGTACAAACAGATCGGCAACGCCGTTCCCGTCAATCTTGGTTACCACATTGGGCGCTGCCTGATTGCGATGCTCAAGGGAAAGTACGACACAGCGACGATGGATGTCTTGGCAAAAAAGTTGATTTAAGAAAATTTTCTGCACTGAAATACACTATATCCGGCGCGGCTTTCAACGCACTTTGCGCCTGAGACGCGCTCTAGTGCTGGTTCTAACTGCTTTTTTGCTGGTATTGATTTCTCAGTAACTACTGGCGCAACCGCCGCCACCGGCACCGCTGCCGGACAAGACACCGCGCGCAAATTGCTGCCATCAAACTCACGCTGCATCAGGGTGAGCCTTGCCACCATGCTGGTATTGGGCTCCTTCACGGTGAAAATCGCTTCGGTGGTTTGCGGATTTCGCGGCGTGACTTGCGCAGCATTCGCCAGTGTTTTTGCTTTGGCTTTTACGTTTGGAATACCTGTCAAATGGCGGTCTAAGCAATAAGTTGGTATTTACCCTGATTGCTCAAAATGATTCGGTCATACGCCCATCGCACCACCGTAAAAAACACACTGTCATGTCGAACGAAGAGAGAAATCTGCTTGTTGGTTTAGCGGTGAAAAATCAGATTTGCCACCCAAAGAAACAGGGTTTGAAATGACCTTTTTTACGTAGCAGGCGAGTAGCGTGCCTGAACAATCAAGTTGCGGATCAAATCTTGCGAAGATAAGCCAGCAGAGCCGGAACCTCGGCGTCAGTAAACGGACGATCATGGACGGGAGGAACGATGCCCGGCTGCGTGGTCAGCAAGGGGGCGGCCGGTGCCTGAATCGCGACACGCTTGAAGAATGCGTTGTAGTGACTGACCATTTCTTCAAGTGTCGCGGC
>JAYVXF010000240.1:0-4344 GCA_043793345.1 Betaproteobacteria bacterium | reverse complement strand
TCCCACCCTGCACGCCCTACGGCGTGGTGTGTCTGCTCGAATACAGCAATATTCCCATCAGCGGCCAGAACGTGGTGGTGGTCGGCGCAAGCAGCATTGTCGGCAAACCGATGGCACTGATGCTGATGCAGAAAGAAGCCACCGTCGCAATCTGCCATGTAAAAACGCGCGACTTGGCGCAGTTCACCATCCTTGCCGACATCCTGGTGGTGGCGGCCGGAAAGCCCAGGCTCATCACGGCACCCATGGTCAAGACCGGCGCAGTGGTCATCGACGTTGGCATCAACCGGCTGGCAGACGGCACCTTGGTCGGCGACGTGGATTTCGACGCGGTGAAAGACAAAGCATCCTATATCACCCCTGTACCTGGCGGCGTCGGGCCGATGACCATTACCATGCTACTCTGCAACACCATCCAGTCAGCCGAACGCTACCACGCAAAATCCAAAGTCGCCAGCGCACAGACTTTGACTTTATCCAAAGGAGCCTGCCATGTTTAGAAAATTAACAACCTTGCCGATAGCGGCGTTTGCGGCCCTAAGTATTGCCGTCGGCGTCCCTGCCGCGCAAGCCGCCGAGCCGATTAAATTAGTCGTCGGCTACCAGCCCTATGACACCATCTCCTATTCTGCCGCCGTGATACGTGCGCTCGAACTATGGAAAAAATACCTGCCCGCAGGCAGCGAGGTGGAATTCCAGAACGCCTTGCAGGGCTCGATCATAGTCAACAACATGCTCGCCGGAAAACAGCAGATCGGCTATCTCGGCGACATGCCGGCTGTAGTCGCGACCACCAAGCGCAGTGTTGCGCCGATTAACCTCGTGGCCAACACCGGCATGTCAGACGGCCAGCGTTGCAATGTCATCATGGTGCGCGCTGACGCGCCCAAGTTCGCGTCGCCCGAAGAAGCGGTGAAATGGCTCGACGGCAAGGTTGTCGCCACGCCGCAAGGAAGCTGCGCACATCGCTTCCTGGGGCTCGTGATCGAGCGAACAAAGATCAAGCCGTCGGCTGTACTCAACCAATCAATCGAAGTCATCGCCACCAACCTGCGCACCGGCAAGATCGACGGTGCGGTGTTGTGGGAGCCTTCGGTGTCAAGGATTGGCGACATCGTCGGTGAAGGAGCCGGGCGCGTCGTCGCAACCGGGCACACTTTTGGTATTTCGGACGCCGGTGCGATTGCGATGCGCGAGGACTTGATGAAAAGCCGTCCCGATATCGTCGAAGCCTGGTTGAAGACCGAGCTTGAGGCTCAGCGCTTTGTACTTGACCCGAAGAATGCGGTCAAGGTCGCCGAGATTGTCAAGGCACAGACCGCTGGCATCACCGTGCCGATGGCGTGGTTCTCGCTCTATGGTGCCATCCCCGCGTCGGCCGGCGGCAGCAAGGAGCGCGACGAAAAGCCCTTTGTGTTTGACGACCGCGTGAAAAAATTGCTCGCCGAAACCTACGTATATTTGCATAACACCAAGGCCATCGACGTCGATAAGCCCGCGCCCGGTGCGCTTGACGATTCGATTGCGCGCAAAGTTGCAATGGACGCGAAAGTAACGTTGCCGCTCGGCAAGATCATCGCGCAGGACGTGTCAAAAGCGCCAAAGTAAGCGCTAGTGCCGGTTTTGAAGCTCTGCTGCCGCAGCTACTACAGAAAGACGTTGCGGCAGTACAGCTCGCGTGCGTCAACAATTCTGGATCAACAGCCAAGTGCCGACCGCGAGGCAGATCAGGCCTGCACCGCGTTTCAATGTGTTTGCGCTCACGGAATGGGCTAATTTAACGCCCGCAAATACGCCGACCAATTCGCCGCCCGTTATTACCGTCACCAGCGACCACTGAATGTCTCCGACACGGAGGTTAGCCAGGGATCCAGAGGCGGCAGACACGATCTGCAAAACTTGGCTGGTGCCAATAGCAAGAAGTGGTGCAAACCCTGTGACCACCATGAGCGGTACCGAAAACAGCGGTCCGCCAGCACCGGAAAATCCAGAGCCGAAACCCGCTACGGCGCCAATCCCGATCAGCAAAAACAGCCGATTGTTATTCATGCGCGTTGACGGCTTTTTTCTACTGGGTAAAAACACGTAGATACCGGCAAAAATAATCAGGACGGCAATCACCCGCATGAGTACGATTTCCCCGACTGCCGTACTCGCCATCGCGCCCAGGTAGCTGAAGATAATTGCACCGATGCAGACGGCACCCGTCTGTTTCCAATCAATGCTTCCGTGGCGCTGAAAAAGAATCGTGCCGAGTATGCCTGTGAACAGGAACGTGAAGAGAGCCGTGGCACCGGCCTGATGCGGCGTGAGGCCGGCGAGCGCAACGAGCGCAGGAATCAATAATATGCCGCCGACGCCGACTGCGCCAATCAGGAAGCCGACGATTCCGGATGCGAGGAAGAGTGGTGCGCTTTCGAGGCTCAACGACCGCGCCTGATTAGCAGGTTAGCCCGCGACGAATGCCGTCAGGGTACCGGTGATAATTTTGTTGATCGAACGCATCAGCACATAGCCGAGGCTGTGGTCTGCATCGGCGAGCGCAATCAGCTCGTCACCGTCTATCGACAGCGCGTTGCAAGGCGATGTGGCAATGGCATTGGCGATTCGCTTGTGCCCGGTTTCGACCAGCGCGCCCCAGCCAAACACGTCGCCGCTGCCGATGATTTGGCCGGCGTTTGCCTGACGATTGCCAACAGCCAAGGAAAACAGAATCGTGCCGTCCATCAGCACGTAGAAAGTGCGGGCTGATTCGCCAACGCCGTAGACCTGCTTTCCAATCGGCAGCGATACCGGTTTGGCGATGGAAAGAATACGCGCCCGCTGTTCATCACTGAAGCGCGAAAAAAAACTGGTTCGAGCGAGAAATCTTTCGATATCTTCATCAACCAGAGCGGGCGCTGCCATGCGTGTTACTTTTTCCAGCCTACAATGCTGCGGAATTTTGCCAGCTCGTCGTCTTTCATGAACACCGTGTGCTCTTTTCCGGGGTAGCGGCGATTTTTCACGTCGTCCATGTATTCGCCATAGCCTGCTTCCAGAATCGGCACGAGGTCGCGATAGATTTTGGAGTGACGCGGTGTGTGTTTTTCGTAAAGATGAAACAGATCCGAGCCGATGATATGCACGCCGTCCGAGGTGTTGCCTGAGCCTAAGCTGATGACCGGAACAGAAAGCGTCTCGGCAAGGTACTCGGACACTTCCGAGGTACACACTTCGGTCATGATCGAAAAGCAACCGGCATCCACAAACGCCATCGCATCGTCGATCAATTCCTTGGCACGATCCGCTGTCTTACCCTGCGCTGCAAAACCACCCAATTGCGGCATGCGCATTGGGCAAATACCGATGTGACCCTGTACTGGAATGCCCGCCTTGACGATCGCCTCAATATTTCTTGCGTGATGCCGGTTGCCTTCGCATTTCATCACTTCGGCACCGGCCTGGGCGACATACTTTGCCGCATTTTCAACCGCCTGTTCTGGCGAAATGTGGTAACTCATGTAGGGCATGTCGACCATGCGCAATCCATACTGCGATCCACGCTTCACGGCTTGCGCCATGAACATGACTTCTTCAAACGAAACGGAGGTCGTTGATTCGTGGCCGAACAGCACCATGCCCCCGGTATCGCTTACGCACAGAATATCAATGCCAAGCCGATCCGCAATAATCGCATTTTCATAGTCGTAAACGGCGAGCTGGACGATAGGCTCCTTGTTTTTCTTTTTCGCCATCAACATCGGAATCGTCATTTTTTTGCGTGGTTTTGGTGCAGGTGCTGCGGCGGCGTCGGCCATTTGTGTTCCTTCAGAAATCGTTGGTGGGATGTAATGCGTGGATGTGTAGTACGCAATTTCTGCGCCATATCAAAACAGTGAATCACATCAGGTGCTTGTCCACTGCTCGTCACGCGAAAGGCGGATTCATCCGTTTCGAAAAGGAACGCCCGGCTCTCATTCGTTCCCGTTGGACTCTTGATCGCTGCGCACTTTGCGCAATAAGCCCCAGCGTTTTCTGCGCATCCACAGCGCCTTGCGACCGATTCCGAGCATATTCGCCAGCTCGACTTCCGACAGCTCGTTCTGAAATTTGAGAACGACTTGTTTGATGTACCCCTCAACCGACAAGGGATTTTCAATCGGGTCGGCCGGCGTGGCGGTGTTGGTGGTGGCGGAAATGAGTCCGTCGGCAAGATCGGCGTACACCAGCACTTCGCCATCCGCCAGAATGACTGCGCGTTCGATCAAATTTTGCAGCTCCCGCACATTTCCCGGCCAATCGTAAACGCGGATGAAATCGCTGAATTCCGCGTCGAGACCGGTGATACGTTTGCCCAGCTTG
>JAYVXF010000239.1:0-13623 GCA_043793345.1 Betaproteobacteria bacterium | reverse complement strand
TCGTTGACCGGAATCGCGTCGATGCGCTCCATCACCATCACGTCTTTATGGCAATAATCGAAATACACTTCGGGCACATAGAGCAATTTGCCGTCGATAAAATTGCGCCGCAACGTCGAGGCGTTCGCTGCTTCGCGAATCAAATCCATCTCATCGTGAATCGCGTTGGCAAATTCTGCGACCACTTCGCGCGGTCGCAGGCGCTTGCCGTCTTCAAACGTGCGCTCGATCAAATCCGCCACAACATATAGCAGGCCAATATCTTTTTCAATCGTTACGCGAATATTTGGCCGCAGAATTTTCACCGCAACATCGCGTCCCGTTTCTTTACCCGCACCGATGGTCGCGAAATGCACCTGCGCAACCGAGGCGCTGGCAATCGGTGTCAGCTCGAAGGTGGCGAAAGTATGCTGATAAGTGCGACCCAGCTCGTCACCATAAACGCGATTAAGTGTCGCGACAACTTCGCTCGCCGCGAATGGCGGCACTGCGTCTTGTAGTGCTGAAAGTTCAGTGGCGATATCAGCGGGAACCAGGTCGGGCCGTGTCGATAATATTTGCCCGAACTTGACAAAAATCGGCCCCAGCTCCTCTAGCGCCAAGCGTAATCGTACGGCGCGCGGTGTCGAAAAACGCCGCCAAAAAAACATCGCACGCACCATAGCGCCAAGCGCGCGAGAGCGCTCATGACCGGCGAGAAACTCGTCGAGTCCGTAGCGGTAAACGACGGAAATAATTTTCAGGAAACGGAGGGCGCGCATGAGTTGCGATTTTAGCCTGTTGCGATCATAAAGAGGCTGGGCTGCGCAAATCATCGACGCGGGTCTTATTCGATTTCCATAACAATAGATCAATAATCGCGCCGTCATTCCCGCGCAGGCGGGAATCTAATTTTCGTCGCGCAAACTTGGATTCCCGCCTGCGCGGGAATGACGATAAATTACTGTTGTAATGATTTGGAATTGGTATTAGCTGTTCGTCATTCCGGCATAGGTGGGAATGACGGTAAATGACAGCTGTAATTATTTGGAATTAGTATAACTACCGCGCCCGCCTAAACACCTCTCGCCACCACGCTTTCACGGCGAGCTTCATTGCGCGTGCGCGCGCCCGAATGCGCTGATACAGAGGCAATGCCCGCACATAGGCGTACAGCCGTTCCTTCCACGCCGTAATCGCCAGGTAGGCGCGGTTGAACCAGCCGATGGTCAGCAGCGCCGGTTTGGTCAGCGAAAAAATCCGCGCGAGAAACGCGGTGCCGACCACTTTGGCGATGACGAACACCCAGAGGCCATACACGGCGTGACCATGCGCGATCAGCCAGAACGCGGCCAGCTTGAACGGCAGCAAAATAGCGGCGGGGATCACGAACGCGATCAGCGCCGCATAGGCGGGTAACTTCTGAATCTGCGTTTCGACCCAGCGAATCGGTGGCAACTTCCCAAGCCACGACATGACCGCGAGCATCGCGTCCCACACCCACTCCTCCAGAAAAATCCACAGCGCCAGAGGAATGGTGAATGCGCCGCGAAGGATGCGGCGCGCAAGACTTTTAGGTGGCGCGGGGTTGATCATGAGGCCGACAGTGCGATCAATTGCGGATTAAAAAATCGCCGAGTCCACATTGCCAAGATGTCCATTACACGGGCGTCCCAGAGCATTTTGCCTTCGAAACGCGCATCAATGCTGGGTCTACGCCTGCCGATGCGGCAGCAAACCATCAGCCACGCAACTGTATTTTTAACAGCCGCGCATCCAGCCGCGCGATATCGTCGCGCAGGGTTTCGTTTTGTCGCGCGAGTGTTTCGAGTTCTCGCGTGGTGATAAATGCCTGCCGTTCTTCGATCAAATATTCGGCCACATTCGCGGTGAAGCGTTGCCTCGCATCGGTTTGCCACGCGCGTGCGCGCTGTGCGGACTCAACCATCCGGTGCGCCGCCACATCACCCACCACGCGGCTCAAATCCGCCTCGACATCCCATTCAACATTGCGCGCAATATCCGATATTGTCGCGGCCAATTCAGCGTCGCCGCTGAAGACAATTTGCGCCAGTGCGGTTTCATCCTTGTTCACCAAGCGCGGCAGCAGCGACAGCGGCACGGTCAGCGAAACATCCGCATCAGGTGTGGGAGTGCCTGCGTTACCGACCAACTCCATTTCACCGTCAGCGGTGACCCGCATGCACGTTTGAACCGAGCCGACCTGTGCGGCGACTACCTTGCCGTCATGGGCGCGTAATCGGCGGCGTGCTGCCGGATAGTCCGACAACACGCGGTTGAAAAACTGGACGGCCGGAAACGCGAATGTGGGGCCCGCTAACATCAAACCAGCTGCTGAATTCCTGCCAGCAACCAGGTCGATTTCGCATCGTCAAGACGCTTGCTGACGTGCCAGATTTCGTCGAACGCCTCAGCCGCCGCGCCGACTTCCTCGCGAATCTCGCCCGTGTAGCGCACGCTGGCGATGGCGCGCTGGCCTTCATTGACAACTTCCAGCACATTCACGTTCAGCGAGACGATTTCAGTTTTTTGGGGAGCGGCATCGCGCTCCTGAATTTGCAGCGAGAGTTCTGCGTACATTTCGGGCGTGGTGAAATCACGGATGTCGTTCACGTCTTTGGCATCATTGGCCGCTTGCAGACGGATGAACGCAAAGCGCGCCTGCCGCTCAAAGCCCGGCACATCAAAATCGGCCGGCACGCGTGGTGCGGCAGCGACGGCTGCAACCGTTGCAGCGCTCGCCCCGGTCAACAGCTTGCTACCGATTTCCGGCGCGCCGCCAGCCAAAGCGCTGCGCTGCAGCGGCGCTTCCGGTTGCGGATTTGCGTTACCCAAGGTGCCTGAATATTGCATCGGCGCGTTGCCCCCCGATCCACTCTGCAGCGCCTTCTTTTGCATGAACATGCGAAACAGCATGAAGGCCCCAAACGCCAAGCCCGCAAACAGCAGGATGTCCATCATCTTCAAGCCGCTAAAGCCGCCACCCATGAACATGGACGCCAACAATCCGCCTGCGGCGAGTCCGGCGAGCGGACCCAGCCACTTGCCCATGCCGCTGGCAGGCGCGGCTGCTGGTGCGGCCGCCGGTGCGCCAGCGGGTGCCACGTTATTTTGCGTCGGCGCTTTCGGTACATCTTTTTGCACGTTGTCACGTTGCATGCCGGTGGATTTGCCACCACCCAAACGCCGCTTTGCATCCGCATCGCCGACCGCAAATACCGTCGTCATCAGCATCAACACTAGCGCTATAAAAAAGTTTTTCATGATTTTTCCTTTGAAAATAAAATGCTGCTAAACGTCAACCATCCATGCCATTAATTTACGACCCGTGCGCTATAGGTGAGCGCCACATCGGCGCCCGTTTTGTTTTCCCACATCAGGCAATAGGTTTCTTTTGCCTTCGCTTCGTAGCGACCAGTTTCACCTTCGGTTCGATCCAGCTTGACCGGATAATAAACCTGTTCGCCCTTGTGGTAATGCAGATTGAAATTCACTTTCGCGGTCGACTCGAACCGGTATTCAATTTTTTGCTCGGGCACCAGCGACATGCATTTCTCATGTGCCTTGCCGGGCTTCAGCGTCACCGGTTTTGTGGTCTCCGCATTTGCGCCGCCCACTGCGACCATCATTGCCAACCACAAAAACTTCATAGCTTCACCCCACGATGCAGCGCCACCACACCAGCGGCAAGATTAAAAAACTCGACGCGCTTCAAGCCCGCAACCTCCATCAAACCCTTGAGCGTTTCCTGATCGGGATGCATGCGAATCGATTCGGCCAGATAACGGTAACTGTCTTCGTCGCGCGCGACCCATTTTCCCAGCAACGGCAGCACCTTGAACGAGTAGGCATCGTACACTTTGTTCAATGTTGGGTGTACCTTCGAAAATTCAAGCACCAGCAAGCGTCCGCCGGGCTTCAACACCCGCGTCATTTCTGCCAGTGCGATGTCCTTGTGCGTCATGTTGCGTAAACCAAAGGCGACGCTGACCAAGTCAAACGATTCACTCGCGAACGGCAATTTTTCGGCGTCGCAAAGCGCGTTCGGCAACATGTGGCCCGCATTGATCAAGCGGTCGCGGCCCACTTTTAGCATTGCCTCGTTGATGTCAGTTTGCCAAACCTCACCGAGCGCGCCGACTTTTTTGGCAAACGCCAACGCCAGATCGCCCGAGCCCGACGCCACGTCCAATACTTTTTCGCCCGGTTTCACATTGGCCAGGTCGACCGTAAAGCGCTTCCACACGCGATGCATGCCGCCCGACATGAGATCGTTCATCACATCGTAGGACGGCGCGACCGACTTGAAAACCTCGCGCACCCTGGCCGATTTTTCGCCCTCGGGTATCTGCTGAAAACCAAAGTGTGTGTCGTTCATTTTTGACTCTGTTGGCGCCATTTTTACTCCCGGCTCGCCCCGGCCTGCTTGATGCGTGCCAGATACGATTGCCAGTAGTCATCGTGCCTCGCGCCCAAATCATAAAAATAATCCCACGAGTAAAGGCCGGTATCGTGACCGTCGGAAAAGGTGAGCTTGACGGCGTAGGTGCCGGTCGGATCAATCGCTTTGATTTCGACATTTTTCTTGCCCACCTGCAAAACTTCCTGCCCCGGCCCGTGGCCGCGCACTTCGGCCGACGGCGAATACACGCGCAGAAATTCGCAGCTAAAACGGAATGTTTTGCCGTCGTCAAAAACGATTTCGAGCTCGCGCGATTTCTGATGCAGCTTGATATCGGTGGGTCGCGGGGAGGTAGCGGTCAAGCCGGACATATTTTCAAACGTAAAAGCGGGAGGCACATGATACCGCGCGGGGCGCTCCGCCTGAAATTTGTGTTCCGTCGTCATGAAACTGTCATGCTGCTGAAATATGCTTCAATGCAGTTAACCAAGAAATGACTGCAAATATGAACCCGACAATTATGGTCGTCGAAGACGAGCCCGCCATTCAGGATTTAATCCAGATCAATCTGGAAATGGGTGGCTATCGCGTGCTTACCCATGGCAGCGGTGAGGATGCGTTAAAGCATATTCAGCACGAGCTGCCGGATCTGGCCTTGCTCGACTGGATGCTGCCCGGCATCAGCGGCATCGAATTGGCGAAAAAGCTGCGTGGCGATTCGCGTACCAAATCAATGCCGATTATTTTGCTCACCGCAAAAGGCGCGGAAGAAGATAAGTTGAAAGGGCTGGAATCCGGTGCCGACGACTACATCACCAAACCGTTCAGCCTGCGCGAGCTGGAGGCACGTATCAAGGCGGTGTTGCGCCGCCGCGCGCCGGAGCTGACCCAGGACGTGATCGATGTGCATGGCCTGAAACTCGACCCCGCTTCGCACAAAGTCACCGGCAGCGGCAAAACGCTCGCGATGGGCCCGACCGAATTTCGTCTGCTGCATTTTTTCATGACGCACCAGGAGCGCGTGTATTCGCGTACCCAGTTGTTGGATTTTGTCTGGGGCGATCATGTGTTCATTGAAGAGCGCACTGTCGACGTACACATCCGCCGCCTGCGCGCCGCATTGACACCGGCCAACCACCAGGACTTGATCCAGACGGTGCGTGGCAGTGGTTACCGGTTCGCGAAAGATTGATCGCGCGCAGGTTTTCCGGCGCGGTAACATAGCGCCATCATGTTGTCGCCTGCATTTTTGTCGCCGTCACTAAAATTCCTGATCGTTTCTTTGATCCGGGTAGGGTTGTTTGCCGCGCTCGTTGCCGCGATTGCCACACTCATCGGCGGAACTGCTGTTGGTGTCGGCGTGGGCGCATGGGTGGTGGTTGCGGCCTTTGGTTACTACGCGTGGAACTTGGCGCAACTATCCGAATGGCTGAAAGACCCGAAGGCCGCCACGCTGCCCGATGCAGGCGGACTTTGGGGCGACGTGCTGATCCAGCTTTATCGCATGCTGCGCGACCATCGGCTCAGCGAACAAGCGCTCACCGATTTACTGGCGCGCTTTCAACAGGCTGCGGCAGCACTCCCCGATGGCGCAGTGATGCTCGACAACGCCTACAACATCGTCTGGCTCAACCCCACGGCCGAGGCGCACTGGAATATTTCGCGCGCCAATGACCGCATGCAGACCATTACCTATCTGATCCGCTATCCGCAATTCATTGACTACCTGAATGCGCGTCAATACGGCGTGCCGCTGACGCTGCGACACACGCGCGCCGACGCCGGTGGTGCGTTGAAAGAACTGATTTTTACGGTGCAACTGGTGCCGTTTGGTGATGAACAAATGCTGCTGCTGTCGCGCGACGTGACCGAACGCGAGCGGCTGGAAACCATGCGCCGCGATTTCGTTGCCAATGTTTCGCACGAGTTGCGCACGCCGATCACGGTGATGTCGGGCTTTCTGGAAACAATGTCGAACGCGACTGCCACCGGCGCATCCAATACCGCGTTAGTTGAAAAATCACTGATGCACATGACCGCGCAGGCCGCGCGCATGCAGCGGCTGGTCGAAGATTTGCTCACCCTCTCGCGGCTTGAGGATGAGAGCCACGTGCTGGCCGAAGCGCCGGTCAATGTGCCCGAATTGTTGCAATCGCTCATCATCGACGCACAACACTTATCCGGGGGGCGACATACGCTTGCGTTGGAAACAGCAATGGTTTGGCTGATCGGCAATCGCGACGAAATCAGCAGCGCGTTCGGCAATTTAATTTCCAATGCGGTGCGCTATACGCCGATCAGCGGAAAGATCGACGTGCGCTGGGCGATTGAGGATGGGGTGCCGGTGTTTAGTGTGAGCGACAACGGTGAAGGCATTGCGCCCGAACATATCCCTCGTCTCACCGAGCGCTTCTATCGGGTTGATCGCGGACGCTCGCAGGCCACCGGCGGCACCGGATTGGGCTTGGCGATTGTGAAACACGTGTTGATCCGCCACGGTGGTCGTCTCGACATCAAGAGTGCGCGCGGCGTAGACAATCACGGGTCGAAGTTCTCGACATTTTTCCCGGTCGCGCGCGCCTGTACGGCAGCGCCCAAGCCGCAGGCGGTGGCAGCGTAGCTCGCGAAAGGGGTTTCCGCAGCCATCGGCTAGTGTAGTGCTTCATATTTAATGCAGCCTATTACGATGATCACCAATCTGCTCCTTCCCCCGGCTACGGGGGAAGGCCGGGATGGGGGCGATGCCAGCGACGGCGCGCGATCTGCGACACCCCCCCATCCCGGCCTTCCCCCACATAGCGGGGGAAGGAGGTGCAGCTAACGGATATTGCGGCTTTCTCGATTAAGTCGCAAACAGAATGCAACACTACACTAGAATATATGTATTGCATTTTTGATTTCCCCCATGATCGGTATTTTGATTGTTGCCCACGGCACGCTGGGCGAAAGTTTGATCCACTGCGCCAGCCACGTGATGGGCAAGCGCCCCCAATATCTGCGCCAGCTCGGCATCACCATTCACGATGATCCCGACGCGATATTGCCGCAGGGTCGCGACTTGATACGTTTCCTCGATCAGGGTCAGGGCGTGTTGGTGATGACCGATATTTTCGGCGCCACACCTTCCAACATCGCCTGTAATTTATTGGTGCCCGGCAAAGTGCAGGGCGTGTCGGGCGTCAATTTGCCGATGCTCATCAAGTCGCTTACGTATCGCGAACAACCGATGGACGTTCTCATCGAAAAAGCGATGGCCGGCGCTGCGGAAGGCGTGATCCGCATGGCCGTTGGCGCGAAGTGCTGAGATGCTGAAACAGGATATCGAGATCATCAACAAACTGGGGCTTCACGCCCGCGCCTCTGCCAAACTCACCCAGACATCGGGGCGATTTCAGAGCGAAGTATTTATTTCCAAAGCCGGGCGGCGGGTGAACGCGAAATCGATCATGGGTGTGATGATGCTGGCGGCCGGCAAGGGCACCACGTTAACGCTTGACGCCGACGGCATCGATGAAATCGACGCGATGGCAGCAGTGGTTGCGCTGATCAACGATAAGTTTGGCGAGGGCGAATAGTGAATTTGCAGCAGCCAAGCTCTAGCACCGGTGCGCTTCTCCAGCCATTATCTGCCTGCAAGCCGCACCAGTGCTTGATGTTGGCTACCAGCGCATGAGCTTCACGCTCCACGGTCTGGGTGTCAGCGGTGGCATCGCCATTGGTCACGCGCATCTGCTCACCAGCGCGTCACTCGAAGTCGATCACTATTCCATTCCGGAAGAATTCATTGCGCGCGAAGTAAAGCGTTTCGATAAAGCGGTGAAGCAGGTGCGCGCCGAGCTCGATCAGCTTGAGCACAATCTCCACACCACGCAGCGTGGCGATGCGACCGGCGACATGGCCGCATTTGTGACCGTGCATCGGATGATTCTCGACGACCCGACATTTTCCGAGGCGCCGCAGGAGATCATCAAACGCGAAGCGTGCAACGCCGAATGGGCGCTGAAACTGCAGCTCGACGAGTTGCTCGCACACTTCGCGGAAGTGAACGATGAATATTTGCGCGAACGCAAAACCGATGTGCGCCAGGTCGCCGAACGCGTCGTCGCCGCACTCACCGGCCAGGGCGGCGCGGTGCCGGAAAAATTGCGCGCGCGTGCGGAGGACACCATTCTGGTCGCACGCGATCTGTCGCCCGCCGACGTAATTTTATTCAAGGATCATCAGGTCGCCGCCTTCGTCACCGACCTGGGTGGCCACACTTCGCACACGGCGATTCTCGCCCGCAGCCTGGCGATCCCGGCGATTGTAGCGCTACACACCTCGCGCGAATTGCTGCGCGAAGATGAGCTGATCATCATCGATGGTACGCAAGGCGTGGTCATCGTCGAGCCCGATGAAACGGTGCTGGCCGAATATCGGCTGAAACAAAATCAATGGAAGCTCGAGCGCTTAAAGCTTACCCGCATCAAGTCGGCGTCGGCCGACACACTCGACGGCACCCACGTCGAGTTGCACGCCAACATCGAATTACCGGGCGACCTTGACGGCGTGAAAGCCTCGGGCGCCTCGGGCATCGGGCTTTTTCGCAGCGAATTTGTATTCATGAATCGGCGCGATCTGCCGACCGAAGAAGAGCAATTTGAGGCCTACAAACACGTGGCCGAAGGCATGAAGGGTAAGCCGGTGGTGATCCGCACGCTCGACATCGGCGCGGACAAATCACTCGGCGGCACCGATCAGGGGACGTCGCATTCGGCGCTGGGATTGCGGGCGATTCGTTACTGCCTTGCCGAGCCGCAAATCTTCAATACCCAGCTGCGCGCGATTTTGCGCGCCTCGCGTTTCGGCGACGTGCGCATTTTGATTCCGATGTTGATGTCGTCCAGCGAGATCACGCAGACGCTCGCAGCGATCACGCGTGCGAAAGAGCAATTAAAACTTGAGGGCCGCAAGTTCAACGACAACATACTGGTCGGCGGCATGATCGAGATTCCCGCTGCCGCGATTGCGTTGCCGATGTTTTTGAAGCGCCTCGATTTTGTTTCGATCGGCACCAACGATTTGATTCAATACACCCTGGCGATTGACCGCACCGACGACAGCGTCGCCCACCTTTACGACCCCTTGCATCCGGCGGTGTTGTCGCTGATCGCCGGCGTGATCCGGCAGGCGCACGAGGCCGGTGTGCCGGTGACGGTGTGCGGCGAAATGGCCGGCGACGTGCAGATGACGCGCCTGTTGCTGGGCTTTGGCCTGCGCGATTTCTCGATGCACCCGGCCAATCTGCTGCTGGTCAAACAGCGCGTGCTGATGTCGAATCTCACCGATATCGAGCCCATTGTGGCGAGGATTCTCAAGGCGGATGACCCGGATAAATTGCGCTCGCTGCTGGCGAAATTAAACGCCTGATTGGCCGCAGGAAATCATGCTCAACGAAATAAATGACGTCACCCAATACGAATCCGGCAAGCATCGGCGCTGGTTTCACGACGACTATTTCGATCTCTATACCTGGGAAAATTTTGATGGTGTGTTGCAGGGCTTTCAGCTTTGCTATGCCAAGCTTGGCAAGGAACGCGTGCTGCGCTGGTCGCCGGAGATGGGCTATGCGCACGAGGGCGTCGACGCGCCGGAAGACAAGCCGGGGCGCAGCATGAGCGCGCTGTTCGTGGCCGATGGTGTGTTTGATGCCAACAGCGTTGGCAGCATTTTTGACGACGCAGCATTTGCGATGCCGGAGAAATTCCGCACGTTTGTGCTGGAGCGGATTCGTGCTTACGAAGCATTGTAAGTTTGTTGCGCTGTTCATTTCCCGATTGACCTGACGATGCGCATGCGAATTTTTCTTCTGACTTTTCTGGCTCCGCTGCTGTTTGCGGGCTGCGCCAACGTGCCGTTTTTATCGGGTGAGCTTCGCATCACAGCGGAGGAGCTCACGCAAAAAATGGCGCGCCGCTTTCCGGTTGAAAAAAGTATTGCCGGCCTGCTCGACGTGACGCTGGCGCAGCCGGTGGTGGAATTGAACGCAGCAGAAAATCGTCTTATCGTCAGCTTCGAGATCAGCGTGAAACTGCCGCTGACCGGCAAAGGTAGCAGCGGCTCCCTGAAAATTTCCGGCAGTCCGGAATATGTTGAGGCAACCCGTTCGCTGTTTTTGCGCAGCGCGCGGGTGGATCGCATCCGCATGGACAACATGCCCGACGCGCTGTCAGGGGCGCTTGCGAAAGCCGCGTCAGGCATCGCCAAAGACGTGCTCGAGGATAAGGCGCTGTACATTTTTACCGAAGCCGAATTCATCAAGTATGGTGCACGCTATCAGCCTGAACGGGTTGAGGTACGGGCCGATGCGCTGGTGTTGAAGGTGAAGTAACGGCGCGATCATTAATCTGTTGTTAGACAAACCGTCTAACGTAATTTTCCCCCAGGAAATATTTTGGATCCAATACTGCTGCTCAAAGCCGCCATCCTCGGCGTCGTCGAAGGCCTCACCGAATTTCTGCCGATCTCATCTACCGGTCACTTGATCCTCGCGAGTACCTGGCTGAATTTTCCCGACGCGATCGCCAAAGTTTTTGACATCGTCATTCAGCCCGGCGCGATTCTCGCGGTGTGCTGGGAATATCGTGCGCGACTCACAGCGACCTTTGCAGGCATCTTCACTGATCGCATGGCGCAACGATTCACGTTAAATTTAGTGATCGCGACCCTGCCTGCGGTGATGTTGGGTCTCGCATTCAAGAAAATGATCGAGCTGCATTTGTTCAAGCCCGTGCCGGTGGCAATTGCGTTCGTGGTCGGTGGCGTCATCATCCTGCTGGCTGAGCGCTGGTATCGCAATCGCGCACAAACACAAAACACGCGACTGATCGAGTCGGTCGATGCGCTATCGCCCATGCATGCGTTGAAAGTAGGCATCGCGCAATGCGCGGCACTCATTCCCGGCACCTCGCGCTCCGGTGCCACCATCATCGGCGGCATGTTTTTCGGCCTCTCGCGCAAATGCGCAACCGAGTTTTCTTTTTTTCTGGCCGTGCCGCTACTGTTTGGCGCGACCATCTACTCGTTGTGGAAAGCACGCGATCTGTTGTCGATGAATGACGCGCCGGTATTCGGCGTCGGCTTCGTCACCGCATTTATTTCAGCGTTCATGGTGGTGCGCTGGCTGATTCGTTACGTGGCATCGCACGACTTCACCATCTTTGCGTGGTATCGCATCGTGTTTGGTTTGGCGGTGTTGGCGATGGCGTACGGCGGCATGGTGCGCTGGTAGGCCATCACATGCTGCCGCCCCTTGCGTTTGAAAACCGGGTTGAGCTTCAAGTAAGGGGTGCGCTGCACTTCTTGCGTCTCAACCCGGCAACCTCTTGATCGAAGCCGCCTGCATCAACATATCCAACCGTGTCTCCAAACGAATAACCCGGCCGGTCAAGTCTTCGATTTTCACTTGCTGCGATTTCATCGCCTCGGATTGCCGGTTGACTTTGTCTTCCAGCTTGATCATTGAGGTAAGCGCACCCCAAATTTTTTCAGTCACTCCCATCAGGCAACTTTGCGCGCGGGCTGGGCGGCGGCTTTTGCTTCCATCGCGGCGATTCGCTTGTTGCTCTTGGTGATGAAGTCAAGCGCATCGTCGATGGATGCCCCCGCGCGGTCGGCCGCCGCCTTCGCCGTATCGGCGAGCGCGCCAAGCTCTGCGTCGGCCTCGTTCGACTGGTACGCAAACGCACCCCGCCGCATTAACTCCGCAATCGGTATGTCGAGTCTTTTGGCTTTCGCCGTGATCGCCTTTTTATCCTGCACCGTTGCCTGCACGACAATGCGTTGAACCGCTGTAGCCATCTTGATTTCTCCAGAAATAATATTCGGGTCATGTACATTGTATGTACATAGATCGCGGGTGTCAATCAGACGTGCCATGAGGCAGGGCATTCATGCTCGTGGCGTACCGCCAGCAGTCCGGGCAAGTTGCTTCATCAGCAGCTGGAGTTCGTCAGGGAACGGACTGCTGCCAGTCGGCGTTGTTGCATGGATCGTGGTTCGGGCGAAGGATCCCTTTGCCCATCAATCTCAAGAAGCGCCGGCCGTGTGGCGGACGGAGTTGGCCGTGCGGCGTACAACATGCGGTTGAGCACGGCCACGCCGACGGCGGCTTCGGCGCGTTCGCCCGACAGGCTGCGGGCGCGCAGGCGCGGACCAATGATGGCCTTATAGCGACCCATCGTTGTCTCCACGAGTGAGCGCCGGCCGTAGCCGGTCTCCTTCTGCCAGCCCAGACGCCCTTGGGCCTGGATCATGGCAATGTGCCGGTCGCGCTGCGAAGGGTTGAGTGCGGCGGCGTCATTGAGCACCGCCGTCACAGGCGGCGGGATGACCACCGCGATGTCTTCGCTGTGGGTGGCCACCGTGACATAGGTGGGTGCCCCGTCATAGGCGCCGTCGGCTGTGACGCTGACGATCTCGGCGTCGACCTGATCGAGCAGCGGCGCGACTTGCAACGGATCCCCCACGTCGTTCTCTGTCAGCGTCGCGGCCATGATCATCCCGGTAAGAGCGTCCACCGCCAAATGCAACTTGCGCCAGGTGCGCCGTGCTCGCGCGCCGTGCTTTTTCTTAGCCATTCACCTGCGCCGTAGACCTTCAGCCCGGTGCTGTCGATCAACAGTTGAACGGAGCCCGCGGGCAGCCGACAGCCCTTTGAAACTGACGCCAGACTCATGGCCCGTCGACTCAGGGTGTTGTGGTCGGGCACGCTCAAGGCCACACCCAGCAACTCAAAGAGGGAAGCCATCAATCCTTCCGTTTAGCGCAGCGGCAGGTGAAACGCCAGGCGCAGCATCAGACCCGCCTCGATGGCCAGGTTCGAATAGATGGCCTGTCCACCACGGCTGGATCGGGCTGCGGCCTGCCACCCGTCGATCACTTTCCCGGTGACCCACAAGGTCAGGCTACCTCGACGCCGAAGACCCGCGTCGTACTCGACCCAGTTCGTCACCTTGAATTTCATCTTCGCAATGTGGTGGCGACGCTCGGTGTTGTGTTTGTTCGGCATGGGTCAGGTCGGTGTAGCTGTTCACCGTTTCCACCAGCCTACCCGACCTCCCCGCGATCCATGCAACAGCGCCTCGGACAGATACGTCGCCTCGCGAGCCGCCAACATCTTCGGGCGGCGCAGCGGTGGAATGCCGTCGCGCAGGACGCCGCCCCAGCGGATTTCGTCGAGC
>JAYVXF010000238.1:0-13636 GCA_043793345.1 Betaproteobacteria bacterium | reverse complement strand
TTGCGACGCTCGCCGGATGGTACGTCACCGAAATCGGCCGTCAGCCGTATCTGGTTTATGGCGTGCTTACCACCGCTGAGGCTGCCGCAAAAAATATTGGCAGCGGCATGCTCGCCAGCACCTTGGCGATGTATCTGCTGCTATATGTGGTGCTCGGGTCGGCTTACATATCAACGTTGTTTTACATGGCCCGCAAAGCAAACACAATCACCTCAACCCCGCCGCCGGCCTTGAGTCCATTTGTCGCGGCCGCAACGACCGCAGGAGACTGAAATGAATTCCGCATTCTGGTTGCCGGTGATTTTCATGGGGCTGATGGGCTTCGCGATGCTCGCTTACGTGCTGCTCGATGGCTACGATCTTGGCGTCGGCGTACTGCTGCGCCGGGCGACCGACGAGCAAAAGGACGTGATGATTTCTTCCATCGGCCCCTTCTGGGATGCCAATGAAACCTGGCTGGTGCTGGGTATCGGCATTTTGCTGGTGGCGTTTCCGCTTGCGCACGGCGTTATCCTTGGTGCCTTGTATCTGCCGGTCGCGCTGATGTTGTGCGGCCTGATTTTGCGCGGCGTCGCGTTTGATTTTCGCGTGAAGGCTCCTACCGATCACAAGCCCGCGTGGAATGCCACTTTCTACGCTGGTTCTCTGCTCACCAGTTTGGCGCAAGGCTACATGCTGGGAATGCACATCGTCGGCTACGTGAACACCTGGATCAACGTAGCCTTCGCGGTGTTGATCGCATGCTGTCTCGCGGCAGCGTATAGCCTGCTCGGTGCGGCGTGGCTGATCATGAAAACCGATGGCGCATTACAAAAGCGCGCGATCGTCTGGGCGCGCAACTGCCTGTGGCTCACCGCACTCGGTGTCGCGGCAGTTTCACTGATGACGCCACTGGTCAGCAGCAGCATTTTCGACAAGTGGTTCACGATGCCGTACCTGCTGTGGTTGAGCCCGATCCCGCTGCTCACCGCCGCCTGTTTTTTTCTGGTCTGGCGCGTGCTGCACACACTACCGCGCGAAGCTGATCGCTACTGCTGGGTGCCGTTTGTCGGTACGGTTGGTATTTTCGTGCTGGCATTTTTGGGGCTGGCCTACAGCCTGTTCCCGAATCTGGTCATCAGCCCACGCGGCGGCATCACTATTTGGGATGCCGCCACCGCCCCGGAATCAATGATGGTTGTGCTCATCGGTACTGTGATCGTGTTGCCGGCCATTATTGGCTACAACATCTTTGCGTACCGCGTGTTCTGGGGTAAGGCGCGCGAGCTGACTTACTATTGAGTGACGTGGCGACAACCGCGCAAAGGGTAAGCAAAGTGAAGCGCGCCCAGCCAACGGCGCGAGCGGCGAATTGGCTAAACTCAAGCACCCGCGCGGCTCGTGGAGGCATTTGCTGTTGAAGCCGCAGTTTAGCTCTGCGCGCTGCGTCAGGCCTTCACTGCTTCATATAATTTCGTCACCCGCTCCATCACCTCGAGAATATTGTCGCACGCCTTGGCGACATATTCGAGCTCTATGGCCGAGGTTTTGTTGGCGTCGAGGCGCTCGATTATTTGCTTCAAAAACAACCATTGCGTTTCGGCCAGCGCGAGTTCACTTTTGATCTGCGCGGTGTTCTGCGGCGCTTTCAGCAGGCGTTCGATATCGGCTCGGTAGTCTGATTCAGCCGTTTTCAGATCCTTGACAATGACCTCGGAACGGATGCCCATACTGCGAAACAAATATAGTTTTGCGATGCGCTGCGTGAGCGTGCGCAGCTCGCCTGCGGTGCTGATCAATTCGCTGCGCGCCGATTTGGTGTGCGCTTGCATGAGTTGCGCACCCTTGGTTGAAATCCATACCAGCTCCTCATTTTGCTCGGCCAATGTTTTCGCGTTTTCAAGATTTGCAGGCTTCGACGTAATGCCTTTGAATTCATCGAATAATTGCTCAAGCAACTGGTAGTTTTCCTTGATTTCTGGCGTTGGCGCGGAAGTCTGTAAAGTCTTTAAGCCGGTCTCAAACTGTTTGATCGATTCGTCCAACTGCCGCCGCGAACGCGACTCCATTACTTTTTGACCGATCATCAAAAACGACTTGGTGACCCGCTCAGCGAGCATCGGCTGGCGCGCTGCGGTGTTTAGTGCTGCCGCGCCGTCAAACTTCACGGCGGACGGCGCTTTTTGCGGTGTCTTTTGCTGCGCCCCAACGGCACCAGCGCCGAGGAGAAGGATGACTGCGGTAAAAATAAATTGGATGGGTCGCGCCACTTTTAGACAAGCAAAATTCATGGATTAACTTTCAAAAAAACGCTTCAAAAATATGCTGGTTTGAACTATACGCAGGTTCGTTCAGATCGGCATCGCCACCTGACGTTTACGATCAATGCATGCAATCAACAATTACACCAGACTGGACAGTATCGAGCAGGAAACTTTGCAATTCAAACGTTGCGTCTACGCTAACCGCCGCGCGGACTGCGGCGTCAAGCGTTGCATGCTCCTGTAGCGCGCGCAAAAACGCATGCTCGCCAGCGGTGACGCGTTTGATGATCACCGCCACGCCATCGACGATTTCGCGGTGGACGAGCAAGGTGTCGCCAGATGCATCCCAATCGACCGTCATGTCGCCCGCAAACGCCGGCCGATTCACTTGCCAAATCCGCAGCAGCGGAAAATCCGATTGGATCAAACGCGCCGCCGGATGCAACTTGAATCGCAAGGCCGCATGTTCTTCAGCGGGCATTGCCGCCAATCGCGCCAGATCGAATGCGCTCGCATCAGCCGCGTGAAACGCTTGATGCCACGCCCACTCAAGGCGCGCCACATCGGGCAGATAGGGTAACTCTTGCGCGTGTGGATATGCAGCAAGAAATGCGGCCCACTCGCCGCCGTATTGATTGAGGTCTCCCGATTGGGACGGATGCTGGCGCACAAATTCATCGACCGCCGTGTTAAAAAATGTCTTCCCAACCACGCTCACAACCACCGGATAAATATCCTGCAAACCGCCACGCAGATTGGCGAAAACATTGTGCCGATAAATTTCCAGGCGTCGCGTCGCGGACAACCTGCCCGCATCTATGCGCGCAGCGGCATCGCCGGTGGCGTAAGCGTCGCGGGCCAGCAGTGCATCAGCAAAAGCAATTTGCGTCTCACGCAGCATTGCCAACCCTCTCTGCATGTTTATCGAGGATATGGTTGGCTTTCTGCGCTTCATCGAGCAGCACCGCCAACGCCGGGATATCGGTATCCCATTCAATCAGGGTCGGCACATGGCCAAAGCGGGCAATCGCGTGCTCGTACAAGCGCCACACATCATCGCTCACGGCAGCACCATGCGTATCGATCAGGACGTCACCGGTATCTTCGAATCCGGCGAGATGGATTTCACCGGCGCTGCCGATGGGGATCGCGTCGAGGTAGATACGGGCATCAAAATCATGATTGCTGGCATTGACGTAAATATTATTCACATCGAGCAAAATTTTGCAGCCACTGCGCCGTGAAACTTCGCGCACGAATTCCCATTCCGGAATGGTCGATTCGGTGAATGCGAGATAGCTCGATACGTTTTCAATCATGATGTCACGGCGCAAATAATCCTGCGCCTCATTGACGCGACTCACGACGTGGTCGAGCGATTCGACGGTGTAGGGAAGCGGCAGCAGATCATTAAGGAAACGTCCATTCACGCCGACCCAGCAAAGGTGCTCGGAGATGAGCGCGGGCTCGATCCAGTCGACCAGCCGTTTCAGCTTTCGCAAGTGCTCACGGTCAAGCGCATCGGTCGAGCCGAGCGAGAGGCCAACCCCGTGGGTGCTAACGGCATAATCCTCACGAAATCGCGCCAGATATTTCAGCGGCTGGCCGCCGTCACCAAAAAAATTCTCGCTATGCACTTCGAGAAAGGCCACGTCCGGTCGCGATGCGAGGATCGACTGATAATGCGGCGTTCGCAGGCCAATGCCTGCGCGGCTGGGGTCGATCGCGGTGGATGGAAACATGGCGTCAATAAAAAAAGCCCTCACACCCGGCGGTCGGGCAGGAGGGCATCGTTCGTGGCTGAAATCTAGCCTGGGTACGGCGCTTTTGGCGCATCTTTCGAGTCGCTGGCGGCGACCGGTTTTTTAAGTTTACCGCCCATTGTTTCGCAGCTGCCTTTGGCGACGAATTTCCATTCTTCCGCGACATTGTCGGTGACGGCCTTGCCTGCGCAAGAGTGCTTCGCGGTACCGCAATCGTTGGCCGCTTTTTTGGCGACGCCGAAACATTTTTCTTTCTCGGCCTTTTTTTCCTGGGCCATCGCGCTGCCACTGATGGTGCCGAGCGCAACGAGTCCGGCGATCGCCGAGGAGATGATCAATTTGTTGTTCATTATTTGTTCCTTTTCAATTGGTTTGAGAACATGCACGGACACAGACATGGATAATTCGCTTAACGACCGTGGTCAGGGTTTTGTTGACCTGCTGCCAGCAGCCTATGCGTAGCTTTACGTGCCACGCCGCGAAGCAGATGCAAGTATTTTACACATTTAGGTGGGAGCGTCTTCGGGTGATGGGCCGTCATTTGCGTATCGATGCGCGAGCGTGCGCAGAAACGTCAATTGATTGCCGAAATTTCTGCAGCTAAGGCAAACAAATAAATGACCTTTCAAATCCTCGGTCTCAACTTCCGAGAGCGCGCGATCCTGACGATGGCTCATCAGCCGCGCCGCTTCCTTGCATGACAGATCGATGTTTTCAATACTCAAGACTTGGCTCCCTGAAACCAGTTGCGTTCGAGGCATTCGCGCAGCGCCATGCGCGCGCGATGCAGCATGACCCAACAATTGGACGCGGTAATCTCCTCTTCCTTACAAATTTCGTCGGTATCCATCCCCATTACCTCGCGTTTAAAAAATATCCGACTTGCCGCGCGAGGCAGTTTATCCATGCAACTCTCGAAGACCGCAAAAAATTGCTTTTGCTCCAGAGCGCCATCGGGATTGGCCCACTCTGGAAGCCTCGGCTGCCAGTGCCCGGTGTCATCAAACATTTTGTCAAACCATTCCGGGTCGGTCGAGTCGTCGTCCGTGGGAGCACTCGCAAAACGCGCACGCTCGCCGATCACGCGGCGCTGGAAGTCGATGATTTTGAATTTGAGAATGGACGTGACCCAGGTTCGCAGCGTTGACTGCCTGGAAAAACTGCCTATCCCGTCAAGTGCGGCCAGCAGGGCTTCCTGCACAACTTCTTCGGCCTGATCTGCATCGCGCAGCTTGGCAGTGGCAAAGCGCAGCATGTAACTGCGATGCGATTCAATTTCAGCAAACAACGCCGATTGGTTCTGACGTGGGTTGTCGTTTTTTTCTGTGCCCATAAATAAGGTCTCTGGTTTCAATTGCAAGTCTATAAGAATTCGATATGTGCGTGGCGCGGACTTGAAATTTCACCGTGAGGCCCATAACTAATGGGTACTATCCCACACCACTTTTTCAGGAGCACAACATGCATACATCAGTACGTTTAAACAATCGTTCGGATTCAACCGCCGCCGGTTTTCCACATCGCCTCGACGATTTGCTGGCGGGCTTTTTTGCGCCGCTGCCAACGGACGCGCGCAGTGCCGTGGCACCGATCAAAATCGAAGTACGCGAAGACGCGACCAATTATCTGGTGAGCGCCATACTGCCGGGCGTGAAAAAAGATGATATTCACGTTGAAGTCGACAAGAACGAAATTTCGATTGTCGCCGAGATCAAGCGTGAAACCAGTGGGCCGGTGGAGGCCGCGAAGGACGGCGAGCGCTTACTGCATTCGGAGCGGTTCTACGGTAAAGCTTCACGCGTTTTCAGCGTCGCGCAAGATGTTGATGAAGCGGCAGTGCACGCCAAATATGCCGACGGCGTGCTGTCACTGGTGTTGCCGAAAAAGATTCCGGTTAGCGCCAAGCGCGTGACGATTGCGTAATGCCAAATTCCGTCATTGCCGCGAGTAAGCCTGGTGGTTACTCGCGGCAATGGCGGCCATTAGCTACCCACAAAATCCAGCTGCCGCCACGCCTCGAACACCATCACCGCGACAGAATTCGACAGATTCAGGCTGCGATTATTCGGCCGCATCGGCAACCACACGCGCTGCTCTGCGCTGAATTCATCCATGATGTCTGCTGGCAGTCCGGCGGTCTCCTGCCCGAATAAAAAACTGTCACCGGCCTTGAACGAGAGCTTGTCATAGCGCGACCCGTGGCGCGTTTCCACTGCGAATATTCGCGAGTCTTTCAGCGCCTCACGACAGGCCATCCAGCTTGGGTGATGTTGCACGTTGGCAAACTCGTGATAGTCAAGCCCTGCACGCCTGACACGCGCGTCATCCCATTCAAAACCGAGCGGATGCACCAAGTGCAGCGTCGCACCGGTGTTCGCGCAGAGCCGAATGACATTGCCGGTGTTGGGCGGAATTTCCGGGCGATAAAGAATGACGTTGAACATTGCTATTTTTACTTGTCGTCGAATGGAACAGTTTCAGTCCCAAGCGCGCTGCTCGCATTGAATTGCGTCCCGCGCGCGATCACCCACGCACTCACGTGCGCGGCGCCGGCTTTCTTTAAAGTTTTCGCGGCCTCTGAAAGTGTTGCGCCGGTGGTCATCACATCATCGATGAGCGCCACGCGTTTGCCATCGAGCCGGTGCGCGCAATCAAATGCGCCGCGCACATTTTTCAGCCGTGCGACGCGACTCAGTCCCGACTGCGGCGGTGTTTCGCGAACCCGCAACATCCCGCGCGCGTCGAACGGAATGCCGAGCGTTTTTGCGACACGCTGCGCGAGCAATGAAGATTGATTGAAGCCACGTTCACGCAATCGCTTGCTGCCAAGCGGCAGCGGGATGATGATGTCCGGTGAGGGCTGTGTGGTGCGGCTCTTGATGGCGCGCGCAAGTGCATCGGCGAATAACGGCAGCAGGTTCAAATTTGCGTTGAATTTGTAGGCCTGGACGAGGCGGTCGAGCGGATATGCATAGCGAAACGCGCAGATGGTTTCGTCGAAGTGCGGCGGCGCGGACAGACACGCGCCACACAGTTGTCGTGGCGTGCCCTCTGCATCACATTGCGGGCAGCCGGTCACCGACCGATACGGCAAATCGCCAAAGCAGGCAGCGCACAAACTCTCCTGCGAGCGCACACCACATAGCGTGCAGTCCTGCGAAAGCAGGCTTGCAAGACTGGCAGAAACGCTGTCAGCGCCGAAAAATGGCATGCCTGTAGATTTCACAATTGTCGTTTGTCGTTGCGTAAATAATTGACATATCGGATGGTTTTGGCAATCATGCCATGTTTACTTCACCTTCAGATTTTCAATGGATCATTCGATGAACCCAACGACCGCTCAACCCATTCCGATTTCCGTACCTGCCTCGTGGCAAAGCGCCGACAAGTCCCTAGCCTGGTCGCTCGACGAGGTCGAAGCCTTGTTCGATTTGCCGTTTGCCGATCTGATGCATCGCGCGCAAACGTTGCACCGCGAACATCATGATCCTAATCGTGTGCAGCTCTCCACGCTGCTGTCGATCAAGACCGGTGGCTGCCCGGAAGACTGTGGCTACTGTCCACAAGCGGCGCGCTTTTCGACCGGCGTGGAAAACGAAGCGATGATGGATGTTGCCGCCGTCGTGTCAGCGGCCAGGCTCGCGAAAGAAAATGGCGCATCGCGATTTTGCATGGGTGCCGCGTGGCGCGGACCGAAGCAGCGTGACCTTGACCCGGTGCTTGAGATGGTGCGGGAAGTGAAAGCGCTGGGACTTCAGACCTGTTGCACGCTGGGCATGTTGAAAGACGGGCAGGCCGAACAATTAAAAAGCGCCGGTCTGGATTATTACAACCACAATCTCGACACCGCACCCGAAGTCTACGGCGACATCATCACGACCCGCCAATATCAGGATCGCCTCGACACGCTCGAACGCGTGCGCGGCGCGGGTATGAACGTGTGCTGCGGTGGCATCGTCGGCATGGGCGAATCGCGGCGCGAACGCGCAGGCCTGATCGCACAACTCGCCAACCTTGATCCGCATCCGGAGTCGGTGCCGATCAATTATCTGGTGCAGGTCGAAGGCACGCCGCTGCATGAAAAATTACACGGCGAAAAATCGCTGCATTGGAGCGAGTTTGTGCGCACCATCGCGGTGGCGCGTATCACCATGCCGTCAAGTTTTGTGCGCCTCTCGGCCGGCCGGCAGGAAATGAATGAAGCCACGCAGGCGATGTGTTTTTTAGCCGGTGCCAATTCGATTTTCTACGGGGAAAAATTGCTCACCACGGGTAACCCTGATGTGGACAAGGATCGGGCATTGTTTGAGCGCTTGGGGGTGTCGCCGCTATAACGAACTCTAGCACTGGCGCGGCGTTTCAGGCATTTTCGGCCTGCGAACCGCGCCAGTGCTAGTGTTTTGTGGTAACTCTCACCATGTCCCTATCCGATTTCTCCCTGCAACTTTCCGAGCTCGCCCAAGCCAATCAACTGCGCACGCGCCGCATCATCGACGGCCCGCAGGACGCGGCTATGCTGGTCGATGGCAAGCGCGTGATGTCGTACGCGAGTAACGATTATCTGGGGCTGGCAAACCATCCGAAAGTGGTTGAAGCCGCGATGCGTGCGTTAAAGCGTTACGGCCTCGGCGCGGGTTCATCGCACATGGTGTCTGGGCACATGCGCGCGCATCACGAGTTGGAAGAAAAATTGGCCGACTATATCGGTCTGCCGAAAGCGCTGTTGTTCTCGTCCGGCTACGCGGCCAATATCGGCATCCTCACCGCACTTGCCGGACGCGGCGATACGATATTTGCCGACAAGCTCAATCACGCTTGCCTTACCGATGGCGCGCTGCTATCGCGCGCTAATTTCAAACGCTATCCACATTGCGATCTCGCCAAACTTGAAGCATTGCTCGTCGAGACCAAAGGTGCGGGCCGCAAGCTGATCGTCACCGACGCAGTATTCAGCATGGACGGTGATATTGCACCGCTGCCCGAACTGCTCAAACTCGCCGAGCAGCACGACGCGCTGTTGGTCATCGATGATGCGCACGGTTTCGGCGTGCTCGGTTATCGTGGCAAGGGCGCACTCGAACATTTCAATCTCAAAAGCGAGCGCATCGTTTACATGGCCACACTCGGCAAGGCGGCCGGTGGCTATGGCGCATTCGTGGCGGGGCATGACGATATTGTCGAGTGGATTCTGCAAGCCGCGCGCACCTATATCTTCACCACCGCCACGCCGCCCTCGATTGCCGCCGCGATGCAGGCGAGCCTTGAGGTAATGGCTGGCGACCGCGAGCGCTTGAAACACTTGCGCATCTTGATCGATTTTTTTTCCGATTCGCTGAAGCTCCAGTACGCGAAGCTGCCTTTTTCGCAAACTGCGATCCAGCCGATTCTGATTGGCGATAACGCCACGACGATGGCGTTTGCTGAAAATTTGCGCGAGCGGCATATGTTGGTACCCGCGATTCGCCCGCCCACCGTGCCGCCGGGCACCGCGCGATTGCGGGTGTCGATCACGGCTAACCACACGGCCGACGATTTGTTCGATCTCATCACCGCACTCACGGATCTGGATGTTGAATTGATTGGCCAGCGTAAATGACCTTGGCAATTGAGGTGATTGGTCGCGGCCCGCATCTCACCATGCTGCATGGCTGGGGAATGAATGGCGCGGTGTTCAATGGCGTGCGCGATACGCTGGCTGATCGCTACACACTGCACATCGTTGATCTGCCGGGACACGGGCGCTCTCAGGCTACCGGCATCACCACGCTTGCCACCATGGTGGATGCGGTCGCCAGCGCGTTACCCGAAAAATCGCATGTGCTCGGCTGGTCGCTCGGCGGACAAGTGGCACTCGAATTGGCGCGTCAATATGCGCAACGGGTCGACAAACTTGTGCTGGTGGCGACGACACCGTGTTTCCTGCAACGCGAAAATTGGCCGCACGCGGTGTTACCCGCCGTGCTTGCCGATTTCGGAATGCGACTCTCAAATAACTACGCTGCGACCATCAAGAGTTTCCTTGCCTTGCAGGTGCTGAACCAGCCAAACATGCGCGACACGATGACAAAACTTCAACAGGACATCACCGCGCGCGGCGGTGTTGATCCCGCTGCGCTCAACGCTGGCTTGACCATTTTAGAAACCACCGATTTACGCGGGCAGCTGCAAAATATTTCGCAACCATCATTGGTGTTGCAAGGCGACCACGACGCATTGACGCCCGAACCTGCCGGGCGCTGGCTCGCTGACCACCTTCCGCAGGCGCGCTACGCGATGCTGGCTCACGCCGCACATGCACCGTTTCTTTCGCACCGCGACGTATTTCTAAATGAATTGAATATTTTTCTTGGCGTATGAGCACTGATCACAGCCTATTTCCACCAAAGCCAAATGTGCGCCGATCATTTGGCGATGCGGCCAGTACCTACGACGGCCATGCATTCCTGCAACGTGAAATTGCTGATCGTTTGTTCGAACGTCTCGAATACATCAAGCTGCAACCAGCGACCGCGCTCGACATCGGCTGTGGCACCGGCTACGCGACGGCCAAGTTGCGCGAACGTTACGCAGATGCGCACATCATCGGCCTCGATGTCGCCGAACAGATGCTTGACTTCGCGCGGTCGCAGGCAAAATCAGCACCGTGGTTACAGCGTCTCCTCGGTCAGGCGCCATTGCAATCCTGGCTGTGTGGCGATGCCGAAGCACTGCCACTCAATGCCGAGAGCATCGACCTCGCCATATCGAATCTCACCTTGCAATGGTGCGATCCAGAACGCGTCGCGAAAGAAGTCGCGCGTGTGCTGAAGCCGCAAGGGCTGTTCATGTTCACAAGCTTTGGCCCTGATACATTGAAGGAGCTGCGCGCGGCCTTTCGCGCCATCGACGACAAGCCGCACGTCAATCGCTTTGTTGATATGCATGACATCGGCGACATCCTTGTTAGTGCTGGTTTTGCCGACCCGGTGATGGATCAGGAAATCGTCACGCTCACTTACGCAGAATTAAAACCGTTGCTGAAAGAACTAAAAGGAATCGGCGCGCACAATGTCCTCAATGGGCGCAGCACCGGCTTGACAGGCCGCGCGGGCTGGGCGCGCATGGTTGCGGCGTATGAAAAATTTCGCAGCGATGACCGGTTGCCAGCGACCTATGAAGTCGTGTACGGCCACGCCTGGAAACCGGAATTCACCAAGCGCAAAACCATCGATGGGCAACAAACAATCGACCTTAACGAATTCAAACGCATGGTTGGCAAGACTTGAAAAACTTTTTTATTACCGGCACTGATACCGATGTCGGCAAAACTTTTGTCACCTGCGCGCTGATTGAGGCGCTCAAGGCGCGCGGCGTGCGCGCGATGCCGATGAAGCCGGTCTCGGCGGGAACAATAAATGTTGACGGCATCGATATAAATGCGGACGTCGCGGCGCTGCGTGAAGTTTCAGGGTCGGGAGCTGCACTGCGGGACATTAATCCCTACTGTTTTAATGCGCCAATCGCCCCACATCTCGCCGCACAGCACGAGAACGTGTTGATCGAAATGCAAGTCATTAGCACGGCGTTTGAGCGCCTAAAAGCCGATGCTGATACGCTACTGGTAGAGGGTGCTGGCGGTTTTCTGGTGCCCTTGTCGGCGAGCCAATCGATGGCGGAAATTCCTGCGGCGTTGAAACTTCAAGTGATGCTCGTGGTCGGTATGCGTTTAGGCGTGCTCAACCACGCGTTGCTCACGGTCGAGGCGATTCGTGCGCGTGGCTTGACGCTTGTCGGCTGGGTCGCCAATACGCCAGTTGCAGGCGGGGCGATGCTGGCCTTCGATGAAAATCTCGCCACCTTAACGCGCATGATAGCTGCGCCACTGTTGGGAACTGTGCCGTTTGAGACGCAGTCGAAAGGCGTACTGGAAGATGCGCGCCGTGCTGCGACCTATTTGCAAGTTGATATTTTAATGGAGAGAAATTAATGAAACTTATTTCACGAACAAAATTTGCCATGCAACTCGCGGTCGTTTTGCTGACGATTATTTTCGCCACCGCGTCTTCAGCACAGCGCAGCGAAAAAATTGCTGCAATGCCAATCATCACCGACGCATGGGTGAAAACCAGCACTCCCGGCGGCAGCGTTTCGGCCGCTTACATGGACATCAAATCGTCGACACCGCTAAAGCTCGTCAAAGCCGAATCGCCCGTCGCTGGCATGGTTGAAATTCACGAGATGAAAATGAACGATGGCGTGATGGAAATGAAAGCACTGGATGCGGTCAATGTTCCCGCCGACAAACTTGTCAAACTCGCACCCGGTGGCATGCATGTGATGCTCATGCAAGTGAAAAAGCCGATCAAAAAAGGCGACAAGATACCTTTGACCCTTACGTTTGAAGACGAGGCAAAAAAACCGCTCATCGTCACGCTCGAGGCAATCGCCAAAGAACATAACGCGGGCGGTCACAACCATTGATCACGACTGTTTTGCTCGATCTCGACGGAACACTCACCGATCCGGCGACAGGCATTACCAATTGCATCGCCTACGCGTTGACCGCGCTTGGCGTCAATGCGCCCGACGCTAAAAATTTGCATTTTGCGATCGGGCCATCGCTGCGGGATAGCTTTGCCACGCTGCTGCAAACGAAAGACACCGTCATCATTGAGCGCGCGATGGTGTTGTATCGTGCGCGTTTTGCCGACACCGGCCTGTTCGAAAACATCGTTTACAACGGCGTGCCGGAAATGCTGACCGATTTGAAAGCGCGCAATTATCGACTGCTGCTTGCCACTGCCAAGCCGCATGTTTACGCGCGACGCATCCTTGCGCATTTCAATATCGCAACACCGTTCGACGGCATCTACGGCAGCGAACTCGACGGCACGCGTCAACACAAAGCTGACTTGCTCGCGCATTTGTTCGAGCAGGAGCGGATCAATCCGCGAAGTGCCGTCATGATTGGCGACCGCCATCACGATATCGATGCCGCTCGTGTCATTGGTTGCCGGGCAATCGGCGTCACGTATGGCTATGGCAGCGTCGAGGAATTGGCGCATGCAGACCGACTGTGCGATTCGCCCGCGCAGTTTGCGGACAGGATTGTCTCGCTGGACGCAGGTGCAAAATAATTTCGCCACGCTGGTACTGGTTTCATTATTTGCAGCGGCAAATCCGCAGCTGGTGAAAAAAATAACGCGCGCGTACGCGTGCTGCACCACGAAAACACCCGCAAACTGCGGGTGCGTTGTTTTGCAAACACTAGCACTGGCGCGGCGTTTCAGCCGTTTATCGTCTGTCAACCGCGCCGGTGCTGGTGTTTTCTACTTGATGCGCCGCTTGTTGAATTCCTCATCGATATTGTCGCGAAAGAAACTTGCCAGTGATGACGCGGTGGAAAATCGCCGCCAGATTTCGGGCGAAACATTGGCGTACTCGTAGGTGCCGGTCGCCTGCTCGATCACCAACACCCGCCGTTTATCGTCGTAGCCGATGGCGCGCAGATTTGCGGCAGTTACTTTTTTCATTTCCATCGTAAGTGCTAACCGCGCGACACCGCCATGCTCAGCGCCAGCACCACAAACAAACTCACCTCGACCAGTATCGCGCGCCAGGCGCGACGGTAGGCCAGATATTTGCTGGTGG
>JAYVXF010000237.1:0-13643 GCA_043793345.1 Betaproteobacteria bacterium | reverse complement strand
GAAGCGAGGGGGCAACGGGGATGGGGGCGATGCCAACGACGGCGCGCGATCTGCAACGACACCCCCATCCCGGCCTTCCCCCACATAGCGGGGGAAGGGGCACGATTGGTGGCGATCACGCGCTCACTCGCATAAGTTCCAAACAGAGTGAAGCACTACACTAGAGATTTTCTAAGTTTCGCACTCCGCGAAGCTATCGTGAAAATCGTCCCGTGGCCAAAAAATGGCCATTAAGTCAGGTGAATTTGAACCGTTTTCTATACGCATTATTCCCAATCAAGGAGTAATGCAAATGGCACGCAAAAAAACCTTCGCTTCGCACGTGTTTTTCATTGCGGCGCGTAAATAAGGATTCTTTTATAAAATGAACCACAAATGGTTCATAATGTCCCTATGTTGCCAAAGCTAAAAGCTGCCTTCTATGCCCAACCCGGAACCGTGCCACCGACTCAGCCAGTGCGGGAATGGCTGAAGCGATTGCCGCGTGACGAGAGCCTTGAAATAGGTGGGGACATTCAAGCCGTTCAGTTTGGCTGGCCGCTGGGAATGCCGTTAGTCAGACATTTGCATGGCGACCTATGGGAGGTGAGGTCAACGCTCGCCACACGCATTGCACGCGTGATTTTTGCGGTACACGTCAACACCATGTATCTGCTGCATGGCTTTATCAAATCAACCCAAAAAACGCCAATGGCTGAATTGGCACTTGCCGAAAAACGATGGAAACAAATCAAGCCATGAAAACCCTGCGCCATACTGGAAGACCAGCTACCCCCACCGTTCTTCAAGGAGAAACGTGATGAAGAAAGCAATCAATACCAATTATGTCGGCCAAGACTTCGATGAGTTTTTGGCTGAAGAGGGTCTTGCGGCGGAAGTAGAAGCACGCGCAATAAAAAAAGTCGTTGTTGCGATGTTGGTGAAATCCGGCATGACGCAAGTCGAGCTTGCTGAGCAGTTGCACACCAGCCGAACGCAAATTCGCCGCTTGCTCGACCCTGAGAACACATCCATCACGCTTTCCACGTTGCAGCGCGCAGCCGATGCGGCGGGCCATCGACTGGTGTTGCGTTTTGAACCGCTCGGCAACAGTGCACGCAAGCGGGTCCAACAAGCGGCATGAACTATGCATGGCTGTCAGCTGTGGTGTGACAGGAAAATGCGTGCTGAAATTTTTGAATATTTGAGTCTAATCAATTTGAAACTTTTCCTATTTTTCTCTTTGGCTCGGCGTCGTCAGTTTTCATCCGTGGCCATTTGCTGGCCATTAAATGGTCAAATCGCGCAATCCATTGAGTTACAGGGCACCATCTTTTGCAAAGGCGCACTTGGGACGCGGGGAACATCGGACTTACTTGATACTCCAATACGGATGATACTGTAGCCCTCTGCTCCCAGCCTTCTCTGCGGCCTCAACGCCGTTCCACGCATGCGCCCCCGAAATCACCTTAATTCCGCCATCTGTTTTTTAGCCTTTTTAGCCTCCAGCGCGACCAATCTATTCGCAGCCTCCGTGAAGACGCCGCACGTCGAGGCAGAAATCATTTCGCGCCATGCCGCTGTCCAGCCGGGGCAGGCGATTGAGGTCGCGTTGCGCCTGAAGATCATCGATCACTGGCATACGTATTGGCGAAATCCTGGCGACTCGGGTTTGCCGACGAAAATAACCTGGTCTCTGCCGAGCGGGATTACTGCGGGCCCGATTGAGTGGCCGCACCCGAAAAAATTGCCGTTGGGGCCGCTGATGAATTTTGGCTATGACGGCGAGGTGTTGCATCTGGTGACACTGCAAACACCGTTGGCACTGAAGGCGGGGCAGACTGTCACGCTTAACGCTAAAGCAGAGTGGCTGGTATGCAGTGACGTCTGCATCCCAGAGAGCGCTGACTTGGCCATTTCGCTGCCGGTGGTGGGTTCGCAACCTTTGCCGGACGCGCGCTGGGCGCAGGCCTTCACCGATGCGCGCGCAGCACTTCCGGGCACGTTGAGCGGCTGGACTACGCAGGTCACGATTGAAAATAATCAGGCCATCCTCCTGCTCACGCCACCAGCGGGCGAGATTATTTCGGCGACGGATTTGTCTTTTTATCCGTTGAAAGATGAAATCATTGCCAATGCAGGTAAGCAGATTTTGAGTTTTACTGCCGACGGCCTGCGTCTGACGATGCCGCTCGCAGAGCCGGTCAATGCCTCCCTCACCACACTCGACGGTGTGCTGGTCAGCAATCAGGGGTGGGGCAAAACGCACGCGGGAAAAGCAGTCGCCGTGGCGGCACCTGTGACATACGCGAAAACAACTGCTACGCTTTCCAGCTTTGCCGGAATAAAGGGAAGTGCGCCAACTGGCGCAAAAAATCTTACCCAAGCCGATGATCTTGGGCTGAGCCTCGCGCTACTTTTCGCCTTCATCGGTGGACTCATCTTGAATCTCATGCCGTGTGTATTTCCGGTGCTGGGTATCAAGGTGATGAGCTTCGTGCAGCATGCAAAGGGCGAGCAAAAACGACTGCGGCAGCAGGGCTTGGCATTTCTTGGCGGCGTGGTGATTTCATTCTGGATGCTGGCCGGGTTACTGATTGCGTTGCGCGCGGCGGGCGAATCTATCGGCTGGGGGTTTCAGTTGCAGTCGCCGGTATTCGTCACGCTGCTGGCGATATTATTTTTGCTGATGGGCTTAAATTTGAGCGGCGTGTTTGAATTTGGCATGCGCTTACAGACGGCGGCCGGCAACATTACGTCGCAGCACGTCCGCAGTAATTTGCTCGACGCATTTTTGTCCGGTGTGCTGGCGACCATCATCGCCACTCCCTGCACCGCGCCATTCATGGGTGCAGCGCTCGGCTTTACGCTTGCCCAACCCGCGCATGTTTCCCTGCTGGTCTTTACCGCCGTGGCACTCGGCATGGCCGCGCCGATCTTGCTGTTGTCGATGTTTCCCGCGTGGCTTCGGTACTTGCCGAAGCCCGGCGCATGGATGGACACGTTCAAACAATTCATGGCGTTTCCGCTGTTTGCGACGGTTGCGTGGCTCGCGTGGGTGCTGGGCTCACAGCAGGGTAACGACGGCGTGGCGATGCTGTTATTTGGCATGGTCATCGTCGCGCTGGGCGCGTGGCTCTATGGCCGCTGGCAGCTTGACCGCCCGGTGCGCGCGCTGGTGGCAGCGATTGCGTTGCTGCTGCTGGGTGCGGCAATCGCGTGGCCCGCTGCGGTACCTGATCGTGCTGCTGTAGGCGCGGGAATGTCGAGAGCAGCAGACGCGTGGATTCCATTCTCCAAACAAAAAGTGGCTGAGCTTCGCGGTCAGGGTCGCGCGGTGTTTATCGACTTCACCGCGACCTGGTGCATCACCTGTCAGGTGAACAAACGCCTCGCGTTGAACACGCACGCCGTGATGCAGCGGTTCGATGATCTCAATATCGTTCGCATGCGCGCGGACTGGACGGTGAAAGACCCCGCCATCACCGAGGCGCTCGCCGAGTTTGGCCGCAACGGTGTGCCGCTGTATGTTTTTTATCCTGCCAACGGCGAGCCGATATTGCTGCCCGAAGTGTTGACGCCTGCGATCGTACTGGCTGCGCTCGGCGCGCCAAGTGTCGCGACAGCAGTAAAATAATTTTGTTCGCGCAGCATCTCAGCATTTAGCTTTAACGCAGACGCACGACTGCGCCGCGCCGCATGATTGGCGCTATCATCATCGCTGGTGAAGCCAAATTGCCTGATCGTTTCACCATACTTAAACACTAGCACTGGCGCGGTTGTCAGGACATAATGCCGCCAGCAGCCGCGCCAGTGCTAGTGTTTTGGCTGTTTATGCTGCACCGCTGCTTACGACAACATCAAATAATTGTGAATACCCGCTCCCTCCCCCTGCTGCCCATCGCCGTGTTGATTGCACTCGTCGCGTTGACGTTTTGGCTCAATCAATTCGTACAAATGCCGAACGCGCGCGCGGATGGCGATAGCCGGCACGATCCCGATCTCATCGTCGAGAATTTCACCGCGACCGCGCTTGGTGTCACGGGTGAAGTGCAATACACCGTGAAGGCGACCACGATGTCGCATTTCCCGGATGACGATTCTTCAATGCTGGAGACGGTGGTATTCACTGCGCTTACACCCGACAAACCGCCCATCGTCGCGCGCGCGCCACGCGGTCGCCTCGTCGCTGGCGCGGATGAGGTTATTATGGAGGGAGGCGTGGTGGTGACCTCTGAGAAAACGGAAAAGTACCAACCACTAAAATTATCCACGCCGACCCTTAATATTTTTCCCGATCAAAATCTTGCGCGGGCGACCGAAGGCGTACGCATTGAAAGCACCACTGGCGAGATGACGGCGAGCAAGATGGAATTGAACAGCTTGACGAGGCGCGTCGTGCTTGAAAGAGGGCGCGCCACTTATTTACAACAACAAAGGACACCGCGATGACCATCGACAACAAGCAAGCGCGGCGCTGTGTCGCGTTGATACTGATGGCCATCGGTCTTTTACCTGCGGTCACGCGCGCCGAACAGGCAGACCGCACCAAGCCGATCAACATCGAATTTGACGTAGCCACACTTGACCAGAACAAACGCGTCCGTACCTTGGAGGGAAACGTAATCCTGACCCAGGGGACGATGCGCTTTACGGCAGAGCGAATGATCGTCAAGGAGGATGACGCGGGCGCAGTCACGGCCGAGGCGTTTGGTGGCCCGAAAGGACAGATCGCTTTCAGGCAAAAGCGTGAAGGTTCTGCCGAATTCATGGAGGGCTTTGCGGATCGCGCTGAATTCGACGACAAGGCGGATACCTTGAAGTTGCTGTCGCGGGCGCGACTCAAAAGCGGTGCGGATGAGTTGAAGGGCGAATATATTTATTACAATTCAGCGACCGAAGTCATGCAGGCACGCAACGCCATCCCGGACGCGAAAGGCAATACAACGCCAACCACGACGACCAACCGCCCCACCATTACGATCCAGCCGAAAAATACGGACGAAAAATCCAAACCGTCCGCACCGTCCAAAGTCGAATAGCCGAACGCATGCCCCTGTAAATTCACGATGAACCAGCCTGTCGAATCACCCGCCGCGTTGACCAATGTGCTCGGCCAAAAAAGCGTATTGCGTGTCGAAGGCCTGCAGAAGTCCTACCGCAAACGGATGGTGGTGAGCGATGTTTCGTTCTCGGTGGAAAGCGGCGAAGTGGTCGGTCTGCTGGGCCCAAACGGCGCGGGCAAAACCACCTGCTTTTACATGATCGTGGGACTTGTCCCGCTCGATGGCGGACGGATATTTCTGGATGGCAACGATTTGTCACGCATGCCGATTTTTCGCAGATCAAGGCTGGGCTTGTCTTATCTGCCGCAAGAAGCCTCCATTTTTCGCAAGCTCACCGTTGCCGAAAATATTCAGGCGGTACTTGAATTGCGCGATTTGACGAGTGATGAAATTGAATCCAGGCGCGACGCCCTGCTCGACGAATTGCATATCGCGCATCTGCGCAACAGCCCGGCGATCAGCTTGTCGGGGGGCGAGCGGCGGCGCGTCGAGATTGCGCGTGCGCTGGCGGTGGAGCCACGGTTTATTTTGCTCGATGAGCCGTTCGCCGGCGTTGACCCGATCGCGGTCATCGACATCCAGGAAATTATCAAATTTCTTAAAGCGCGCGGCATCGGCGTGCTGATCACCGATCACAATGTGCGCGAAACTCTCGGCATTTGCGATCATGCCTACATCATCAATCAGGGCGCGGTGCTCGCCTTCGGAAAGCCTGAAGAAATCATCCATAATGAAGCGGTACGCAGAGTTTACCTAGGAGAAAATTTCCGCCTGTAACATAGCTTTCAATAGGCGGTATCAGCTCTCCCCATGAAGCAAAGTCTCCAACTCAAACTTTCGCAACACCTGACGTTGACGCCGCAATTGCAGCTGTCAATCAAGCTGCTACAGCTATCGACGGCCGATTTGAACCAGGAACTGGAGCGCTATTTGCTCGAAAATCCATTGCTCGAGCGGGCGGATGCTGGCGGTGAAGCGGTCGAGTTGCCGGGTAATTTTCTTAACGGCAACGATTACAACTCTGCCCAATCGAGCGACGCATCCGCGCCCGCACCCGCCGACAGCGCACCCGGCGAGAGTGAAGATCGCGGCGAGCAGTCGTTCGATACCGGCATCGATGACGGCACCAGCTATGCCGCGGCGTCCCGACGCAGCGACGACGATGAGGACAGCGAATATTCGCAGGTCGCGGCGGCCGAGCCGACCTTGCAGGAGAGCCTCATCACGCAGCTAAACCTGATGTCGCTGCCGGAGCGGGACAAGCGGCTGGCAATGATTTTGATCGCGCACCTCGATGAAGACGGCTACCTCACGCACAATATGGATGACCTGTGTACGATGATTGCCGAGCACATGGAGGTCGAGCCCGATGACCTGCAGATTGCATTGCGGCGTGTGCAGGCACTTGAGCCCACGGGCGTCGCCGCGCGATCGCTATCGGAGTGTCTCGCCTTGCAACTGCGTGCATTGCCGCGTGATACGCCGCAGCTTGATCGCGCGTTGCAGGTTGTCGGTCAACATTTGGAGGTGTTGGCAGCACGCGACTTTGTTAAATTAAAACGCTTGCTGCGTTGCGATGATCAGGAAGTAAAACAGGTACGCGAGTTGATCGTCTCCCTCGACCCCAAACCAAGCCGTAATTTTGGCCAGGGAGAAATCCGCTACGTGGTTGCCGATGTCGTGGTTAAAAAAGTTGGCGGCAAATGGGCCGCGCAGCTTAATACCGAGGCAATGCCCAAGCTGCGCGTCAACAAGTTATATGCGGATTTGTTGCACAAGAGTCGTGATAGCGACGGTAAGAATCTTTCCGGCCAGTTACAGGAAGCACGCTGGTTGATCAAAAACGTGCAGCAGCGATTCGACACCATTTTGCGCGTGACGCAAGCCATCGTTGAGCGTCAGCGACACTTTTTCGACCATGGTGAAGTGGCGATGCGGCCGCTGGTATTGCGCGAGATTGCTGACCAGGTCGGATTGCACGAATCGACCATCTCACGGGTGACGACGCAGAAGTACATGCTCACACCGCGCGGCATTTTTGAGCTTAAATATTTTTTTGGATCGAGCGTCGCAACCGATGTCGGTGGCGCCTGCTCGTCCACCGCCATACGTGCGCTAATCAAGCAATTAGTTCACGCAGAAGATATAAAAAAACCCCTGTCGGATCATCGGATTTCAGATATTCTGGGTCAACAGGGAATTGTTGTCGCACGGCGCACGGTGGCAAAGTATCGCGAGGCGATGCAGATCCAGCCGGCAAATTTGCGGAAGTTTTTTAGCAGCAGTGTTTGATGATGTTTGTTTGGTTTTTTGGGTAGTGCGGTAGCCTGTCTGTTCTGCAGTGTCGGCGCAGATCGGTTGCTGATTGTGATGTCGTTTAAGTCGTTAACTTATACCGGTTGCGCATCGCGGCACGCAGAGCGCGTTGGCAACTTTTTAAAGGAGATTGGCAAATGAATTTAAACATGACCGGCCATCACCTCGAAATCACACCGTCCATACGTGATTACGTTTCTTCCAAGATGACCCGTATCAACCGGCACTTCGATCACGTGATCGACGTCAGCATGATTTTGAGCGTCGAAAAACTGCAGCAAAAAATCGAAGCCAACGTTCATCTTTCCGGCAAGGATATTTTCGTCGAAAGCGAAAATCCAGACATGTATGCCGCGATCGATTTACTGGTGGACAAGCTGGATCGGCAAATCATCAAACACAAGGAAAAAGTCAAAAACAAACACGATACGCCCGCATTGAAACGAATTCCTGCAGAGCCAGATCTTCCTGCGGATTCAGAGTAAATCTGCGCGGTCGGCATTGTGCCGGCCGCCCACCCGCCTCACTCACACCATATCGTCGGCAATTGCCGATTCAGTGTTCCAGCAAGCGCACATGCGTTCCCTAGCTTTTCCCCGGTGCGTTAAAAAAGCGCTATCCTAGCAGCCATTTCCAGCGTGCCTGCAATCAACGCCCTCGAGTCTGCAACTTCGTAACCGACCAATGAATTTCATCAGCAAAACGCTTGTCACCTCGCGCGTCGCCCTCGACGTTGATCTCACCAGCAAAAAACGCCTGTTCGAACAGATCGGCTTGATGTTCGAAAATGAAAATCGCATCGCCAGAGTCAGCGTCTTTGACGCACTTTTCGCCCGCGAAAAACTTGGCTCCACCGGCTTGGGTTTTCAGGTTGCCATCCCGCATGGACGCATCAAAAGCCTGCGCGAAACGGTCGCTGTTTTTGTCCGCGCAAAGGACGGCATCCCTTTCGAATCGCCCGACGGCGAGCCGGTGCGGCTGGTGTTTGCGATGCTCGTTCCTGAGCACGCCAACGAGCAGCATCTGAACATGCTCTCAGAGCTCGCCGAAATGTTCAGCGATGCTGACCTGCGCGACGCGCTCTTGCACGAGTCCGATCCTGCCACCGTCCACAAACTGCTGACCGAATGGTCGCCGTATGCCGCGATTAAGCGTACAGCAGCTATTTGACGATAGACGCGAAAAGCTGCAACTGACCTGGATCGGTGGTCAGAAGGGAGCCTCGCGCGAACTCACCCACGAGGCACTTAACCGCCCCGGCGTAGGACTGGTCGGGCACTTAAATCTCATTCACCCGATCCTGATACAGGCGCTTGGCGTAAGCGACCTCGACTATCTGGGTAAACAAGCGCCGGCGGCGCGCGATGAGAGCCTGAAGGTGCTCTGCACAGGCGAAACGCTGTGCATTTTTTTATGCGACGGCGCCGATGCACCGGATTTTCTGATCGAAGCGTGTGATCGGCACGCGACGCCGTTGTTCCTGTCGCAAAAGCAAAGCCGCGTTTTTGTTAATTTGCTCAGACCCTATCTGCAGCGCGAGTTATCCGAAGTTACCTCCAGCCACGGCGTCTTTCTCGATGTGCTTGGCTTTGGTACGCTCATCACCGGCGACTCACAAATCGGCAAAAGCGAGCTGGCACTCGAGCTTATTTCGCGCGGCGCGGGATTGGTCGCGGACGACGCGGTGGAGTTGTATCAAGTGGGGCCGGAAACCATTCAAGGTCGCTGCCCGGCACTGCTGCGTGATTTTCTCGAAGTGCGCGGAATCGGCGTGTTGAACATCCGCGCTATTTTTGGCGAGACTGCGGTTCGACCGCGTAAAACATTGCGACTGATTGTGCATCTGGAACGTCCGACCGACGAATATTTCCGCGCTCTGGACCGATTGCAAACCAAATCAAGCGCGACCACCATTCTCGGTGTTGAAATTCCGACCGTTACTCTGGCCGTGGTGGCGGGACGCAACCTCGCCGTGCTGGTCGAGGCGGGCGTTCGCAATTACATCCTGCAAACGCGCGGGTATGATTCCACCAAAGATTTTCTCGACCGGCACGATGAGGCAATGCGCGCGCAACCGGACGGCGCGGCAAGCGATAAACCAATCGCCCTATTCAACGATACCAGCGCATTCCGCGCTTACGGTAGCGAATGAGTCAGCCCTACACTCGCCAACTAATCACGCTTGCGTGATGGCTCAATAATGCAGCTTATTCTCGTCAGCGGCCTGTCAGGTTCCGGCAAAAGTGTGGCGTTAAAGGCGCTGGAAGACAATGGCTATTTCGCGGTCGACAATCTGCCCGCGAGCTTGATTTCGCCGCTGATCGATTCGATAAAAGCCACCAGCGAAAAAGTTGCGATCAGCATCGATGCGCGTACCGGCGAAACCCTCGCAACGCTGCCGAATACGGTTCAACAATTAAACGCCAGCGGCATTGATTGCCGCGTTATTTTTCTGGAAGCAAACGACGAGGCGCTGGCGCGAAGATTTTCGGAGACGCGGCGTCCGCATCCACTCGCCGACAAAATCCCCGGCGGCATGATCGCCTGCATCATGGAAGAACGTCACATGCTGGCCGATATCGCCGAATTGGGACATCGCATGGACACCTCGGACGTGAGTCCGAACGCGTTGCGCGGATGGATCAAGGATTTGCTCAAGGTGGATCGCAACCGGATTGCGCTGGCGTTCCAGTCGTTTGGTTTTAAACACGGCATTCCCATCGACGCCGATCTGGTATTTGATGCGCGGTTCTTGCCGAATCCTTATTACGATCCCGTGCTAAGACCGCTGACTGGCAAGGATGCGCCGGTCAAGGCATTTCTTCAGGCTGATCTGAACGTGGCGCACCTTATCGACGACATCACATCTTTTCTGGTTCGCTGGCTGCCGTCCTACATGGGTGACAATCGCGCGGCATTGACGATTGCGATCGGCTGCACCGGTGGGCAGCATCGCTCGGTTTATATTGTTGAAGAGTTGGCGCAACGATTTGGCTCTGAACAGCAGGTGCTGATTCGCCATCGCGACTTGAGCTGATTCAATTTTCATTTAGAGTTTGTCATGATCAAATCTGTACTCGCAAGCGTCACCGGCGCTGCGCTCGACGCATTGAAATCCAATCTCGCGCCACCTGACGAGCTGCCGATATTTCCACTCGGTCAGGTATTGTTTCCCGGCGGCAGCATGGCGCTGAAAATTTTCGAGCAGCGTTATCTGGAGATGGCGAAAGTTTGCTTAAAGACCGGCTCGCCATTCGGCATTGCGTTGATTCGCGAAGGTATGGAAGTAGGCATCCCGGCGACACCCGAGTCGGTCGGCACGCTTGCCCATGTATCCGATTGGGATATGCAAAACCTCGGCGTCCTGCAAGTGCGCGTGAAGGGCTCCGCACGCTTCAAATTGCTTTCAACGTCGGTGTCAAAAAGCGGCCTTATCGTCGGTCAAATCTCGCTACTTCCCAACGACATGCATATCGATTGTCCAGAGCATCCGCTGTGCGCGAAATTTCTGCGCAAAGTATTCGCGCAGGTCGGTGCAAGTGGCACTGATGACGGGCAGCGTTTCGACGATGCCGCGTGGGTCAGTTATCGGGTGGCGGAAATATTGCCGTTCAGCAGCGCGATAAAACAAAAATTGCTCGAGCTCACCGATGCGCGCATGCGGCTTGAAATCCTCCACCGGTTTCTTGCCGATCAGGGTTTGGTCGAGTGAGCCGCTTTTACCGATTTAAGGATGCGTTTTACCGGGGCAGGAATCGCGGCGTCCATTGCATCGTCGACATTCACCCATATCAATCCGGGCTCCATCGCGCGTAAAGCAAATTTGGCGGGATTGATTTCAGTCGGAAAAATTGTCAGCGAAAAATGGGTGAAGCCGTGATCAACGCGCGGCATTTCACGCATGGTGCGGCTGGTAAGCCGGTAGCGCGACTGTAGCACCGTCAAAATATCCGCATCGAGTGGCAATTCAGGCAAGCTCCACAAGCCGCCCCAGATACCGGTCGGCGGGCGTTTTTCCAGTAACACTTCACCCGCATAAATAATCACCAGCATCCGCGTTTGTCGGTGCGGTATTTCTCGCTTCCCGGCCCTTACAGGCAACTCTTCCACGCGACCCTGCTGAAGCGCGACGCAGCTCTTTCGCACCGGGCACAGCAGGCAGGCGGGTTTACTGCGCTTACACACGGTGGCACCCAGATCCATCAAGCCCTGCGTATACGATTCAATGTCGGCGCGTGGCAGATTGTCCCCGGCAATCAACCAAAGGCGGTCTGTCACCGGTTTGTTTTTGACATCGCCCTCCACGCCAAAATGGCGTGCGAACACCCGCTTCACATTGCCATCGAGAATCGCGCGCTTCTCACCAAACGCGAATGCGCTGATCGCACCCGCCGTTGAGCGACCGATGCCGGAGAGGGCATTGATGGCTTCAAATTGTTCAGGAAAAATGCCGCCATGCAGCGTCATGATTTGTTGCGCGCCACGGTGTAAATTTCGCGCGCGTGCGTAGTAGCCCAAGCCCGCCCAAAATGGCATCACCTCATCGAGGGACGCAGCCGCCAATGACGCGACGTCGGGGAAGCGCGAGAGAAAACGTTCGTAATACGGGATAACGGCTGCCACCTGCGTCTGCTGGAGCATCACCTCGGATAGCCAGATGCGATATGGATCGCGGGTGTTTTGCCACGGCAAATCGTGACGGCCAGCATTTTTTTGCCAGATAATAATTTTTCGTGCGAACGCGCTCATGACTGTCAAGAATGAATATTAGCCACGATGGTAGCATGCGACTTTCTTGTCTCTGGTCGCAAAGCAGCGCCACTTCCATCATCGCAACTCTCTCCTACAATCAACCATTCAAGCTATTAGACCAATTGCGCCAGACACTGAGCTGTCCCCACGAATAATTTTTGTAAATAAAACAGGTAGGGCGTAGTCTTCACGCCAAAACAAGGCCTGCAATGGCCTGATCCTTTTCCTTGTTAGCGATCAAGCAAACGAGGAGAACAAGCCGTGCAGACCCAGGCAATATTATCGCGATTGCTGCAATGTTGCCTACCGTTTATGCACGCTGCCCGCTATTGCCAGCGGCGAAATGATGTTGCTGGTGGCATTGCCGGCGGGCTCATTTTTCGACAACACCAACGACATCGCCGACTTCAAGGTGGCGAAGCGCACGACGAATTGATTCACATGGTAAATTTGTTTTTTATGTCCGAAAGAATGCACATGCTGCCCCCTTTGATTTTTGCTTGCCATCAATCGCAAACCCCTTGGGCATCAACATGACAAAATCCTGCGCTGCGGCTCTCGCGGGATTGTCGCTCTTGCTTGGTTCCCCGCTGGCTACAGCCGCAGAAGGTCTGCCGAGTGGTACGGCGGTCGAGACGGAAATGTTCGCGGCGGTGGACAAGATTTTTGCGGACTACGCCCTCGATTCACATATTCCGGGACTGGTGTACGGCATCGTCGCCAATGGCCGCATGGTGCACGTTCGCGGCTTGGGTATTCAAGACCTGGAATCGAAACGACCAGTCACTCCCGACACCTTGTTTCGAATTGCCTCAATGACCAAGGCCTTCACGGCACTCACCGTCTTGAAACTCCGCGATGAAGGGAAAGTTCGTTTGGACGAGCTGGCTGAAACCTATGTACCCGAGCTGCGCGAATGGAAGTACCCGACGCGCAAATCACCCTAAAATTCAATTTGCCGGACTCTTTGATTTTTGCCTGTCGGCGCGTTTTTTGATAGTTATTGTCTATCGAACGCATTTGAACAAACGATTTTCCAATCACCGGGCCCGCCGGTAATATTCGTTTCTACCCGCCGCCATGAAAGCAACGCGATGAGTTCCTGTTTATTGTTTGCCGCGCAAACCGACCCTGACCTCGGTTTCACGCGGCATGCGACGTGGGGTATATGATCCCAATGCAATACGAGCAACGCTGGCTCGCGGGTCTGCCAAAACAGTGAAGCTGTGAACCCGGTGATGGGATTCACAGTCCGTGATCACAATGAATCTAATTAGTAAAGCTTAGTTGATCGATCAGTGCTGCAACCCTACACTGGGTCAATTAATAAATTGCAATCAACCAAAGGAGAGAACCATGTCAACCGAAGCCAAGTGCCCAGTAATGAGCGGCGTCCATAAACCCACAGTGGCTGGGGGCCGGACAAATGCTGATTGGTGGCCCAATCAGCTGAACCTGAAGATCTTGCAGCAGCACTCCGAACTTTCAGACCCCATGGGCAAAGAATTCGACTACGCCGAGGAGTTCAAG
>JAYVXF010000236.1:0-13649 GCA_043793345.1 Betaproteobacteria bacterium | reverse complement strand
TAGTGTCCCGACCCAGAAATATCGATACATGAAACGGCGTCTTTTTCCGCATGGCGGCGTTGCTCGTCGTTGCCATAGGCCATGCTATGTCGCCTCCTCGCGCCTTGCCATGCAAAAAAATTCATCCGTTTCATTATGTATCGCTATTTCTGGGTCGAGACACTAGCCCGCAAGACCTCTCGACAAACGATCAAGTGCTGCCACATCGAGCACCTCAATCACTTCGCGCGATTGTGTAATCCAGCCGTGCTCGGAAAAGCCGCGCATCACCCGCGAGACCATCTCGCGAGCCACGCCGAGCTGATCGGCGATCACTTGATGGGTCAATGCCACGCGTGGACCTTTTTCCACCAGCAGCACAGCGAGCCGTTGATCGAGTTTCAGAAATGCGACCGCTTCCACTGTCAACACCAGATCGGCCAGACGCGCACTGATAAGACCGAAAAAGAAACGCCGGAACGCCGGCTCGCTCGCGAGCAGAGAATCAACCGTGTCCGCACTGAGCGAAAGTACCGTGACCGGCGTTTCGGCATAGCCGGTTGCCATCAGGCTTGGCGAGGCGAACAGGCTTTCGCTCGAGACAATGCAAAGCTCGCCAGCATGGACGGTATAGAGCGTGATGCTTTTTCCGTGGCCCGTTTCGCGCACCACCCGGACGCTGCCGTCGAGCAGCAACGGAAATCCGCCACAGGGCTCGCTCGGTGAGAACAGCCGCTCGCCGGTGCGCATTTCGCGATACTCGCCGTGTTCGATGATGGATATCAGGCGCTCGCGGGGTATTTTCGAAAGCATGGGAAAACGATCCAGAATCGCGGGCAGCAATGCCGCAGACGAGGGAGTGTTCTGGCTTGGTCGGTGCATGCGAGCGATTATAGGCGTTGCTATCAGCAGAAAAATCACGGCCGCACTGCGGGCGATTCGACCTTCATGCCTTTCGCACGCGAAACGAGATACACCTCAAGCGCGGTGAGCTCGTCACTGCCGAATGCATACGGCTCGGCGCGCACACCGGTCATGCAATTGCGCAACCGGCGTTGCAGCGATCCAACGCCTTGCCATTCGAGCCGGTAAATAGGGTAGCCGGTGGGATGCGCTTCGGGAATCACGTTGCCTGCGAGTGCTTTGCCGGCATTGTCGACGTGGCAGTCTTTACAGCTCAAGGCAATTTGCCCAATGCGCTGCTGAAACAGCATCTCGCCGCGCGAACGGGCGAGCATGAGACCCTCGTCATTTGGCGGCGCAACAGCAAGCCCGCGCGACTGCAACGCGACATAGCTTTCCAGGCTGAGTAAGCTCTGGTGCTCAGCAGGCAGCGGTTCCGCTTGCTGTTTTGTACTGCGACAATAATTGATCTGCTGTTGCAAATTGATCACCCGCTTCAATGCGCTTGAAAACGCCGGATAACGTGCCGCCACACCACGCATGCTGTTGCGCGCATCGCCATGGCAACTGGCACACGATTTGGCGGCGCCGTCTTCGCTACGCTGCCACAGGGCTTCGCCGTCTTTCACCCACAGCATTGCGGGGTTTTGGCTGTCATCTTTTTGCAGCGCCTGCGTGGCGGCGCGCATGACATCGAAGCCTGATTTGCGCGTGTCTGCCGCGTGCGTTATTTGCGGCCCGCTGAAAAAGAACGCAACAAGCAAAATGAAAAGGCAGCGCGTCACGACACCGCCAGTGCCGCGCGCTCGGTCTGCGTAAAACCATTATCGCCTTCCCAACTAAACACGAATACGCCGCTGGTGGTCGCAAACGCATGAAACAAAATAAACGGATTCGCCGCAATGGCTGCGTGCAGTGTCGCGCTGAAGATGGTTTCACTCTTTTTAACTGCGCCGTCGGCTTCAAATCGACAGGTGAAGCGGCGGATCAAATTGCGTGGCAGCATCGCGCCTTCACTGCTGCGCCGATAGCCGGTTTCCATCGGATGCTGGATCAGCGCGCGGAGCTCAATTATCTCGCCGCGTTTGGCGGCGGGCTGGACGGTGATAAGAGCGCGTGCCACTTGATTATTCCTCGATGCACGCCGCGAGTGTGACCAACACGTCAACGGTATGCGTCCAGCACGTGCCGTCCTGCATTTTGGCCACTGCGACCAATTTTTGCGTGGTGGCGAGTCGTATGCGCGTGGCGACATGCGCACGTCCGGCGCGTGGGCCGAGCATAAATTCAACGACATCGCGCTGCGGATTTTTTTCATTGAACACCGCGATGGCGACGACATGATCGGGCGCCGTCATCGGGCTCTCAACAGAGACTTCAATCGGCACGCTGTTACCGTTGTCGACCAGCGGGGCGATATCGAGTCTAACGCGACCCTCTGTCAATTTTTCGCCGCCCGCGTACGCGCGGACGGCCGCTGCGAGCGAATCGGCTTGCGCCAATAGCGCGGCAGGCCGCAGCAGGATGCTGGTCGCCGCAGCGGCGCTTGACGCCATGAAGGTTCGACGCGATTTCATTTCAGTGTGCGCAAATAAGCCACGACATCCTCAATCTGTTGCGCATCCAGGATCGGTTTTGATTGCCATGCGCTGCCGACGCGCATCAACCCATCAACGCGATAATACGAAGGCATGATGCTATCCGGATTAAGGCGGCGGCCGTCGACCAGTCGCAGCCGTAGTTGTGCCGCAGTGGAACGAGTTCCCGCACCCGCGATGCTGGGTGCCAGATTGCCCTGAAAAGTTTGCTCTTGCATCGGCGCCTGATGACACAGCAAACACATTCCCAAGCGGGCGTTGACAACGATGGCGCGTCCGCGTGCAGCATCGCCTGCGATCATCGTCAGTGACGCGGGAATGCCGTCGCCGACGACCACAAACTTCGCCAGTGGCAGCACGTCTGCCGCTTGTGCTGCGCTTACGGGCAAAAGACATTCCGCAAAAATTGCCAGCAACGATGCCGACGCCAGCGTCATTGCCTTCACGACATCACGCCTTCAAGCTGTGATTCTTCAACGGCAAATCACGAATGCGTTTTCCGGTCGCAGCGAATATCGCGTTCAGCACGGCCGGCGCGGCAACCGCGATGGTCGGCTCGCCGACGCCACCCCAAAATCCACCCGACGGCATGATGATGGTTTCAACTTTCGGCATCTCGGCCAACTTTAACGTTGGATAGTTGTGAAAATTGGTCTGCTCGATACGGCCATCTTTCACCGTGCATTCCTGATAAAGCGCGGCCGAAAGTCCGTACACGAACGAGCCCTCGACCTGCGCTTCGATCTGCTGTGGATTAACCGCGTGCCCCGAGTCGGTTGCAGCGACGATGCGATGCACTTTCAGCACGCCGTCGCGACTCACCGACACTTCCGCGCACGCCGCCACGTAGCTGCCAAAACCCATCGTCTGCGCGAGCCCGCGAAAAACACCACTCGGCGCGGGCTTATCCCACTCGACGCGTTTGGCCACCGCATCCAGCACGGCCAAATGTTTCGGATGATTTGCCATCAGTTTTCGGCGCAGTGCCAATGGGTCTTGCTTGGTTGCATGCGCGATTTCGTCGATAAACGATTCGAGATAAATCGTGTTCTGGTTTAGATTTACGCCACGCCAAAATCCCGGCGGCACGTGCGGATTGCGCATCGCGTGATCAACCAGCAGATTGGGAAACGTATAACCGATCGTGGTTTCAACGCCGGTTGTATTCAATCCCTGAAACACCACCGGATCTTTACCGTCGCGAATATTTTGTGGTGCGACGCCGGCAAGAATCGACTGTCCGGAAATGCGCATATGCAATCCCGTGATCTCGCCTTTATCGTCGAGACCCGCAACGAGCTTACACTGCGTGACCGGATGAAAGCGACCCTGCGCCATGTCTTCTTCTCGCGACCAGATCATTTTGATCGGCGTGCCGGGCATTTGTTTGGCAATCGATACCGCCTGACGCACATAGTCGGTCGCGCCGCGACGACCGAAGCCGCCGCCCAAATGCATTTTGTATACCTCGCATTTGGCCGGCGGCAGTCCAGCCGCCTCGGCCGCTGCGGCGTGTGCGGCTTCACCGTTTTGCGTCGGCGCCCACACCTCGCATTTTTCCGAGGTCCAGCGCACGGTGGCGTTCATGGTTTCCATGCAGGCGTGATTTTGATGCGGATACGAATACACCGCTTCGATTTTGCGCGCCGCGTTTTGAATTGCTTTCGGCGCGTCACCGATGGTGCTGCCGACGACGGCGTCTTTGGCGTCGAGCCCCACTTTCAATACTTCCGCAAAACTCGCGCTGGATAGTTTGGCATTCGGGCCTTCGTCCCACTCGATTTTCAATGCGTCCAGCGCGGTTTTTGCGCGCCACCACGTGTCTGCAACGACAGCAACCGCGCTATCGCCAACCCGCAATACTTTTTTCACGCCGACCCGTTTCAACACCGCTGCATCATCGACACTTTTCACCTTGCCGCCAAATACCGGGCAGTCTTTCACCGCCGCGTTCAGCATGCCGGGCATGTTTATATCCATGCCATAGATTTGCTTGCCGGTGGTTTTGTCGACGGTATCGAGCCGCGTCAAACGCTTGCCTGCAAGCTTCCAGTCTTTCGCGTCTTTCAGCTTCACGTCGGTGGGCGGCGTGAGCTTGGCGGCAGCCGCCGCGACCTTGCCGTAGGTGATCGCGCGTTTGCTTGCGGCGTGCGTGATGACGCCATTGACAACGGTGCATTCGGCTACCGGCACTTTCCATTCGTCGGCCGCCGCCTGCAACAACATCAGGCGTGCGGTCGCGCCGCCTTTACGCACATAATCCTGCGAGCCGCGAATACCCTGACTGCCGCCGGTACCGAAGCTGCCCCACGGGCGTTTGCGTTCCAGGCTTTGTCCCGGCGTCGGATATTCGGTGGTGACTTTTGCCCAATCGCATTCGAGCTCCTCAGCGACCAATTGCGACAGACCGGTGAGCGTGCCTTGTCCCATTTCGGAGCGGGAGATGCGAATCACGACGGTATCGTTTGGCTGCACCACCACCCACGCATTGACTTCTGTTGCGCTCGCTTGTGCCTCGGCGTTTTTCGCAAACGGAATGTGAAAGCCCACCACCAAGCTGCCTGCGACTGCCGCGCTGCCCCGGATAAATTTTCGACGCGATGGGTTCGCTGCGTTGCTGGCGTTCATGCTTCACCTCCACCGATGTGCTGAATGTTCAATGCGTTCGCCGTCTTTTTACCGCCCGACATTTCTTTTGCCGCAGTTTTGATCGCGGTGCGCACGCGGTTGTAGGTGCCGCAGCGGCAGATGTTGGTCATCGCGTCATCGATGTCTTTGTCGCTTGGATTCGGTTGGGACTTTAGCAGTGCTGTTGCCGCCATGATCATGCCCGACTGGCAAAAACCGCATTGCGGCACATCGAGCGCCACCCACGCCTGCTGCACCGGATGCGAGCCATCTTTGGAAAGTCCCTCGATGGTGACAATTTTTTCGCCTGTCTTAAACGATGATGCGGGTCGCACGCATGAGCGCGTTGGCACGCCGTCAACGTGTACGGTACATGCGCCACACTGTGCGATGCCGCAGCCGTATTTGGTACCGGTCAAACCAAGCTGCTCGCGCAGCACCCACAACAGCGGCGTGCCTTCGTCTGCAACATAGTCGACGAGCTTACCGTTTACGTTTAGTTTTGCCATGGTTTGCCTCAGAAATATTAACGGTGGATTATCCACTGACTCGCGCCGATTCGGCACTCCTCACATGAAAAAATTGAATGCGAAAATTGCGAGTGAATGACAGCATCGAACTCAAATGAGTTCCGCCCTCAAACGCCAGCACACTCGCGCCTCGCAGGCTGAAATTACGCCAGCGACCGCACCAGTGTTAGAGTTTGTCTACTGGGAACTTCCATTCACCGTCATTCCCGCGAAGGCGGGAATCCAAGTTTTCATAAGATCGTGATATCTAAACGAAATTGGATTCCCGCCTTCGCGGGAATGACGGAAATGTAGTTTGATAGAAGTTCCCTATTCCAATCCAACTAAACGTGACCCACATCATGCCAACGAAAAACCAAGCCATCACCGCCGCAGATCTTTGGAAAATTCAGCGGCCATCCTCGCCGACCCTTTCACCCGACGGCTCGCAGGCGTGCGTGGCGCTGTCCAGCTACGACATGAATGACAACACGGCCAGCAGCAGTCTCTGGCTGCTCTCAACATTCGGTGGTGATCCACGCGAACTCACGCGCTGCGGTGACAAAGACGGACAGCCGCAATGGTCGCCGGATGGTTCCTTGATTGCGTTCGTCGCAAAAAGGGGTGACGGAAAGGACGCCGATGAAGAAGCGCAGCTCTACGTGATTGCCCCGGACGGCGGCGAAGCGCGGCGCGTGTCCAACATTGCGACGGGTGTGTCGGCCATCCAGTGGTTTCCTGATTCGTCAAAAGTCGCGTTCATCTCGTGGGTGTGGCCGGAAATCAACAGCGAAAAGGCACAGGCCAGACGATTGAAAGAAAAAAAAGAGGATAAGGTCAAGGCACACGTGGTTGAGAAAACCAGCTTTCGCCATTGGGATCATTGGCTCTCGGATGGCCGTGTGCCGCACCTGCATGTGGTCGATGCCGCATCGGGAAAGTGCCGCGATTTATTTGCTGGCAGTAAATACGCGCTGCAATCGACCGACCCCGGTCAACACGACTTCACGATTTCGCCCGACGGCAGGCATATCGCTTTTTGTTTTAATCCCAACATCGATCCGCGCGGCGATCAGGAGCATCACATCGCCGAGCTCAACTTGAAAAGCGGGAAAATAAAAAACCTGACCGCGACTTCACCGCTGTCGCATTACGCACCTGCTTATTCGCCGGATGGCGCATCGATTGCACTGCTGGTGCAAAACATGCGCCGCTCGATGGATGACGATTACAAGGTCGCGATCATCGCGCGCAGCAGTGGCAAGTTGCTGATGAAAAGCCAGTGGGATCGCAATATCAATGCGCCGCTGAAATGGGCGGCCGACAGCGGAAGTATTTATTTCACGGCCGACGAATTTGCCCGCTTGAATATCTGGGCCTTGAACGTCAACGCGAAAAAACCCGCGCTCCTCGTGCAGGGCGGCACCGTGACCGATTTTGACGTGCGCGCCGACAAGCTCGTTTTCGTGCGCAACAATATGTCAGCAGCGCCGAAAGTATTTGCGAGCGACGCATTTGGTAAAAACGAAGCGGCGATTGAAACATTCAACGATGCACTCATGGCGAAATTCAAACTCGGCGAAGTCAAAGAATTCACCATCAAGGGCTGGAACAACGAGCTTGTGCAAATGTGGGTGGTCTATCCGCCGGATTTCGACGCGAAAAAGAAATGGCCGCTGCTGCACAACATTCACGGCGGCCCGCACGCGAATTGGGGCGACAACTTTCACCAGCGCTGGAACAATCAGGTCTTTGCCGCAGCAGGCTACGTGGTCGTGTGCGTGAATTACCACGGCTCACTTGGCTGGGGAAATAAATTCCTTGAATCCAACACCGGCAGCTTCGGTAGCAAGGAGCACGCCGACGTTGAGGCGGCAACCGATTTCATGCTGAAGCAGGGCTACATCGACGGCAAGCGCCTCGCCGCGAGCGGCGGCAGCTATGGCGGCATGATGGTGGCGTGGATGAATGGCCGCAATGGATCGAAGAAGGGCGGTGATCGTTACAAGGCCTACGTCTGCCATGCGGGATGCTTCGACTGGGTGTCGATGTACGCGGGCGACGCGGGCTACTGGTTCAACCATTCGCTCACAACGACCTATTGGGACGACCCAAAAAAATTCGCCGCGCAAAATCCAATCACACAGGTCAAACACATGAAAACGCCGACGCTGGTTATGCACGGCGCACTCGACTATCGGGTGCCGGATGCGCAGGGTCTCATGTATTACAGCACGCTGAAGGCGCTCAATGTTCCCGCGCGGCTGGTGTTGTTCCCCGATGAGAATCACTGGATATTGAAGCCGCAGAATTCGCGGCTCTGGTATCGCGAATATTTTGCGTGGCTGGAAAAATATATCGGCAAAGGGGCGACGAAGAAGCGTGCGTAGGGTGTGCACCGTGCCATGCCAAAACTATTTATTGTTAAGGGAACATCTAATACCAATTCCAAATCATTGCAACAGTAATTTATCGTCATTCCCGCGCAGGCGGGAATCCAAGTTTGCGCGACGAAAATTAGATTCCCGCCTGCGCGGGAATGACGGCGCAATTATTAATCTATTGTTATGGAAATCGAATAAAAACCCTGTGGTTGTTCGCCGGGATGACAGCGTTGCTAGAAATACGAATGCATAGATCAAGCACTGGCGCGTCTTAACAGCCATTTATCCGCCAGCAGCCGCACCAGTGCTAGAGTTTAACTATTTTATCCTGCAAGCACCCCAGATAAATTTGCGCGTCCGGTGCGGTGTGATGCCGCTGCGCGTGCCAAATCATTTCGGCAAGGCAATCCATCATCTCGTGCTCGGCGGCCAGTGCCGAACCGAGCTTTTTCGCGAGTGCGACATGAAAGCCCCGCACACCCGCAGGCTGATCAATCGACACTTGCTCGCGAATCGACAGATGCATGTTGAGGTGAAGAAAAGGATTGGTCTCGCCGAATTCAGGCGGGTAATCGCGATCCCGATACGACGCCAAAAAACGCTCACGGTCATCGAGCATCGCGTGATATTCAGGGTGCAGTGAAATGATTTCCACCGCCATCGCATCCATCGCCGTGAGCGGTTCCTCAACACGATATTTTCGCCATGCCTCAAACAGGAAGTCACGCGCCTGATCGCGGGTGGGATTAAACATCGCTACTCCACAAAATCCGCGCGCTTTTTGAAACCGCAAATATCATAGGCTGCACAGGCACCACATTTTGGTTTGCGCGCAATGCAGGTGTAGCGGCCATGCAAAATCAGCCAGTGATGGGCGTGATCCATGAATTCTTTCGGCACCACTTTCAGCAGTTTTTCTTCCACCGCAACAACATTCTTGCCCGGCGCCAAGCCCATGCGGTTACTGACACGAAAAATATGCGTGTCCACCGCGATGGTTGGCTCACCGAACGCAATATTGAGCACCACGTTGGCGGTCTTTCTTCCCACACCGGGTAGCGCCTCCAGCGCCGCGCGTGAATTCGGCACTTCACCGTGATGATGCTCAATCAACAGATTGCACATCGCCATCACGTTTTTCGCCTTGGTGCGAAACAGCCCGATCGTTCGGATGTGTTCGATCAACGCGTCTTCGCCGAGTGCCTGAATGGCGTTGGGCGTATTGGCGACGGCGAATAATTTTTTAGTGGCGATATTGACGCTCTTGTCGGTCGCCTGCGCCGAGAGAATGACGGCGACCAGCAATTCGAAAGAGGAGCGATATTCAAGATCCGATTTTGGATGAGGATTGATTTCCCGCATGCGCCGAAAAAATTCGTGACGCTCAGCGGGCTTCATCACGCGTGCTTCAGCCACGCGTGTCGCCAAGTGCTGCCGCCTCGCTCGCAGCCAGCGCGACGTTGCGCTCCAACTCGTCCCGCGCCAATCGCGATTGATGAAAATGGTAACGGGCGCGCGCCTCGTTGGCATTCATCATCAGCGGAAAAGCAGGGCTCTGCTCCATGCGGATGCAATCAACCGGGCACGGCGGAATGCATAATTCGCAGCCGGTGCAAAGTGAAGCGACCACGGTATGCATGAATTTATTTGTACCGATGATGGCGTCCGTCGGGCAGGGCTTAAGACACTTGCCGCAACCGATGCAGATGTCTTCATCAATGACAGCGACACGATGCGGCTGATGGAGGCCACGCGTGGTGTCGAGCGCAATGACCTCGCGCGCGAGCAAAACACTTAATGCCTTGATTCCCGCGTCGCCGCCGGGCGGACAGCGGTTGATCGCGGCTTCACCCGCCGCAATCGCTTCCGCGTACGGCATGCAGCCTTCATATCCGCACAGCGTGCATTGGGTTTGCGGCAGGATCGCATCAATTTTTTCAGCGAGCGTCGGCATCAGTTACTTTGCCGCGATGGCCTTGACGGCATCGCGAATTAAATCCGGGCCTTTGTAAATGAAGCCGGTATAAATTTGCACCAGCGACGCACCTGCATTCATTTTTGCTTTCGCGTCAGCACCGCTGAGGATGCCACCAACGCCGATGATCGGAATCTTTCCTTTTACCGTTTTCGCCAATTCGCGCAACACCTCGGTTGACGGCGAGAACAGTGGCCTGCCCGATAGCCCGCCCGCCTCACCCGCGTGCGCGTGTCCGCGCACCGCATCGCGCGAGATGGTGGTGTTGGTGGCGATGATGCCGTCGAAATTATTTTCCATCGTGAGATTGGCAATTTCCCTGATCGATTTCAAATCCAGATCCGGTGCGATTTTCAGCACCAGCGGAACAAGTTTTTTGTGTTTTTTCGCAAGGCGCAGTTGCTCGGCTTTTAACGTGGACAGTAATTTTTCAAGTTGAGCAGCCGCCTGCAAATCGCGCAAGCCCTTGGTATTCGGCGAAGAAATATTAACCGTCACATAACTTGCAAAAGGATAGACGCCGTTGAGACAGGTCACATAGTCATCGACTGCCTGGTCGATCGGCGTATCGGCGTTCTTGCCGATGTTGAGACCCAGCACACCATTGTACGAAGCCCGTTTGACGTTGGCGACGAATGCGTCCAGCCCCTGATTATTAAAACCAAGCCGGTTGATCAGCGCCTCTTGATCGGTAAGGCGAAACATGCGCGGCTTCGGGTTGCCCGCTTGCGGGCGGGGCGTCACGGTGCCGACTTCGATGAAGCCAAATCCCATCGCCGCCAACGCATCGATGTACTCGCCGTTTTTGTCGAGGCCCGCCGCAAGTCCCACGGGATTAGCGAATTTGAGACCCATCACCTCGACCGGGGCGGAAACGTGCGAGCCGAAGAATCCAGCGAGGTGCAGTTTTTGCAGGCGCTTCAACGACTGCAAAGCGAGGTCATGCGCAACTTCCGGGTCGAGCGCGAACAGGGCGGTGCGGGCGAGGGGATAAAGCAAGAGGGTGCCACCTGATAAAAATCGTGCGTCATTTTATCGCGCTACGCAGGAAGACTGCGGATATTGATGCAGAGATCGAGTCGCTTAAAATTCAAGCGTACGGCGTCCCTGCACAGCGTCGCGTAAATAATATCTACACTTCGTGTTTTAGCGCTTCGATATTCGTCGTTCAACAACTGCGAAGAACGCTGATGGAGTGCCGACGCGCACATTGCAAGCCTACAGCGAACGGCGTAGATAAAGTAGGTCGATGCAAGCCATTTTTCTTTGCGCGTCGACTTTGTTTGCTAGCTAGCGAAAGCGACAGTAATGTTCGGGAACGCCCTCAGCAGCGGTTTATCAGCGGTGAGTAAGGAGCAGCCCAGCGCTCTAGCCGTCACGACAAATTCGCAATCATATGCAGTGCAGCCGCTTCGCTTGGCAAGCGTCAGCACATCTTTTGCCAACGGTTGATGTTCGTATTGGCTGAGGCGGCTTGCAGCCTGTTCCTGTATTGCAATGGCCTGTTTTAAGGTCAGCAGTTCCTTTCGCATATACAGCGCAAGAATATTCATGAATTCACTTTGCCACAGCGGCGGAACATGCCATTCGCTATCCATCGCCAGCCACTGCCGGGCTTTTTGCGTGTGCTCGCTCTCCAGAAACAGGTAGGCGATGATGTTGGTATCGGCGACGATCATGCCTGGCTACTTGCGGCCAGCGCGCTTGAAACGATCAATATCACCGGCTTTGAAATTTTTGCCAATTGACTGGCGCAACGAATCTACTCCTGCCAGCCATTCTTCTGCGGATTGTTTAGGTTGCGTGAGCGCACCGTCCAGACTAACAATCGCCTGGCCGTTCATGCTGCGATGGTTAGACTCTGCGGCTTGTTTTAGCCGCAAGTAGAGATCATCGGGGATATTTTTAATGGTGAGCGAGACGGGCATGGCATTTCTCAAAAAAGATCACAATACCTGCATTTTGCAACCAAAATGGTTGCGCGTCAAATTTTACGGCGGAGCAAAGGTACTCAGAAAAAATTGATCTGCTCCGACGAAGGCGCAACACGAAATTAAGTGGTGGCCGCACGGCATTACCAAGTTTCAATCCTCGCCCGCGCGTGAGCGCGGGCGCAACATGACACACCCAAGACAATGCAATAATTTATTAGGGTTAGTCTCATGTGTGTTGTTTACGCCGCGATCACTTCGTCGTGTGTAAAGTGCAGCCGGATCAGGCGCGGCGCGTCTCCGTCATCAAAGTGGCATCGCACCGCGTCGCGGACGTTCGCATGCAATCCGGCAAGTTCATCCGCCTCGGTAAAAATATCCACCCCAAAAGCCTTGGCGCTGTAACCGCCGTCAGGAGATGACTCAACCAGGAAAAGTATTTCGCTCATGTTGTGTCTTTCAAATTGGTTTAGCTTTAATTGAACATTGGCAGAGTGCGAAAAAAAGAGATGCTTGTGTTGATGAATGGCGTAGCGCGCATTGGCTTCGCTGCTGCTAAACCCTATCTCCGGCCAAGCCCGAAGTCTTGATGCCGCCGATGGTGGCGGATGACCAACACGCGGATCAGCTCATCACCTACGACGCGGAACAAAACGGCGTATGGAAAACGATGTACGAGACAACGCCTGATTTCATTCGCGACAACTGCAAATTGCGATGGGTTTTCCCGAACTTGTTCAATGGCAGCATGAACTTCAATGCGGAGTTCATCGCCTAATCCAGCGCGTTGCTGGTTGTAGTACACCACGGCGTTATTGAGATCGGATACGGTGTGCGGGTGAAACTCCAGCCTCATTCGCGCTTGCCACCGGTGCGCTGCAGAAATTCAGCATGACCAATTGATTGGACCAGACCGGACTCGATTGCCGCGTCGCGTTGTGATGCGACCTCGATACCTTCAGCATCAATGCTGCGATCCCCCGCCGCGCCAGAGTTTCCGGCCAAGCTGTCCCACGCAACGGTCGCAATGTGCTCGCGCTCCGCAGGTGGAAGAGCCAAGATTACTTTCTCGATTTCAGCGACCGTATTCATGGCAACCAGTATAGCGCGAGGGGGCATGGCATTGTTGCGGTACGGGATGGTGAATCATGCCGCAATCTGCTCGTAAGAAAACTCCGGGATACCCGCACGCTCCGACGCATGCTCCACAGTGATCGCGCAAATATTGCCCTGCATGTCAACTTCGAGAAGCGTGTTCTCGTCCAGATCGCGCGTCTCGGCAACTTTCGCTGCGCGAAACTCAATGTGCAAGGTATCGGTGTCGGCAAAATAGCGAATCTTCATGGGGTAAATCTTTGATCGTTTCAATTCTTGCCCGCGCGTGAGCTCGGGCGCAATGGGCTAACAGGCATTGGCTTCGACTCTGTTGAATTTCAAGCTCGTTTCTTGTTCAATAGCCGCACCACGCGACAGTTGCCAGATGCTCTCGCACCACAGCAGGTAGCACTAATATTATTTTTTCAAGGTTTGATACGGTATTCATGGGCTAAAGTATAGCGTGATGGGGAAATATGGCATCACGAGTGTTTGGCGTGAGCGGGGGTCTTTTCTAGAGACTAGCCGCAGGCGAAAAAATTCTTTGGCAGGGTTTCGCGGCTTTTTGCGAAGCACTGCCAAAGAATTTTTTCGCTCAACGCCTTTCGGCATCAAAGATGAAATCACCCAGGCGCAGGTGCACGGCC
>JAYVXF010000235.1:0-4382 GCA_043793345.1 Betaproteobacteria bacterium | reverse complement strand
CGGCATCGCCGGGCCCGAAGGCGGCATGCCCGGCAAGCCCGTCGGCACGGTATGGTTTGCGTGGAAGTTTCCGAAAAAACCCATCGTCTCCGCGGTCTGTCATTTCGCTGGCGACCGCGCCGCAGTACGCCAGCAAACTGTCGCGCACGCGCTCACGCAGTTATTGCATAATCTCGCCTGAGAAGCTTTTGCCTGTTTGCAGGTGGAGCGCAAAAAAGTTGTTGCAAACCCCCAAATGTTCCGGTACTGTACGGAAATACAGCCATGTATTTTTGTATAGACCCGCGTCGGATAGCCTCAATTGACGCCTAAATTACCGGAGACCGCGATGAACATGATGAAAGAAAGTTTTATGGACGAAAATAAATCGAAGGCTTTGGCTGCGGCGCTTTCGCAAATCGAAAAGCAATTCGGCAAGGGCTCGATCATGAAAATGGGTGAGGCCGGTTGCATCCCCGACATCATCGCCGTATCCACCGGCTCACTCGGGCTCGATATCGCGCTGGGCATTGGCGGCCTGCCGCGTGGCCGCGTGGTAGAAATTTACGGCCCGGAGTCTTCCGGCAAAACCACGCTCACACTGCAAGTCATCGCCGAAATGCAAAAGACCGGTGGCACCGCAGCCTTCATCGATGCCGAACACGCGCTCGATCCGCAATACGCCGGCAAGCTCGGCGTCAACATCAATGATCTGCTGATCTCGCAGCCCGATAACGGCGAGCAGGCGCTCGAAATCGCCGACATGCTGGTGCGCTCAGGTTCCGTCGATATTGTCGTCATCGATTCGGTCGCCGCCTTGACGCCGCGCGCCGAAATTGAAGGTGAAATGGGTGACCAGTTGCCCGGCCTGCAAGCGCGATTGATGTCGCAAGCGTTGAGGAAGCTCACCGCCAATATCAAGCGCTCCAACACGCTGGTCATTTTCATTAACCAGATTCGCATGAAAATCGGCGTCATGTTCGGTAGCCCGGAAACCACTTCTGGCGGCAATGCACTTAAATTCTACGCCTCGGTTCGTATCGATATCCGCCGCATCGGTGCCATCAAAAATGGCGATGAAGTGATCGGTTCCGAGACGCGTGTGAAAGTGGTCAAGAACAAAGTAGCGCCGCCGTTCCGTATCGCTGAATTCGACATTCTCTATGGCGAAGGTATTTCCCGCGAAGGTGAAATTATCGAGCTCGGCGTGATCCACAAAATCGTCGATAAATCCGGTGCGTGGTATGCCTACAAAGGCGAAAAAATCGGCCAGGGCAAGGACAACACGCGCAAGTTCCTGAAAGAAAATCCGGCAATGGCAAAAGAAATTGAGGCCAAGATTCGCGCAGCCGTTGGTGTCGGTGCGAATGTTGGTGCAGGCAGCGACGAGAGCGAAGAAGTCGAAGAATAAAATTCTCGCTGCACATGATCGATGGTTGGGCCGTTCGGATTCAAGGTATTGAGCGAGAGCGGCCCTTTTTTCGCCTGAATTGACTGGAGTTTTCCATGCACGCCAACTTTTTTCTCGATACCCTGAAACAACATACGCATGCGCCAGCATCGTCGCAACCGCATCTGCGCTCCCACGTTCACGCGCGTTCGCGTCTACAGTCACGCCCGCAACGTGAACACCCCGTCGCCGTCTGCACGCGTTGCAGCGCATTCTCGTTCTCAACCATCGCGATCAACCAGCCTTGCGACCGGACGCGCAGCGGCCGCGCATGTGCAGGAAAATTTGCAAGTACCATCGAAAAAAACGCGTGGGAAAAATGTTCTACCTGCGTAGCGACCGGCTGGCAAAGCCGCATGGTCTGTTCGCATTGCCAAAGTCTTGGTTGGTTATTTTCTCGCAAGCATTAAGCATTACTCATCAGTCAGAAATAATGGCGACAGTTTCAACTCAGAGGTCGTCAATCCCGCGAAGGCGGGAATCCAAGTTTGCCTTCGTTACCTTGGATTCCCGCCTTCGCGGGAATGACGGTGCAGGATGAATATTGTCGTCAATATTCCTGACTGCTGTGTAAGCATTCAACGCTTCAAAAAGGACTAGAGCCATGCGCTACGCCGTCGTGATTGAACAATCCAATAACCGTTTTTGTGCAACCGTGCCTGATTTGCCCGGCTTCATGAAAACCGGCGCGTCCATCGACGAGATCGAGGCCAACATTCACGATGCGATCGTGCATCATCTGGACGCGCTGTGCGACGATGGTCGGCAAATTCCCGCCCCGACTGCGGTCGTGGAATATTGTGAGCTGGCGGCTTAACGGTTTGCACCACGCGGAGCGGTGACGTGGATAGTCTGAGCAGCGACGCGAGCATGGTCGCCGCCAAGCCTGCAAACAAGGCACTCGTCTCGGCTGCGCTGAGAATGCTCTCGCGCCGCGACTATTGCCGTAACGAATTCATTGACAAACTCACGTCCAAAGAGTTTGAAAAAGAGGAAGTTGAAGGCGCTGCAGATTGGTGTTGCGCACAGGGTTTTCTGAATGAAGCGCGCTTCGCCGAAGGTACGGCGCGGCGGCTGGGTGCGAAATATGGGTCGCTGCGGGTCGCGCATACCCTGCGGCAAAAAGGCGTTGCCGATGAACAAATCGGCGCGGTAATTCTCACGCTGAAAGAAAATGAACATGATCGCGCACGCGCGCTATGGAACAGGAAATTCGGCAGCGTCGCCGAATCAGCTGAGGAAAAATCGAAACAGATTCGCTACCTGCAATCGCGGGGATTCAGTTTTTCGACAATCAAGCAAGTAATCAGTGGAGCCAGCGATGGAGTCGGCGATCGCGCCTGATTTGCGTCTGCATTCCACATAGCTGCGAAAAGATTTCGTCCCCCGCTGGCGAAATCATCGCTGTGGAATGGGCTGGTCAACGACAGAGACATGCGCTTTTGCGCCGCTCGTGAATGACAAAAGCGTGTTACCCGCATTCGGATCCACGCTCATCCAAATTAGCGGCGATGCCGCGAGCAGCGCCAGGAAAAAAAGAATCATCGTTCGCCGCGTCATGTTTTGTCTTTGGTTTGCACGCAAGGGAGACCGCTTAAGCGTCATTGCCTACGGTAGTTCGCACAATCTAGCACGCGAATGTTACCAACGCTAACGGCGAAGCAACGGGGGACGGCGAGTCACGGTAAATTTGCCCTATGTCGCCGTAGGGTGCGCACCGCGCACGGTTCGGCGAGCCGGGTGCTCAGTGCGCACCCTGCGCGCGATCCGATTAGACAACGAACAAATTTTCCGTGGGTGCGGCGTGGCGCGGCGAGGGCGCTTTCATCGCTGCGGCGTATAATATTTTTTTACGTTTCGTGTGATCGAGCTCGCGATGGCAAAGGTGTCCCTGCTTCCGGTTAAACCAAGCCACGCTGTCGAAGATGGAGAGCGTAATCCCGGCAGCAGATTTGATCTTGGGCTCGTCAAGGATGTGCGCGTGAACCGCAGTGCGGTTGAGCGCCGCGCAGCCACCATGGCGACCCGCCGTACGGTGAAAAAAGAACATCAGGCCGCGTGGCTGATCCATGCCGTGAAAACCATTGACCTCACGACGCTCTCCGGCGACGACACACCCGGCACCGTGCGGCGTCTCTGCGCCAAAGCGCGGCAGCCGATCCGCGATCAATTGCTGCACGACGTCGGCTATACGGAGGCACTCCACACCGGTGCCGTGTGCGTCTATCACCACTTCGTCGCGACTGCGGTGGAAGCGCTACGCGGCTCCGGCATTCCCGTCGCGGCAGTCTCCACCGGTTTCCCCGCAGGGCTCACGCCGTTCCCGGTAAAAATAGACGAGATCAAAGCCAGCGTGAAAGACGGCGCTGCCGAAATCGACATTGTCATCTCGCGCGAGCACGTGCTGAACGGTGATTGGCGCGCGCTCTTTGATGAAGTCAACGCGTTTCGCGAAGCCTGTGGTCCAGCGCACATGAAAGCCATCATCGCCACCGGTGAGCTCGGCACGCTGAAAAATATCATGCGCGCCAGCATCGTCTGCATGCAGGCCGGCGCCGATTTCATCAAAACCTCCACCGGTAAAGAGCCCACCAACGCCACTCTCGCGGGCTCCCTCGTGATGGTGCGCGCCATTCGTCAATATCATGAGCAGACGGGAGTGAAGGTCGGCTTCAAACCGGCGGGCGGTATTCGCTCTGCAAAACAAGCGCTCGACTGGTTGATCCTGATGAAGGAGGAACTCGGCGACGAATGGATGCAGCCAAACCTTTTTCGCCTCGGTGCGTCGGCGCTGGTGAACGATATTGAACGGCAGTTGGAGCATTACGCGTACGGGCGATATGCGTCGATGCAATATCAGCCGTTGGGATGAGGCTGGACTCAAAACATGCCCTGCGGCATGTTTTGTGCCTGCCGAATCTGAGCGCCATGCAGGGCGCGAAGTGGGTCGGCG